>DAOTUB010000014.1:0-8190 GCA_034437455.1 Anaerolineae bacterium | reverse complement strand
TTTGTTTTTGGCAGGAAACGTCCCTTCAGGCGCAGTTTTTTGGCCTACATTGAGGCTTCATGCCCCATTTTTGCCTCGAAAACGTCGAGATTTAGGGGCAGCCTTTCTCTCTCCGACAGCCTGCTAGAGTGCTGGAAACGAGTCAAATGGTGTGATAGTGTAAGCTGATCATATCGGATATGGTCGGTTCGTTCGCTCGCAGCCCTATCTGTGGCGGCCATACGGGTTCGTTACCCCCTACTTCTGGGGGGAGCAGGGAACACGCTCGAGAGGTCTAAATCTTGCTGGACGAAAGTCCATGATTTTTGAAGGGGGGGGCCTTGTTTTGCATTCGAGTGAGGGAACGTTTCAGAATTGAAAAGCGGCCTGGAAGTTAGATGTTTGCCAAAAGACCTTGCTTGTGTTAGAATACGCGCCGTTCGTAGATGGGAAATGCTGGAAACTGCTGCACAAGTAGGTTCGTGGCATTTTTACATGTTGCTATTTCCCGCCATGCGAGCGTAGCACGTTGAGGAGGTTTTATGACAATCCCGACTTACTCTTCTATCGCGGAACTGCGACTTTCCACCCGTGCCAGGAACGCGTTGTTTGAGGGAGGCATTGATACCGTCGGCGACGTATTGGCTGCTCTTGAAGAAGGAGACGAGGCCCTGCTTGGCTTGAAGGGCTTTGGCGCCAAGTCGCTGGCCGATCTCAAGGAACGACTGCGGGAGCGAGGCTTTCACTTGCCAGGCGATCCGCCGCCCGAGGTTGTGACAACTGCGCCACAGGAAAAAGCGCCGGAGGAAAAACCGCCCCAGAAAGCTGTAACCACTACGACGAGTACCGCACTGGGGCTAGATCCCCCCCCTAGCGGTGCAGATCACTACCAGGCTGTGCCGTCTTTCGGTCAGCGGTTTCAAGCTACTCTGATCCAGGTTCGCGAGCAAATCAGCTTCGGCCCCTGGCTCTATGTCTTGGGTGCTCTGTTGGTCATCGCTGTCTTGCTCCTGCCTCCTGTTGCGCTTCCGAAACGACTGGGACTCACTGGCTACACTACTCTCAACGCCGAGAATAGTTCTATCTCTCACCCCGATGGCCTGACGTTGGGCGTGAATCCCGAGACCTTTGCCGACCGCTTGCGGGTGCAGTTGGATGCCGTATCGCGCCTGGAGTTTCTGGAAGGCTCGGCCGGAGCTGCACTGCGGCAGGCGGTCGAGAAATTGCCGGATCATATGGCTGTGAAAAGCCCTTATTATCAGATCGAGACGCGCGGCGATGCTTCACAGCCGATGATGATCGACGTGGTGATACCCAACAACGCGGAACCGTGGGAGACGCTCGATCTCTATACCTGGACGGGTGAGGCCTGGGAATGGGTGGGCAGCGAGCTTCATACCGAGGTCGCCGAGCACGAGTTTATTCGCGCCTGGGTGACCGAGGTGCCGGCCTCTGTCGTGGTGGTCCAGCGGGCTAAGCTGATCACGGCGACCGTCTCCACGTATCTGGGAGAAAATGACAGTGTAAGCAGTATCAATCTGTTCGATGAGCTAAACCCCAGCGGGCTGCTTCTGGGCACGATGGGCGGCTTTGCGGGCGAGCCGGTGAACCTGATCCCACCAGATGCCGGGATGGATTATGCCGTGCTCCCTACACTGCGTAACTGGGCCCCTGGCGCGACCGTCAACCGGGGGCTGCTTTCTGACCTGCTGGCGGAGCCTGATATTCAGAATGCCCACGTCGCCAACATCGTACAATTTTGTGCTTTAAGGGGCTTTGATGGCATAGACGTGGACTATCGGGGCGTTGCACCGGAAGAGCGGGATGCTTACACGGCCTTTATCCGCGCGTTGGCCGATGCCCTTCACGCCGAGGGGCTGCGGTTGACCGTCGCCGTCGAAGAACCAGCGCCCGCCGATGGCGGGTGGGATACGGGCGGGTACGATTGGGCCGCGATGGGCGCCGCCGCCGACGCCCTCAAGATCTCTTTCCCCATCGATCCAACAGCTTACGTCGAGGGAGGCAAGGCGCAGCGATTGCTCGATTGGGCGACGGCCCAGGTGCCGCGGGATAAACTCCGCATGCTGATCTCCTCTCTCAGCGCGGAGCAGGGGAGCCAAGTCAACTATCTCTCGTTAGAGCAGGCGCTGGCCCCCTTTGGACAGATCGTGGCTCTCGGCGGCCTGTACCGGGTCGAGCCGAATACGCAGGTGGAGTTTGGTCTGTCTGGGACACTGTTGAGCATTGCGCCCAATCAGGCCGCGGGCACCTATCGCCTGGAGTACAGAGCCGATGACGGAGGAACCCACACTGTATGGCTCGGCACGGCTGCCAATCTCTTGGTCAAGTTGCGCTGGGCCGATCGGTATCATCTGGGCGGCATCGCCGTGGCCGACGCCCTCGCTCCCGGCAATGCGGAGGGCATCGTTGAGGCCGTGACGAATTATCGCGCGACCGCCGCTGCTCCTGCGGGCCAGGAGATGGAGATAACCTGGACGGTTGCCAGCGCCGAAACAGTGATGGAGCGGCAGGTATCTGCGCTCACCGAGCCGAGTTACGCCTGGATGGCGCCTGTCGAGACCGGCGTGTATACTGTCAGCGCGGCGGTTGCAGGTTTTGATCACGGTTCGGTCGCGATCACCGTGGGCGAGCCGGAGCCTGAGATCGTGGAGCGTGTGATCACAGAGACAGCGCCGATCACGCCTACGGAAGAGCTTACGTCTACGGCAGGTATCGGGGGCGGGGGAGCGCTTACGTCCACCGCCGCGATGGCTGCTTCTGATGAAGCCTTCCTTGATGCCAGTTACGTGGCTGACGTGACCATTCCCGACGACACACAACTGGACAACGACGAAGTGTTCGAAAAGACCTGGCGCGTGCGCAATTCTGGGACCTGCGCCTGGCCGGAGGATGCCGTCCTGGCTTTTTCCAGCGGCGAGCAGATGGGCGCGCCGGATAGCGTCGAGGTGGGCGCGGTCGAGCCTGGCGACGAGGTAGAGATCAGCGTGGAGATGAAAGCCCCGGCCGAGGCCGGTCGCTACACCGGCTCCTGGCGGATGAAGCGGACGGAGGGGTTTTTTGGCGGTCCTCTCACGGTCGTGATCCGGGCCGGTGAGGTGGCGGATGCGCCGTCCGTCGTCGTGGCGCCGATCAGCGGCGGCTCGTTCGAGTTGGGCGGCCACGTCCGCGATACGGGACTTCCCTACGCCGACAAGATGCACTATGCCGGCATGAACTGGACCAAGGTGCAGGTGCACTTTGGGCAGGATGCTTCGGGCATCATCGCGACCTCGCATGCCAAGGGATTCAAGGTTCAGTTGAGCGCCCTGGGCAGCGCCGGCATGGTCACTGAATCTGGTTTCGAGCAGGAATATGCCAACTGGGTGGCTGGCCTGGCGGCGGCCGGAGCAGACGCCATTGAGATTTGGAACGAGCCGAACATTGACCGCGAATGGCAGATGGGCCATATCAGCCCGCAAGCGTATACGAACTTGCTATGTGCTTCCTACAGCGCCATCAAGGCCGCGAATCCTGGCACAGCGGTCATCAGCGGCGCGCCGGCGCCTACAGGCTCGTTCGGAGGCGGCTGTCAACCCAACGGAGGGAATTGTGACGATGCGCCGTGGATGGCGGGGTTGCGCGACGCCGGTGCGGTGAACTGTATGGACTATATCGGCGCGCACCACAATTCAGGCGCTACCTCGCCCTCGGCCCGCAGCGGCCACCCGGCCAATCCTGCCAGTACGCACCATTCCTGGTTTTTCTTGCCTCAAACCGAGATGTATTACAACACCTTCGGCGGGGCGCGCAAGTTGTTCTACACTGAAATGGGTTACGCCTCACAAGAGGGAGTACCAGGGTTTTCCGACGCCTTTGGCTGGGCGCGAGGTACGAACAACGCTCAACAGGCTGCTTGGTTGGCCGAAGCGGTTCAATTGAGCGTCAATACAGGGATGGTGCGCTGCATCATCGTCTGGAACATTGACTTTTCCCGTTACGGTTATGACCCCCAAGACGGTTACGCCATCATTCGTCCAGGCGGTAGTTGCCCGGCCTGCGATACGCTCCACAACGTGCTGGGGACGCGCTGATGTCCGTTGACTGGGATTGTAGACTGTGCTATACTGATGGCGGTAGGAATGGAGGCTGGAAAAATGATTTCATTGGGGATAGCGTGTTGGTGATTACTTTGGTTGGTGTCTTTTTGACTAACGTGCGTTTCTACTCTAGTCTCCCCTGGTAAAAAGAAAATCTCCGTAAGAGGGGGTTCGGCTACAGCCGAACCCCTTTGCCCATCGGCCTGTTCAAGGAGGTCACAATGTCTGGTTACTCGTATGGCAATCAAGGTCTGAGCGGCAAGCGGCTCTATATCATCGTTGCTGTTTGGCTCGTTCTCGTCATTGCGGGAGGATTCTGTACCTGGTACGGTTGGTTTGGCCCCGGCAGCGGCGAGGAGGAGCAGCCGACGGCAGAAGCCACGCCAACAACTGAGGAGATCGTTGCCCCCACGCCTACCACTCAAGCGATGGCCGTCCAACCTACTTCCACGACTGCGGCCGCTCCTCCCACCGTCCCGGTAGAGGAGGAAGTCTTTGGTTATGGTATCGCCATCAACGGTACGGGAGGGGGAGACATCAATTACTGGATGGGGCAGGTGGAAAGTCTCGGTTTGGGCTGGGTCAAGCAGCAGGTGCGCTGGGCTCATTTCGAGGACACGCCGGGCGAGATGGACTGGAGCGGCTTTGACGCGGTGGTGGACGCCGCCAATGAGCGCGACATCAAGGTCATGTTCAGCGTGGTGGATGCGCCTGCCTGGTCGCGTCCCACCTATTCTGATGCAGATCCCCAGGGAGCGCCGCCGGACGACCTGACGGTCTTGGCCGATTTCCTGGGCCGTCTGGTGGAGCGTTACCAGGGCCGCATCCACGCCATCGAGGTCTGGAACGAGCAAAACTTGGACCGTGAGTGGGATACCGCCGAGGGAGTCAGCGCGGAGCGATATGTCGAGATGCTGCGGTTGGCTTATCGAACGATCAAGAGTCTCGATCCCAATATCATCGTCGTCAGCGGCGCGCTTTCTCCTACAGGCGTCAACTGTAACGTGTCCTTCCCCGAATGTCCACCCGAGGGTCGCCCGATTATCCGGGACGATTTTGTATATTTCGACCAGATGATCGCTGCCGGTTTCCTCGACTCCTGCGATTGTGTGGGCGCGCATCACAATGGGATCAATATGCCGCCCAACGTGGCGTGGGATGAGGGGTACAACGATCCCACCGCGCAATTTCGCGGGCCTTTCGACGATCCAGACCACAGTTGGTCCTTCAAATCCACTCTGTGGGGCTACCACGAGCGCATCGCGGCTGCGGGAAGCGACAAGCCGCTTTGCATCACCGAGTTTGGATGGGCGACCTCTGAAGGGTTCCCTGGCTATCCGGACGTGTATCCACCTGGTTTTGGGTTTGCGATCGATAACACCCTGGAGGAACAAGCTCAGTGGGACGCGGAAGCGTTCCAGTTGATGCGGGAATGGGGTTTTGTGCGTCTGGCGTTCCTGTGGAACCTGAACTATTCGCAATTGGGGTGGGGCCCCGAAGACCCCAATGCTCCCTACGCGCTCATAGATTTTAACGGTGCGCCCCGTCCGGCTTTTAGCGTCATCGGCGCGATGCCGAAACCCTAGTCAATGAACAATGAGCCAATGAATAATGACCAGTCCCCCAGGCAACAGCGGGCCGCCAGCCCTCCCCATGTGAGAGCGGCGTTGTTGGTGATCGGGCTTTTGCTCGTGGCCTTGAGGTTGGGGTTTTGGAATTTGAATTCTGCCATTTCTTCGGCTTCACCTACGCCAACCTCGTGGCCCCGCGCGCGCCTATCTTCTCCCGAGTACGGTATGCAGGTTTTTCTGAACAAGTGGCACAAGGGAGAGATGGCGCGCGATCTGGAATTGGTCCGCGACGCCGGTTTCACCTGGATCAAGCAGAACGTGGGCTGGAGGGATGTTGAGGGCATCGTCAAGGGGGAGTACGACTGGTATTTCACCGATCTCATCGTCGCCGACGCCGAAGAGATGGGCTTGAACGTGCTCTTTCGCCTTGACAGCGAGCCGGTGTGGGCTGTGTCTTCCAGGGGCGATGACGTCGGAAACGGCCCCCCAGAAAATCCACAGGACTTGGGGGATTTCTGCCACGCTCTGGCCGAGCGCTACCGGGGGCGCGTGCAGGCCTACGAGGTGTGGAACGAGCCGAACCTGGCCCGCGAGTGGGGTGGGTGGCCCCCTGACCCGGTGGAGTACGTCGAACTTTTGCGCGCCTGCTACATCGGCGTCAAGTCCGCCGACCCGGATGCGCTGGTTATCTCGGCGGGACTTTCGCCCACCGGCAGTGGCCCGCCCGAGGCCATGCCCGACATTCAGTACCTGATCGGCATGTACGAGGCCGGAGCGGCGCCGTACTTTGACCTGTTGGGAGTCAATGCCCCTGGCTACAAAGCGCCGCCGGAGCTTGATCCAGGTGACGCCGCCGATCCAGAACTGGGGTATGGCGGCCATCACTTTTTCTGCTTCCGCCACGTCGAGGATGCGCGAGCCATCATGCTGCGCTACGGCGACGGCGACAAACAGATCGCGGTGCTGGAGATGGGTTGGACCATCGACCCGGTGCACCCCGAGTATGCCTGGCACGCCGTCACCGAGGAGCAGCAGGCCGATTATCTGGTGCGGGCCTATCGCTATGCCAGGAAACACTGGTCGTCTTGGATCGGGTTGATGACTGTGATCTCTATCGCCGACCCCAATTGGACGGAGGAGAACGAGCAGTACTGGTGGGCCATCACCGAGCCGGGCTGGCCTGAGACTCGCACGCGCCTGGCCTACGAGGCGCTGCGCGAGATGGAAAAGTAGGTTGGTACGCCCTTTGGGCGAATTGAACAGGGACGCGAGGGTATCTTCTCAATAAACCGGGGGCTTGTTCGTAGTAGGCGCTTCAGCGCCCCTAAAAGCGCACTTCAGTGCGCACTACGAACAGATTCACCCCAAGTTATTGAGAAGATACACGCGAGGGAACGATGATAGTGATTGATGGCTCGCACGGCGAGGGCGGTGGGCAGATTCTGCGCACAGGGTTGACGCTGGCGGCGCTCACCGAGCAGCCGGTGCGCATTGAGCGCATCCGCGCCGGGCGCAAAAAGCCGGGCTTGCGACCGCAACACCTCACGGCTGTACGGGCCGCCGCTGCCGTGTGCCAGGCGCGTCTGGAGGGGGCTGCTTTAGGCTCTCAGACGCTCGCCTTTCTCCCCGGAGGCCCGGCCCGCTCTGGCGAGTATACGTTTGACGTGGCCGAGGCGGCCCGAGGGGGCAGCGCCGGATCGGTCGGGCTGGTGCTACAGACGGTGCTCCTGCCCCTGGCGCTGGCCGACGGAGGATCGCGCCTGGTGTTGCGGGGCGGCACGCACGTACCCTGGGCGCCATCGGTCTCTTACCTGGAGCACGTTTTCCTTCCCACCATGGCGCGGATGGGCCTGCACGCCGAGGTGGAATTGGCGCGTTGGGGGTTCTATCCGGCCGGGGGTGGGGATATCCGCGTCCAGATCGCAGGACGGAGCGGGGAACTCGCTGCCATCTCTTTGATCGAGCGCGGGGAACTCGAGCGCGTCTGGGGGATGGCGGTGGTGACGAACCTGCCCGCTCACATCTCGCAGCGCATGGCCGCTCGTGCCCACAACGTGCTGGCAGAGGCCGGGATCCGGGCGGAGATGGAGCCGCGCCGACTGCGCGGAACGGGTCCGGGCGCCGGTATCTTTCTTTTTGCCAAGTATGCACGCACTATCGCTGGCTTTACCGCCTACGGACGCAAGGGATTGCCGGCTGAGCGGGTGGCCGAGACAGCCTGCGATGAGCTATTGGCTCATCATCGCACCGGCAAGCCGGCAGATCCACATCTGAGCGATCAGTTGGTGTTGCCGATGGCCCTGGCGGCGGGCGAGTCCCAGGTAATCACCTCGCAGGTGACCCGGCATTTGTTGACCAACGTCTGGGTGGTGCGGCAATTTCTGGATCGAGAGTTGAACGTCGAGGGCGAACCGGATGTGCCAGGAACGCTGCTCGTGAAGGGGGAGGCGTATGATTGAGGTCGTATTTCTGGGCACTTCGGCGTCGGCTCCCTCGATCCATCGCGGGCTTTCGGCTCAGATGGTGCTGCACAAGGAATATCG
>DAOTUB010000013.1:0-10650 GCA_034437455.1 Anaerolineae bacterium | reverse complement strand
TTTGTTTTTGGCAGGAAACGTCCCTTCAGGCGCAGTTTTTTGGCCTACATTGAGGCTTCATGCCCCATTTTTGCCTCGAAAACGTCGAGATTTAGGGGCAGCCTTTCTCTCTCCGACAGCCTGCTAGCATTGTGTTATCTCCTTCGCTCTTCTGTTACTGTTCTGTCTCCACGAACACCGTCGTCGGCTCGCTGCGGATCAGGCTACCATCGTGAGCCACGGCCAAAGCGTGGAAAGTATGCTCCCCGGCCTCCAGCGTCCACAGGGCGCGGTACGGCGGTTGGCTCAGAGTGGCCAAGACCTGCCCGTCGGCGTACAGGGTGACGCGCTGCGGCCACTCCTCGGTATAGACCTCCGCTTGCACCTCGATGCGCTGGTGTTCTCGCGGCATAAAAGAGGCCAGGGTAAAAACGGCGCCAGGATCGGGACTGGTCAAGGCAACGAGTTGGCGCATCGGCGAATCGGCGGATAAGCGAGTCGACAGACTGGCGAGGTGCGGGATGTCGTGGGTGCGCGCCCACTCGCGGAGTTCGGGCGGGGGGACCCAGTATATCTTCTCGACCACGGCGTCGGCGGGGGTGGAGGCTGTAGCTGGCTCACCTGTGCGACGGTCGATGGACACGGTCACGTGCTGGTCGCACTCGGTCTGCGGCTCGGTCCCGGCGATGAACACCTCGCGGCGGGAGTAGGGACAATCCGGCCCGACCAAATGTCCGCTGAGCGGGCAGATGTCACGCCAGACGAGGCCCTCGGGCACAGAAAAATCGTGGACAGGGAGGGGCCGGTGGGCCACTTCCATAAACTCGTGCCAGATCGGGCCCGCCCCGCTGAGACCCGACACGTGGCGCATCGGCGCGCCGCTGGCGTTCCCCACCCATACCCCCACCACCAGATCGGGCGTGTAGCCGACAGTCCAGTTGTCGCGCCATTTGTTCGTGGTGCCCGTCTTGGCCGCGGCTGGCCGTGATAGAAGTAACGAGCTATTCAATCCAAAAGTCGGGGCGCGGGCGTCGTTGTCGGAGAGGATGTCGGTGACGAGGTAGGCGGCCTGGGAGCTGAGTACCTGCGAGTCGGCGAATGAGCGAGTCAGCGAGTCAGCGAAGGGCATACCGTCGCTTAAGGACGTGATGTCGAGGATGGCGACGGGTTGGCGATGGATTCCGCCTGTGGCGAACACGGCGTAAGCGGCGGTCATGTCCAGGAGAGTGACCTCGCCGCCGCCCAGCGTCAGAGTCAGGCCGTAGCGTTGCGCGCCGCGCAGGGTGTCGAGGCCAAAGGCGTGAGCGGTGTCCAGGAGGACATCGGTGCCAACGCGCTTCTGGAGGATGACGGCGGGCAGGTTGTACGAGTTCGCCAGGGCCTCGCGCAGGGTGACCGGGCCGTGGTAAATGGCGTCGGCATTGGCCGGGACGTAGGTTTCGCCCTCGGCGGTGACAAAGGCCGTACGGATGTCGTGCACCACGCTGGCTGGCGTCCAGCCGCGCTCAAAGGCAGAGGCGTATAAAAGGGGCTTCATCGTCGAGCCGGGCTGGCGCAGGGCGGTCGCACCATTCACCGCGCCGTCGATGGAGGCATCGGCATAGTCAGCGCTGCCGACCATCGCCAACACCTCGCCCGTCGCCGGATCGAGCGCCACCAGCGCGCCGGTGGTCGCCTCGTGTTCCTCGATGTCGGCCAGGCGGCGCTGGAGGATGGCCTCGGCGCGCTGCTGGAGATCGAGGTCGAGCGAGGTGGTGACTCGCCAGTCGCCAGCCAGCAAGGTCTCGTGGCCCAGGGTTTCCTCCAGTTGATTGCGCACGTAGGCGACAAAGTGGGGAGCGCGGATAGCGTCGATGGGGCCGGTGAAGTGTAGCGGCTCGGCATAAGCCAAATCGGCTTGTTCCTGCGTGATAAATTCCTGCTTCACCATCAGCCCCAGCACGATCTGCTGGCGCGCCTTGGCTGCGTCGTAATGCACCAGTGGATTGTAGACAGCCGGAGCCTGGGGCAGTCCCGCCAGCAAAGCGCACTGGGCCAGGTCGAGATCGCGGGCGTGCACCCCAAAGTGAATCTGCGCCGCCGCCTCAATGCCATAAGCCAGGTTGCCATAATAGGTCTCGTTGAGGTACATCTCCAACAGGGTATCTTTGTCGTAGGCCCGGGAGAGGCGCACGGCTAGGATCGCCTCGCGCAGCTTGCGGATCAAGGTGCGCTGGGCGCGCTCCTGGGGATCCATCAGCACCAGACGGGCCACCTGCTGCGTGATGGTGCTCCCGCCGGAGACGACGTGCCCCTGGCGAGTGTTCAGATACAGGGCGCGGGCGATGGCCCACAACGAGACGCCGGGGTTGGTGTAGAAGGTGGCATCCTCGGTGGCGATGGTAGCCTGTTGCAGATAGATGGGAATGTCGAGCAGATCAGCGCGGGTGCGCGAGCCTGTGCGGGGGTCTAGGATCTCGTACAAAAGTTGGCCGTTGCGGTCGTATATCTTGGCCGTGCCGGTGGAGGCGCGAGCGGTGAGCGCCTCCGGCGCGGGCAGGTCGGCGAACAGCCACTCACAGAAACTGAACAGGGCCAGGGACGAGAGGATGAACAGTAGAATTGTCAGACGACGGCGCTGGAACCGTCTGGCAAACATAGCAACCCTCCTTGAAACGAGCGTTACTATATGTTACCATATTTCGGCCAGTTTTGCTGGACGAGAGGGAGACGTTTCGATTACGCCAAGTTTGCGCCTGGCTTACGGTTGAGTTAGTCTGGCGCGAAGGATACGTTGCGGTAGTTACGGTTAGATTGCCAGGCGAACATCGTCGCCACTGGATTCCGGGTCTCGCAGAAGGTGTGCATCGCCTTGCGCATCAGCACAGGCCAGGCGTACATGCGTTCATTGCTCTCGTGCATCGCTTGCGAGAGGGCTTCAGGGCTCATTCCTTTGGGCCGATGGACCACTTCGGTCATGTCGTAACGATCCCAATCCCGGGGAAAATCGGTGTAGAGCAGGCGCTCCTCGCTCTGGAGCTGGTTAAAGAGCCGGGTCCCTGGCAATGGGGTCAGATAAGTCGTCTGCATTACGTCCACTCCGCTGCGAATCATATAGTTGGCGCGTCGGTGTAATTTCTCCGGCGTGTCGCCGTCCATCCCAAAGATAAACGCGCCCAGAACGGCGATGCCCGCCCGATGGATGCGGCGGAATGCCTCGTCGTAGCTCTCTACCCCGCGTTGGAGATTGAGTCGTTTGTTCACCTCCACCAGTCCGTCTACCTCCTCCGCCTCCAATCCCAGGAACACCATCTTGCACCCCGCTCGACCTGCCCAATGTAGCACTTCCTCATCGTCGGCAAAGTTGAGCGACGCCTGGCAGAACCACAACTTGTCCAGTCCACGCTTCACCATTCCGCGAAAAAGCGTCAGCGATTGCTCCCGTGATTTGTTGCCGTAGCCGATGATGTTGTCATCCACGAAGAAGAGCATCTTCTGGGGGATCGTCTCTAGCTCGTCGAGTACTTCCTCCGGCGGACGGCGGCGATAGCGTCGCCCGTTGAAGGCCGTGACCGAACAGAACTCGCAATCCATCGGGCAGCCGCGGGAGGTCTGTACGGAGGCGAACACATAACCGGGGTGGAACAGATCGCGGCGAGGGTGCACCAGTCCTGCCAGATCTGACCACTCCCCGCGGTAGATCTCCTGGAGTTGGCCTGCCTCCGCATCTGCCATCACCTGCGGCCAGACCGACTCCGCCTCACCGATGACCACAGCATCCGCGAAGCGGCAGGCCTCTTCGGGACACATGGAGGCATGGATGCCACCCATCACCACAGGAACACCCTGATCCCGATAGATAGCGGCGAGCTCGTACGCTCGCCGAGCCGAGGCAGTGAAAGCCGTGATCCCCACCAGATCGGCATCTCGATACGTAAACGATTCCCAATTTTCATCTACCAGTTCCACTTCCCAGGATTCGGGCGTCAGGGCTGCGACAATGCCCAGACCAATCGGGGGGAAGCGCGAACTACGGTTCACTGTCAACCCGGTGCGTGTCGGGTTCACGGGATTGATCAAGACTAGTTTTTGTGTCATAAGTGGCATCTACCTTTTGTTGTGTTATTTATTGTTGTACCCAACGGTTAGATTACACAATTACTCTACAGAATGGTCAAGTTCAACCAATATACTGAATCCAGGGGATCAGTGAGCACATACAAAGTTGACCATCTTGGCAGGAGAATGTATAATCCTTTTTTCTCACGCAGTGGTGAGAAATCGCGAAGAAATGTGCAGCGTGTACGTGCCCATATCTAGGCGTCGTGCCCTCACCTGGACCAGGTATGAAAAAATCACGTTACTTACTCACCTCCGACATCGCCAAGGCGGTCAATGTTCATCCCAATACTGTCCGACGCTACGAGGAGTGGGGTTTTTTGCCGCCGATCCCTCGCGGACCTAGTGGCTATCGTCTGTTTACCCAAGCGCATCTCGAACAGATGCGTCTGGCGCGATTGGTGTTGCAAGGCCCTTGGCCTGGGAAAGAAATCAGGCAGTCGGCGTCCGTGTTGGTGCGGCGAGCCGCGTCGGGTGACTTGGGCGGTGCGTTGGAGCAGGCATATCGCCACCGAGCATTGGTGCAAGCCGAGCGATCTCAAGCCGAGGCCGCGGCGGAGCTCCTCGAACGGTGGTCCCAGGGTGTTGCCACAGACACTACTGCCGGGCCTCTGCACATCGGCAAAGCCGCCAAGTTGCTGGGGCTTACGACCGCAGCAATGCGCAATTGGGAGCGCAATGGCTTGATAAAAGTTCCCCGAGATCCACGCAATGGGTACCGACTCTACGGTGCAACCGAGATCGGCCGCTTGCGGGTGATCCGAATGTTGCGTCAAGCCGGGTATGGCGTGATAGCTATCCTGCGCATGTTGCTCCACCTGGATCGAGGTGGGAGCGGGGATCTGCGCCAGGTATTGGACACCCCACGTCCAGACGAAGATATTTACTCCGCCGCCGACCAGTGGCTTTCGACACTGGCCGAGCACGAGCAGCGCGCGATGGACATCATTGCTCAATTGGGGGAGATGATGTACCAACGACAAAAGCAGCCTTGACGTTCTACAAGGTGTTGCTCCTCAAGATCGCCCCTGCATTTTGCGTAACCCTCCACTTGTTTACCAAGGTTGTGCGAATAGAGGAACAAATGGACACGGCGGAGCTTTTTGTCGCGAGTTCAAGTTGCAAAAGTCGCCATTTTTAGCTCCTATAGTCGATTTCCCTCAACTTCCCCGTCGATAATGCGACGCATTCGGTTTAGCGTTGCGTTTTTCATGCAACCCTCCAATAGCCCACCAAGGTTGTATAATAGATGCAGAATCTAAACTAGAGGAGTCACCATGAACTCGGTTCACCCAGAAGGACGAAAATGTAGGGCGGTTTTGTTTAACCGCTACAGGCACTCGTCATTCCGAGCGGAACGGAGCGCAGCGGAGTGGAGTCGAGGAATCTCCCCGGTGGTTTTGCTTGCGAAAGTGGAGATTCCTCGACTCCCTTCGGTCGCTCGGAATGACGCAAATTGGTAACAGATCTATTTTCGGAGGAGAAGATTGATGAACAGACCAAAGGTTGTCGTTTTTTCGAGCGCTTCTGTGGATGGGAGAATCGCTGTCTCTCCTGATGTACTCCTACTGTGGGGAGATGAGCGGTGGAAAAAGCTGGATGAAGAGAAACAGAGCCGCGCCTTCGAATGGCTCAAGTTCACCCACGAGCCACAGGCCACGTTGGAGGGAAGTGGGTCTTTTGTGAGGGAAGAGGACGTGCCCTCTCCGCTCCAATCTTTCGAGGGCGCTCCTGAATCGCTGTACCAGGACTTTTTGCCAGAGACCATTGTCCAGCGTCCGGGCCACCAGGGATGGTTCACGGTGGTGGATGGTCGCGGTCGCGTCCGAGAGTGGATCAAGGACGGCGCGGTTTTCGGGCCGGATTGGGAAGGCTGGCATCTGCTCGTATTTGTCGCTCGCCACACGCCAGCCGAGTATCTGGTCTACCTTCGGCGCGAGGACATCCCCTACCTGGTCACCGGGGAGGAGCGAGTTGATCTCCTGTTGGCGTTGGAGAAATTGGGGGCTCAACTGGGGGTGACAAGCGTTCTCTCGACCGCCAGGGGCAAGCTGAACGGCGCGCTCCTGCGCGCCGGGTTAGTAGACGAGATCAACGTCGAGTTTCTCCCGGCCATCATCGGCGGCAGCGAGACCCCTCGCTGTTCGACGCGCCCGCCTTGAAACCCGACCAGTGGCCAACCCGGCTGAAGCTGATCTCCGCCCAGGTTCAAGCCGGGGGAAGCGTGTGGCTTCGGTACAAGGTCATTGCGGAGTAAAATGGTGAATCAAATCCTCGTAAACAACCTTTCCAAGACCTATCGCGTGCCAGAGCGTGAGCCGGGATTGGCGGCGTCGCTCAAGAGCCTGGTGCGCCGCACCTACCGTGAGGTGGCAGCGGTGCGCGACATCAGCTTTACCGTCGGGGCGGGCGAGATGGTCGGCTTTATCGGGCCGAACGGCGCGGGCAAGACGACCACGCTCAAGATGCTCGCGGGCCTGCTCTATCCGACAGCGGGCGAGGCGCGTGTGTTGGGATTCACACCGTGGGAGCGCCGGGCCGATTACCTGCGGCGCATCAGCATGGTGCTGGGCAACAAGAGCCAGATGTTGTGGGAGATCCCGCCGCTGGACACCTTTCGCGTGTTGGGCGAGATCTATCGCGTGCCGCCTGCCGAGTTCGAGCGCACGCTGGATGAACTGGTCGAGCTGCTGGAGATGCAGGACTTGTTGACTAGGCCAGTGCGCAATCTTTCGCTGGGCGAGCGGATGAAGTGCGAGTTGGTGGCCGGGTTGCTCTACCGGCCAGGTGCTGTTCCTCGACGAGCCGACGTTGGGGCTGGACGTTTCGATGCAGGGTCGCCTGCGGCGCTTTCTGGCCGAATACAACCGTCGCAGCGGCGTGATGGTGATCCTCACCAGCCACTATATGGCCGACGTGGTGGCGCTCTGCCCCCGGGTGATCCTCATCCACCACGGATGCCTGCTCTACGACGGCGAGTTGAGCGAGCTGGCGGAACGATTAGCACCGTTCAAGTTGATTCGCGTGGCCCTGGGCAACACTCAAGTCAGAGATGGCCTAGAGCTGCCCTCAGGCGCAGAGATCATCGAGCGCGAAAACGGACGGTTGACTCTGCGCGTGGCCCGCTCCAAAGCGCCATCCATCACGGCGCACTTGTTAAACGCGCTGCCTGTGGCTGACCTTTCCGTCGAGGACCCGCCGATCGAGGCGGTGATCGATCAGATCTATGAGGAGGGAGACGTATGAATTTCCGAGGCGGTTGGGCGCTGATCAAGAGCACGTGGCTTTCGTGGATGCAGCACCGGAGCTTCTTTTTCCTGCTGGCTTTTCTGTGGATGATCCCACCACTGATCTATCTCTTTGTCTGGTCGACGGCTGCCAGTGGAGAGACGGTCGGGGGGCTTACGCGGGGCGAATTTGTGGCCTACTACCTGGTGCTGATCCTGGTCAACCAATTGACCTACTCGCAGACGAACTGGACGGTGGGGAACCTGATCCGCGATGGGAAGATGAACATCTTGCTGCTACGTCCGCTGTCTTCTCTGTACGATGCGCTTTCGTCCGATGTTGCCAGCAAGGTGGTCTACATGACGTTTGCGATCCCCATGGCGGCGATCCTGGCACTGGTATTGCGCCCTGAATTGCACGTCACCCCGCGAGGCGGCCTGGCGTTCGTGCCGGCGCTGGCTATGGCGTGGGCGCTCCGCTTCTTCTGGGGATACTGGCTGGCGCTGCTGGCGCTCCAGGATTCGCTGGTCTTTTTGCTCGCCGGGCAGGTGGCGCCGCTGGCGCTCTTGCCCGATCTGATGCAAAAGGCGGCGACGGTGTTGCCGTTCCGCTACATGATCGGTTTCCCGGTCGAGGTGCTGACCGGGCAATTGGATGGGGTCGAGTTGGGGATCGGGTTTGCGTTTCAGGCGGGCTGGCTGGGGATCACGCTTGCCCTGTTCGTCGCGATGTGGCGCACGGGGTTGAAGCATTACTCAGCGGTCGGAGGATAAGATGCGTTACTTGAGACTCGTCAGACATTTTGCCGAGGCATCCGCTCAGAATGAACTCGCTCATCGCGCCAATTTCTGGATCAGCTTTCTTCATTCGCTGCTGCGGCCAGTAGTGGCCGTGGGGACGGGCGTGTTGGGCGTGGTCGTGCTATTCGGGCAGGTGGAGACGATACGCGGTTGGGATCTACCCGCGACGCTGGCGCTCCTGGGCGTCTACCTGACCATCAACGCGCTGCGCGGCCTGTTCATCGGACCGAGCCTGGACGCGCTGACCGGGATGGACGTCGAGGTGTGGACCGGACGATTCGATTTCACACTGCTGCGCCCGATAGATGTGCAATTCCTGGCCAGCTTCCGGTATTGGCGGCCCTTCGCGCTGGTTGACCTGGCCCTGGGGTTGGGCGTGCTGGGGATAGCCGCGATCGAACTGGGACAATCGCTGACGCTGGCGCGTCTGGCGACCTTTCTGCTCGCGCTGAGCGCGGGGATGACGATTTTGTACGCCCTCTTGCTCGCCTTTGCCGGCCTGGTTTTCTAGAGTCCTGGCTTTTTATTCACCTGGATCTTTGACGGCGTTTTTCAGATGGCGCGTTACCCCGTCGGAATCTATCCGGGCTGGCTGCGGCTGGTGCTGACCTGGGTGATCCCGGTGGGCATGATGACGACCGTCCCGGCGCAGGCATTGAGCGGCGATCTGCCCGCCAGAATGTTGATCGGCGGCGTGATACTGGCGATGACGTTATTTATCGGCGCGTCGGCGCTGTTCCGCTTTGGGCTGCGGCGCTACGCCAGCGCGTCAAGTTAACCTGGTGCAGGTATCCAGGCGCCCAACTGGCGCTAAATCGGGAGCGTCAGACTCTCGATGTCGCGAGGATAGTAAGTGATCATTTCTATGCCGTTCTCGGTGATGACGACAGTGTCGGAGTGGCGAAAGCCGCCCAGCCCCTCGACGTAGAGGCCCGGCTCGACGGTAAACACCATCCCCGGCTGCATCACCGTGTGATCGCCGCTGTCGAGAAACGGTCCCTCGTGATAGCGCATGCCGATGGCGTGGCCGGAGTGGTGCTTCCAGTAGTCCATCAGATCGTGCTCTTCAAAGTAACTCTGCACGGCCCGATCCACGTCACTGCATGGTTCCCCCGGCTTTAACGCCTCGAACGCGACCTCCTGGACGGCCTTCATGTGATCAAAGAAGTAGCGTTGTTCGTCGCTGGGCGGGCCGATGACCATCGTGCGCTCCAGTTCCGAGTGGTAGCCCCACATCGCCGCGCCCGCGCCGGTGACAAGCACGTCGCCCGCCATAAAGACGGCGTTCATCGCCAGCGCGTGCGGGATGGCCGCGTGGCGCCCGATCTGGCCGCGATAGCCGGCGCTTGCCCCATCCGAGAACATGCTCCGCGCGCGATAGAGCGGCCCGAGGGTATCCACCAGCGCCAGCGTCGCCTCCTGGCTGGCCCGCAGGCTCACCTCTGTCTCGGTCGCGCCGACGCGGGTGTACCGTTGCAGCAGCCGGTGGGCCAGGTTGCCCCACTTGGCGCTCTCGCGGATGAGCGCCAATTCGGCGTCGCTCTTGACCGCCATCTGCGCTTCCACAAATGCGCCGACGCGGACCACCTCCGCGCCGGTCAGTTCAGACAGGCTCGGTCCCTGGTAGCCCAGGATCCAGGGGTAGCCGTCGGTGTCGGCGCCGATCGTGCCGGTGATCCCCATGTCGTCCAGGACGTCTTTGAACGTGACCATCGGGTGCGGATCGTCAGGATATTCGAGGTAGTGATCCACGCGATCCACCAGCGCCTCGCCCTGCGCGTGCTCGAGTTCCAGGCGCGGCACAAAGAGCGCCCGCTCGCCCTGCGTGTTGACGGCGAAAGCGATGGGGCGCTCGGTGGGGATAAAAGCAAAGTCGGTGAAATAGCTCACATAGTAATTGTCGAACAGGACAGCGCCCGACAAACTCTCAGCGTCGAGGTGGGCGACCAGTTTTTGCGCGCGCGCCTCGAATTCTGCTTTGGGGATTCGAATCGATGGATACATTTTCCCTCCTGAATGTGTTATGGTTTACGATAGAAACTTGAGCCACTCATCCTGGGGATGGATGATCTCGGGTAAAGCTGTCAGCGGCGACCAGAACAGGGTAAACAAATGATTATCCGCGTGAACCGTCCAGCCTGCTTCTGCATGTCCGCGAAATTCCAGGTGGAAAAAGTGTCGCTTCTTCACGTCGGACAGCGCGTCATCCAGTACCCAACCGGTGATACACATGGTCACGTATTGAGGATCGGGCATCTGGTCAAACTCCTCGTACGTCACTTGCGAGAACCCATCCGTCCTTCTGTTAAGCGTGACAGAGATACCCCTGCGCAGATAGGCCCAATCAAAACTCGTCGCGTTGGGACGGGCATAGACTTTGGTCGGCTCGGCGATGATCCGCTGATCCTCCGGTAGCTTAGGGGTTTCCAGAAAAATAAACCTCCCAAAATCACACAGGGAGAGGCTCAATACGGACAAACCACTTCTCCAAACCCAATAACCGGTCAAAGCGTTCTTCCAACTCCTTCATGGCTTTTTTGGTCAA
>DAOTUB010000012.1:0-21813 GCA_034437455.1 Anaerolineae bacterium | reverse complement strand
TTTGTTTTTGGCAGGAAACGTCCCTTCAGGCGCAGTTTTTTGGCCTACATTGAGGCTTCATGCCCCATTTTTGCCTCGAAAACGTCGAGATTTAGGGGCAGCCTTTCTCTCTCCGACAGCCTGCTAGCCGACTGTGTTGTCCAGGTCATCCTCAGTGATCGAGTTGTAATGTAAACGCCGCGTATCCTTACTTGACAGATCGCTCCATCTGGGGTATCCTACCCCTCGCCCTACCTATGTACAGAAAATCGAAATTGCATGTTGCTGTCCTGATAGTTCACGTGATCCTCCTTGCTGCCGTCCTCAACCTGCCGATCTCCAGGCCGGCACACGGTCACTGGGAGGTTCCCGAGACCATCAAGCCGATTGAGGAAGGTCATTCGTCGCCCCAAAAGTCGGTCAATCCCGCGCCTACTGCTACTGCAACGCCAATCGTCTTGCCCGATGAAGCGCAAGTGCCCATCTTGATGTACCATTATGTCTCCGAGCTTCCGCCCGACGCCGATCGCTATCGCCGCGACCTGACCGTCTCACCGGAAACGTTCAGAGCGCAGCTCCAATACCTGGATGATGCGGGCTATCACACCATCACCTTGACCGACCTGTACCTCTATCTGATGGCAGGCTACCCGCTGCCGGAAAAACCCGTCATCCTCACCTTCGACGATGGCTACCGGGACGCCTACGAGATCGTGTTCCCTATGTTGCTGAATTACGGCTTTACGGGCACCTTCTTTGTGCTCGCCACGCCGACCCATTATGAGGCGCCGGGTTACATGACCTGGGCACAGATGAAAGAGATGTCGGATGCGGGGATGGACATCCAGTCCCACGGGCGGGATCACGTGGACCTGCGTAACCGTTCCTACGATTATTTGGTCTACCAGACCCTGGGCATCCAGGAGGCGATAGAGTACCACACGGGCCGTCTGCCACGCTTTTTCTGCTACCCCTCCGGCCAGCGCGACGCAAACGTGATCGCTGTGCTCGAATCGGCGGGCTACTGGGGGGCGGTGACGACCGAGTGGGGTGTGACACACACGCGGGAGAATTTATTCGAGTTGCCGCGCCTGCGCGTCCGGGGGAACGACACGCTGGAGAGTTTCATTGACAAACTGGAGAGTAAGTGATCTAACAGACAACGGACGAAAAAGCCGGCGAGATCTCATCCGAGATCTCGCCGGCTTTTTTGATGACACGCGATTACACGTTTTCTGTTTCGTCGTTCTCGGTCTCTTTTTCTGGCAGATTAGAGGGTACGGGCGCTTCGACCGGAGCCGACGGAGGAGAGGAGGGATAGACAAAAGGCGTCCTGCCGAAGCGAGTCAGCACTACAGCGCCCAATCCCAGGCAACCCAGGCCGACGATCATGAGCCAACCAAACGGCGCCAGGCAGACGAAAGTGCTCAATCCCGCGCCGATCAACGTGATGACCAGCGTCCCCAATCCGACGGTCCACAGCGGCGCGCTCTCACGCACATTGAGTGCCTGCATCAGCCGCTCCCCGACCAGCCCGCCAATACCGATCCAACCAAACAGCCCTGCCACGCCGAGAGCGATCGTCACCAGAAAGGAAGCGGGTGAAAAACAGATCGTGATCGCCAGCGCGACGATGAGCGCGACGGCGGCGGCGGCCGTCAGCAGCCCGATGCCAAAACTGGGCCACGGCGTCTCGATCACGGCCTGCCCGACCTGAGCCGTCTGGTGGGGCCAAATCAGCGCCACCAGCCCCGCTACCGCTGCGATGACGAGTATCGTAGTCACGCTGCGTAGGGTCGCGAAGGTCCACTCCAGCGCTACTCTCGGGCCAGAAACCCTCATCAGGGAGGACGGGATAAGGAGCGGCATTCGTATCACATCGCGCCAGCGATCCAACGGGAGGCCGCGCGCGGAAATCCCCTCGATGATGCTCCCCTCTACGCGGGCGTCCCCCAGCTCGATGCCACAATTCCAACTGCACACGACGTTCCCCTCCACCCAGGCGTCGTCGCCTAGAGTTATGTTCCCGTCCGAGACGACTAATTCCTTCTCGATAGTGCCTTCCACGTCGGCATCTCCACCCCAGACAACGACAGAGCCCCTGACGCGGCTGTCGGCCTCCAGCGTCACGTCGCCGTTAAAGACGATCAGGTCGCTATCCAATTCCTCGCCTTCTTCCAGCGTGTAATCCTCGTTCCAGACGATGACGCCATCGTCTGGCGGCTTGCTGCGCTCTCGGTAGGGGAGCGCCAGCGCTGGCGTGACCGGAAGCAACAGCACCCCGACCAGCAGCACAATTAACCAATTCAAGATTCGCCTGTGCATTTTCGCACCTCCGTAGGGGTCCTAGTCGTTGGACACTCCGATCAGGCGGACGTTGCCGACGCCCGTTGTGATGGTAATGTGCAGTTCTGAATCGGCCTCGCCAAAAGCATCGTTGACGTAGAGATTGCCCTCGCGCTCGAGTCCAGACGACTCTACGTGCGACAGCCCGCCTTCCGTCTCGACCCGCACACCCACGTCGTCGGGCAGACGCAGCGTGAGCGAGCCGACGCCGGTCGTGATCCGCACCTCGGCTGAGCGAGCCCAGGCCCCTGTGAGGTCCAGCGTGATGTTGCCCACGCCGCCTTGCAGCTTTACCCGCTTCGGGCTGGCGTTCCCAACGCGGCGCACCTCCAGTTTTGAGGCTCCGGTGTCCAACGTGAGCTGCTCCATTTCGATCTCGTTCGGCTCGTCAAAGCGCAAGGTGAAATCTCCCGCGCCCATGTCCACGTCGAGCGCCGCCAGTTGCAGCCCGGTGAAGTCCAACGATCCTTCCCCCGCGCCCAATGTGATATCCATCTCAAGCGGTATCTCGGGTGAGAATTCCAGGTCCCACTCGTTGCGGGTCATCCCGGTGGGAATGGCCCAGTCCTCCTCATGCCCCCCTTGTTTGATGACCAGCACGTCATCGTCGTAGGTTATCTGCGGCTCCCACCGCTCGACGTTATAGCGAAAGTGGCCGGAAAAGAGCTCGTCAGAAGTCCCCGCTTCGATCTCCAGATCGCCCGCGCCAAAGAGAATCTCGACAGCAGCCGATTCGGCTCCGGCGAGAGGGATCGAGCGTCTCTCATCCTGCATCTCGCCGACTTGAAGCGTGGGCACCTGGATGTCGATATCCGGCGCCCGCACCGTGAAGCCACAGGCAAGTGTGCCGCCCAGCAGCAAAAACGCCATCAATACGATTGTGATCTTGTTCATCTACATCTCCTCCGAAAATAACTCTGTAGGTCGGCAGGCAACCGGAGGTTGCACGTTATCCGACCCTATGGCGGTTAGCAAAACCGCCCTACATTTTCGTCCTTCGTGGTGCCCCGTAGGGGCGTGGATGTCTCCTTTGGAAAAATTTAGCGACCGGCAATGGCGGATTGGGACAATCTGCCATCGACCTACGCCGCTCGTAAACGGCGCATTGCGCCTATCCAGAGACCGTTCAACACCAGGGCAGCGCCCAGGCTGCACAAGCCCAGAAAGACAAGAGGGATGGCAAATGGCTCGATTAATACCAGCAGAGTGTGGGCCAGCGCGTTCAGGAAAGATAGAATTTGAGCAAGCGTCTCTGGCCCGCCGCCTATCAGCGCCGGTGTGATGCCCAGTGTCTTGAGCAAGCCAAAGGGGAGCGGCGCCAGCACGAGCAGTGCCAGGGCCACCGTCCCCAACACCAGCGCCGCTCCACCGACGAGCGTCCGGCGCGCCTGCTCCCTGCGATTGATGCGGGCAATGACCTGCACGCGAAAGAGGGACGGCGCGCGCACCGTCGGAGCGGAGGCAAACAACCGATCGAGCGCCTGCATCTTGCGCCACGCGACCTGGCAAGCGTCGCACGCGGCCAGGTGACTCTCCAGGATCGCCATCTCTGCATCGTCGAGGCAGCCGTCCAGCCGCGCCGACATCATTTCGCCAATCTGTTCACAATTCATTATCCGTCCTCCCCAGGGCGACGACGGCCCTACAGGGCTTTGCCCTCCATCCTCTCTGCCAGGGCGCGCCGGGCGCGATAGAGCCGCGATTTCACCGCGCTCACCGTCAGGCCCAACATCTGAGCGATCTCCTGGTAGGAATAATCGTACCAGTAATGAAGCGTGATCGCCGACCGATCGGGCGGCGAGAGCAGGTCCAATAGTTGCTGCACCTGATCCTGCTGTTCTCGCCGCGCCGCTGTGGCCTCTGGGCCGGGATTAGCGCTCGCGAAACGAACAGGCAGAGAAAACTCGTCCTCCAGCGGTAGCCAGGTGATCCGCCGACGCCTCAGTTGGTCGATGCAGTAATGGGAGGCGATTGAAAACAGCCAAGTACTGAAAGGCCGCTGCGGGTCGTAACTGTTCAAGTGAGTATAGGCCCGCAAGAACGCCTCCTGCGCCGCATCCTCTGCCTCCGCCGCACTGCCCAGCATACGGTAGGCCAGATTGTAAACGGGCGTTTGATAGGCCGCCACCAGACGACCAAACGCCGCTTGGTCACCCTCCCGTGCCAGTTGAATCCACTCTGCTTCGTTGGTCACACGCGCGCTCCATGGAAACTCGACGTTTCCAGAACCAGCAATATGTATACGTATTATACCTCAAAAAGGTTGCGTTGGGGATCTGAGCGCGATGCGCTCACGGAATCAAGGGAACATCTCTAACCTTCTCTCGCGGATGGCGCTCAGTATGGTTCGCACGTCGCCCTCGTCGCCGCTCTCCACGAGATGGGTTAGATCGTGCAGTTGCGTCTGATAAACGTTCAGCGCCTTGAGCACCTCCTCCCGATTGGTCAACAGGATGTCGAGCATCATCTTGACGTCGCTGGCGGCGACGCGCGACGCATCGCGGAAACTGCCCGCGACGATCTCCCACGCCGCAGGATCGGCGGATGTCAACGCATCCACTGTGGCGACGAGCGCGCAGGCCAGCAAATAGGGCAAGTGGCTGACGACGCTCACCAGATAGTCCTGGCGATTGGGTCCGAGCACCAGAGGACACGCGCCGACAGCTTCAGCCAAAGCGCGGCCCAACGCCAGCGCCCCCCCCGAGGTGTGCTCCAGTGGAGTGAGGATGAAGGTGCGGCCCCGGTAAAGCGCCGGGTCTGCTGCCCCGATTCCCGCGACTTCTTTGCCGCACATCGGGTGACCGCCCAACGGCTGCACGTGATTGGGCAGCCGATCCATCGCGGCAACGATCTGCGTCTTGGTGCTGCCCAGGTCCATCAGCAGGCATCCCTGGGGCAAGAGCGGTCCCATCTCGGTCAACTGTTGCAAGATGACGCGCACGGGAGTCGCCAGGACGATCACGTCCGCCTGTCGCACGCCGCTTGGCAGGTCGGTCGTGCCCCGGTCGATCAGGCCGAGCGCCAGCGCCGTCTCGACGGTCTCCGCTCGCCGCGCCACGCCAACGACAGCCCGGCATTGGCCGCGCAGCGCCCCGGCCAGCGAGCCGCCCATCAGTCCCAGCCCGAAGATGGCGACCTGTGCTTCCGCCAATCTTTTCACAGCGTTCGCCCGACGGCCTCGGCCACAGGCCGCAACCCCTGCATCAGCCTGGTAAACCGGTCTGGTTTGAGAGACTGCGCGCCGTCCGAGAGCGCCTCTTCGGGATGAGGATGGACCTCGATGAGCAGCCCATCGGCCCCGGCCGCCACGGCCGCCCGCGACACCGGCTCCACCAGCCTCCACTTGCCCGTCCCGTGGCTGGGGTCCACGACGACCGGCAGGTGGCTGAGTTGCTTGAGCAGCGGCACGGCGCTGATATCGAGCGTGTTGCGAGTGTATTTCTCGAACGTGCGGATGCCGCGCTCGCATAGGATGACGCGGTCGTTGCCGTGGGAGAGGATGTACTCGGCGGCCATCAGCAACTCCTCCATCGTGGACATCAGGCCCCGCTTGAGCAGCACCGGGCGCTGCGCCTTGCCGACGGCGTGCAGCAGGGCATAGTTCTGCATGTTCCGCGCGCCGATCTGGAGAACGTCGGCGTAGGTGGTGACGAGCGGCACCAGTTGAGGCTCCATCACCTCGGTGACGACCGCGAGTCCGGTCTCTGCACGCGCCTGGGCCAAAAGTCGCAGCCCTTCCTCGCCCAACCCCTGGAAGCTGTAGGGAGAACTGCGCGGCTTGAAGGCCCCGCCGCGCAGCACGCAGCCGCCCGCTTCCTTCACAGCCCGTGCGGCCTCCAGCAGTTGATCGTGGCTTTCGACGGAACACGGCCCGGCCATCACGACCAGTTGCTTGCCTCCTACTGCTATCCCGTTGATCGAGACGACGGTGTCTTGCGGGTGGAAATCCCGGCTGGCTAACTTGAAGGGCCGCAGGATGGGCACCGTCTGTTCGACGCCCCCCCAGTGCTCGATCCGCTCGCGGTCCAGCGGGCGCCCATTGCCAATGACGCCGATGACGGTGCGCTCCTCGCCTTCCGAGAGATGCACCCGGCAACCCAATTGCTCGACGCGGGCCACAACGTTGGCGAACTGGGCGCCGGTCGCGTTTTGCTTCATCACAACGATCATATCATCACCTCCTGAACGTGCTCATCGAGAACCGGCGTCGTGGCGGCGGGGTAGGAGCCAAGCAGCTTGACGAACGACGAGCGCCGCAATAAGGCCATAATTGCCGCTTCGCACTGCGGATCCTGCCAGTGTCCCTCAAAGTCCAGGTAGAAAATGTACTGCCAGGGCCGGTTGAGGCGCGGACGCGACTCGATCTTGGCCAGGTTGATGCCCCGGGTGGCGAATTCTCCCAAGCACTCGTACAATGCCCCCGGCTGGTGCCGCGTGGTAAAGACGAGCGAGGTCTTGGTCCGCTGCGCGCGCGGGGGATCGTCGAGAGAGAGGATGAAAAAGCGCGTGTAATTGAAAGGGAAATCCTCGATATCCGGGCCGAGGATCTCCAGACCATAGAGTTCGGCGGCCAACGCGCCGGCGATGGCGGCAACGCCGGGTTCCGGGTTGGCCGCCAGGTCGCGGGCGCTGCCGGCGGTATCAAAGGCGGGTTCGGGTTCCAGCCCGTGGCGGTTCAGGTAACGTTGGCATTGAGCCAGCGCCTGCGGATGCGAGCGCACGCGCTTCAGGTCGGCCAGCTCGGCGCCGGGGGCGGCGAGCAACATGTGCCGCACGCGCAAGATCGTCTCGGCGCAGACGCGCAGGTCGCGCTCCATCAACAGTTCATAGGAACGGGTCACAGAACCGGCGACGGCGTTCTCCACCGGCACCATCCCATAGTCGGCGTCTCCATCTTCCACGATGGGGAACACTTCGTCCAGCGTCCTACAGGGAATGCTCTCCACCTCCGGGCCAAAGAACTGACGGATGGCCTCCTCCGAATAAGCGCCAGCGATGCCTTGAAATGCTACTTGGGTCATTTCTCTTCCTCCTCTAAAAGATCGGGTCTCAATGTACGGGCTTTGCCCAGGTAAACGTGACGAATGCGCTCGGGGGCCAGGTCGGTGTTCCAGTGGAGCAACACGCGGATGCAGCGCGGCAGGCCGTCCTCGACGGCTATGTCCTGCATGCACAACAGCGGCGTGTTCACCCAACCCATCTCGCGGGCGGCGCGCGCCGGGTAGGTCGCGTTCAGATCGGGCGTGACGGTAAAGATCACACTGGCGACGCCCTCCACCGACACGTTGTTGGCGGAGACGATCTGCTCCAACAGCGTGCGCGTCGCCGTCAGAATAGCGCCTGCATCGTTGACGGCCACGCTGGTAGCTCCCCGAATGCCAAGACAGACCATCTTTCACCTCCTCCGTAAATAATTCTGTAGGTCGGATTTGTTATCCGACCCGGCGATTAGCAAAATCACCCTACATTTTCGTCCTTCTGGGTGAACGGAGTTCATGGTGACTCCTATCTCAGATACAAAAAAAGACGTGGAGCGGGTTGCTCCACGTCTTGAAAAATCTGACACCACCGTCGGGATTTAGTCTATCCTACACGACCTCCACCCGTCGCGGAGCAACCGTTCCACAGACGGGGAAAATAAAAGCAATAAAAAACAACGTTGGTCTTTTGCCGTTTCATCTTGGGCGCAATAGTACTCCCTTTTGCCGATTTGTCAAGTCAGGAACCTTCCAATCCCAACTCGCGATGCAAAAATCGGACCGTGTCCGCCACCTGATACTCGGGGATGCAAAAAGAGACGTTGTACTCGGTCGCCGCCTGCGCTACGGCAATGACCCTCGTGCTATGTTTGCCCAACGCGGAAAACGTGTGTGAGACGATGTTGCCGACCATTCCGGCCCGAGTTTCGTTTCCTCCACCCCAGCCAGGCACCCCCACGACGGAAATGGTCGCCACTTTTTCCTTGACCTCCAGGCAGAAAGCATTGTCCCGATGGTTGTTCTCGAACTCGCGCCGCAGGATTTTGAGGCAGTGGGCCTGATCCTGCTCGCGCACTACCAGGTTCAGATTATGCTCAGAGAGAGATTGCGAGAACATCAGCACGTCGATGCTCGCCTCGCTGAGACGTTGCAGCGCGCGGGCGGCCATCTGGAGCGTCCAGGTGTTGTCCTGGCTGCCCGCGGCGATCATGCTCAGCCCGGTGGTGGAGATGATGGCTGGCAGCCGCTCGCGGTCGGGGCTGGGAGTCTCGACGATGAGCGTGCCGGGATGTGAAGGGTTAAAGCTGTTGACGATGCGCAAAGGAATGCCGCTCTCGGTGACCGGGCGGACCGTCTTGGGATGGAGCACGTCCGCGCCGAAATAGGCCAGATCGGCTGCCTCGGAATACGAGAGTTCAGTCAGGGTGCGCGCCTGGGAAGTGATGTTGGGATCGGCGGTGAGGATGCCGTCCACGTCGCTCCAGATCCAGACTTCGTCGGCGTCCAGCCCTGCGCCGATGATGGCGGCGGCGTAATCGCTCCCGCCGCGCCCCAGGGTGGTGGTCACGCCTTGCTCGGTCGCGGCGATGTAGCCGGTGATGACGACGATCACGCCCCGCTCGACGAGCGGCTTGACCCGCTGTTGCAGCCGCTCGCGGGTCAGATCCATCGACGGCGTTGCCGCGCCAAAGCTGTCGTCCGTGACGAGCAACTCGGTCGCGCTGATCGCCTGGGCGCGCACGCCCCGCTCGCGCAACACGGCGGCCAGGATGCTGACCGAGAGCTGCTCGCCGAAGGATGTCACCACGTCGCTGCCGCGGACGGTCAACTCGCCCAGCACGGCGATGCTGCGGTAAAGCCGCTCCAACTCGTGCAGCCGGTCCTCGATCAGCCCGCCCAACTCCAGCCGCTCCGGGCTGTGGTCCAGCAGGGTTTCGACCACATCGAGGTGTCTGCTCAACAGCCCGGCCTTGATCTCGCGGTAGACGGTATCTCTGCCCTCCGCCGCGGCTCGCGCCCCGGCGATCAACTGGTTGGTCACGCCGCTCATCGCCGAGACGACGACCGCCGTCTCCGCCGAGGCCGCGTGGTGTTCGATCAGAATGTCTGCCACGCGGGCAAAGCGTTGCGCGTCTCCTACTGACGTGCCGCCAAATTTGTGTACGATCATTCTCCCCTCCTATAGTCCCGCCAGCGCCTGATTTAGGTCGGCGATGATGTCGTCGGCGTCTTCGATGCCCAGCGCGTAGCGCACCAGGTTGTCGGTGATGCCCGCCTCCCGGCGTTCCTCGGCGTCCAGCGAGATGAATAGGGCCTGTTGCTGGGCGATGCCCTCGACCCCGCCCAGCGTGGGGCCGATGTAAGGCAAGCGCAAGCGATCCATGAAACGACTCGTCTTGTCCTTGCCGCCCTCGATCTCAAAGCTGACCACGCCGCCGAACCCGGTCATCTGCCGCCGGGCGATCTCGTGATCGGGGTGACTGAGCAGGCCTGGATAGTAGACGCGGTGGATGCCGAGATGATCCTCCAGGAATTGAGCGACGCGCAGCCCGTTCTCGTTCTGACGCTGGACGCGCAGATCGAGCGTCTTCATCCCACGTAGCAGCAGGTAGATGTCGTTCGGTCCGCTCACGCCGCCCAGCACCCCACGCGCGATTTCGACGTCGGCCAGGATCTCGCTGGAGCCGACGACTGCCCCGGCCAGCAAGTCGTTGTGGCCGCCCAGATACTTGGTCGCGCTGTGGATCACCAGATCGAGGCCGTGCTCCAGGGGGCGCAGGTTGATCGGCGTGGCAAAGGTGCTGTCAATGGCGGTGATGATGCCGTGCTGCCGGGCGATCTCGACCATGCGCGAGAGGTCCATCACGCGCAGGTAGGGGTTGGTCGGCGTCTCGGCAAAGATCATGCGGGTGGTGGGGCGGATGGCCGCTGCCAGCGCGTGGGGATCGTCTATCGGCACAAAGGTCGACTCGATCCCCCAGCGGCTCAAAAAGTTTTCGGCAAAATCTCGCGTGCGGCGGTAGCAGCCCTTGACCAGCACCAGGTGATCGCCGCCGGACAACAGGGCCAAAATCGTGGTCGTGATGGCGCCCATTCCGCTGGCGAAAAGCAACGCCCGCGCGCCTCCTTCCAGAATGGCTATCTTGCGCTCTGCCACGCTCTGCGTCGGGTTGCCGTACCGTCCATACTCCTCTCGCTGGTCGGGAGCGCCGTCTGTCTTGCGACGCATGAAATCGAGAATTTCGGCGGTGTTCTCAAAGGTGTAGGTCGAGGTCTGGACGATGGGAGTGGTCAGCGCACCGTAGGGCTTGCGCTTCTCCTCACCGGCGTGCACGGCCTGGGTCGAAAAGTACTTGGTCACAGTAGGATCTCCTCTCCGGTCGTTCTACGACCAGTCTAGTGTGAGTTTCTTATTCGGAGAGGCGTGAAGAGGAATTAAAAAGCCTCTTCAGCGGGAATTCTGAAGAGGCATTAGCGCCGGTACAACGGTCTCATCTTCCAGAACCCACTGGGGTCTGCCGGACTTGGCACCATAGCGCGCGTTTCAGCGCACGACCTGGTTGCCGAGGTTTCACAGGGCCGGTCCCTCCACCTCTCTTGATAAGAGATTTCTCATCGAGTGTTATTCAATTGGTTAGCAGAGATGATACCACAATCGGCGCGGATGTCAAACGTAAACTATCCTGCTTGCACTGTCCATCTGATGGTCAAAAGAGCGTTTGTAACCAGGGCTATGTCCGGTACGCATCTCCCCGAGGGCTAAAATCGTACACAGTGATTTGGCGGCTCTCTGCGTCTACATCGTACTTGATGCGCAGTCCTTGTCTGCCCCTGCTCAATGCGTAACGATACGAACAGTGAAATGGTCCTTTCAAGTGCGCAACATGTACTGGATCGTCAACCGGGAACGGCCCATCACAGATATGCTCCAGAGCCTCCCAGAACTTGCGCTGCACGCGCTTCTCCTGGCGCTTTAGATATCGGCCTACGCGGGGATGAATTATCTTGATAGTGAAGCGGCTTGTCGGCGTCATTCGTTGCCATCACCGTCCAAATAAGTGCCTAGTTCTTCAGGCGTCATCCCAACCCCAGCCAACGCTTCCTCCCGCGCTTGTACAATGTCAGGCAATTCGTCGCCAGCCAGGTTTATTTCTTCCAAAGTGATCTCCCATTCCGATATGACCTGGTGCAGCGTATCTGGGCGTCTCGGCGCGATCAGGGCGGCCCAAGCTAGATCCAATGCTAGATCGTGCATATACTCCAGAGGTACACGGTCAATGAGTGTCTGCACCTCTAACGGCAGTTTTTCCAGTTCGACTTGGGTAACAACCATCAGAATACCTCCGTCTTGTCAGCAAACAGCGTATTTTCTAGCGAAACGATTGGGGTCCCCCAACCCACCATGTACATTCCAAGTATACAGCACATCATCGTTGAATGTCAAGCGCAGGTAGGCTGGAGCGTATCGAAACCACGGCACGGCCCATGCAGTCGAAATCTGTTACAAGACCCGCTCGCTTCCTTAACTTAATGACATTGACGGTACTCTCAGCAAAAGTGGAGTTAATCAATATATCCACTTTTTCCAACCCTGCTTTCCTCCCATGTTCGTCCATCAATTGGAAACGCTATATTACAGCGACCGCCCAACCGCTTCGGCCACAGGACGCAACCCCTGCATCAGGGTAGCAAAATGGGCCGGTTCGAGGGACTGCTCGCCATCCGAAAGAGCCTCTTCGGGATGCGGGTGAACTTCGATGATCAGCCCATCGGCCCCAGCAGCGACGGCGGCCCGCGAGACAGGCTCCACCAGCTCCCGCTTGCCCGTCCCGTGGCTGGGGTCCACGATGACCGGCAAGTGGCTGAGCTGTTTGAGCAGCGGTACGGCGCTGATGTCGAGCGTGTTGCGGGTGTAAGGCTCGAAGGTGCGGATGCCGCGCTCGCACAGGATGACGCGGTCGTTGTTGTGCGAGAGGATGTACTCGGCGGCCATCAACAGCTCCTCGATAGTGGACTTCATGCCGCGCTTGAGCAGCACCGGGCGCTGCGCCTCGCCGACGGCGTGCAGAAGAGCATAGTTCTGCATGTTCCGCGCGCCGATCTGGAGGATGTCGGCGTGGCTGGCGACGAGCGGCACCAGTTGAGGCTCCATCACTTCGGTGACGACGGCAAGCCCCGTCTCTTCGCGCGCTTCGGCCAGGAGTCGCAGCCCTTCCTCGCCCAACCCCTGGAAACTGTAGGGAGAAGTGCGCGGCTTGAACGCTCCGCCGCGCAAAAAGTGGCCTCCGGCCTGCTTCACGGCCCGCGCGGCTTCGAGCAGTTGCTTGCGGTTCTCGACGGCGCACGGACCGGCCATCACGACCAACTGTTTGCCGCCGATGGGAACTCCGTTGACCACGACGACGGTGTCTCGCGGGTGAAACTCGCGGCTGGCCAGTTTGAACGGTTGCAGAATGGGCGACGCCCGCTCGACGCCAGCCATCCGCTCGATCTCCTCGCGCTCTAGCGGGCGCCCGTCACCGATGACGCCGATGGTGGTGTGCTCTTCGCCGTGGGAAATGCGGACCCGGTAGCCCTGTTCCTCCACCCGGCCCACGACGGCGGCCAGTTCGCGGGCGCTGGCGCCGCGTTTCATCTCAATGATCATGTTCTCTCTCCTCGGACTGCCTGGCTTAGCTCGGCCACAAACGCCTTTACTTTTTCTCGTTCATCCGTCTCTCCGGTCAGTCGCACCAGGGCGCTGCCGACGATGACGCCGTCTGCCAATGCCGCCACCTGTCCAGCTTGCTCTGGCGTGGAGATGCCAAAGCCCACCGCGAGCGGCTTGTCGGTCACGGCCCGCACCCGGTCGACAAAAGCGGCCAGGTCGGGCGGAAGACTGCCGCGAGCGCCGGTGATGCCCGCCACCGACACCAGATAGACGAAGCCCTGGGATCGCTCGGTCACTAACTGAACGCGATCCGGCGTGCTGGTGGGAGCCAATAGATAAATCAGGGCCAGGCCGTGCTGACGACACGCGCGCTCCAGCGCCTCTCCCTCTCCCGGCGGCAGATCGGGTACGATGAGACCATCTACGCCAACCTCGCGGCATGCACGGCAGAAGGATTCTTCCCCGTAAGCGAGGATGGGGTTGTAGTAGCCCATAAAGATAAAAGGTAGCGTAATTCCTCGCTGCCGCAACTCCTGGGCCATCTCCAGACAACGCGCCACCGTCATCCCTTGTTGCAAGGCGACGTGAGTAGCCCCCTGAATGGTCGGACCGTCGGCCAGAGGATCGGAGAAGGGCACGCCCAGTTCCAGCATATCGGCTCCACCGGCGACAGTCGCCTCCACCATCTCCAGCGAGGTCTCTGGCGTGGGATAGCCCAGGGCAAGATAGGGCATCAGGGCCGCTCGGTTCTCCACTCGCGTTCTTTCGAAAACAGAAGCGATGCGCTGCACGCCGTCCTTCTCGGTCATAGCGCCGCCTCCCCCATTTTCAACACACTGTCGAGATCCTTGTCTCCTCGTCCCGACAGGTTGACGACGATCACCTGCCCGGCGTCCATCTCGGGGGCGCGCTTGATCGCCTCGGCCACAGCGTGGGCGGATTCCAGCGCCGGGATGATGCCCTCCAGCTTGCAGAGCAGGTGGAAGGCACCCAGCGCCTCTTTGTCGGTGGCGTAAGTGTACTCTGCACGATGCAACTCCCGCAGATAGCTGTGCTCAGGTCCCACGGCAGGATAATCCAGGCCAGCCGAGACGGAGTGGGTACCCATAATTTGGCCGTCCTCGTCCTGGAGCACGTAGGTGCGGGTGCCGTGCAGCACTCCAATGCGGCCCATTTGCGTATCGGAATAACGAGCGGCGTGCTTCCCCGTCTCGATGCCCCATCCTCCGGCCTCCACGCCCACCATCTCCACCGGGTCGTCGAGGAAGGGATAAAAGAGGCCGATGGCATTGGAGCCGCCCCCCACGCAGGCGATCAGGCAATCGGGCAGACGGCCTTCCACTGCCAGGATCTGCTCCCGCGTCTCCTGCCCGATGACGGCTTGAAAGTCGCGCACGATCATGGGGTAGGGATGCGGCCCCAGGACGGAGCCGAGCAAGTAGTGGGTGGTGTGCACGTTAGTCACCCAGTCGCGGATGGCTTCGTTGATGGCGTCTTTGAGCGTGCGGCTGCCAGCGTCTACCGGGCGCACCTCGGCGCCCAGGAGGTACATGCGATCCACGTTGGGCGCCTGGCGGCGCGTATCCTCGGTACCCATGTAGACGATGCACTCCAGACCTAACAAGGCGGCGGCAGTGGCCGTAGCTACACCGTGTTGCCCGGCTCCTGTCTCGGCCACCAGGCGGTGCTTGCCCATCTGCCGGGCCAAGAGCCCCTGCCCCATAGTGTTGTTGATCTTGTGAGCGCCGGTGTGGGCCAGATCTTCGCGCTTGAGGTAGATCCTGGCCCCGCCGCAGTGAGCGGTTAGACGGCGGGCAAAGTAGAGCGGCGTGGGCCGGCCCACATAGTCACGCAGTAGATTCTCTAGTTCGTGCTGAAAATCCGAGTCCAGCCGAGCCTCTTCATAGGCTTGCTCCAGTTCCTTCAGGGCGGGCATCAATGTCTCTGGCACGAACTTTCCGCCGTAAGGGCCAAAGTAGCCCCGCTCGTCAGGGATGGGGCGCGTCGTCTGCCGTCCAGTGACGTTTTTTAGGGTCATTGGATTCATCGAGTCCTCTCAATGTGTGAGCAGTATGCAGCGCTATCGCAATCCAGGTTTAATCATTCTGATACTGCGAAGAGGGATGATCTAAAGCCAGTTGACAGTCCAAGATGCTGACCTGGAGGTTTTATACACAAAAAACCTATTTGCCTTATGGGTAGCTGGAAAGGTCACTGAGGTTGATCAAGGAAACGGAGCCAGTCATCAAGGCAACTTGCTGGTGTCCATAGGCGTATATAAAATCAGGGGGATATGCCTCCACCGCCGCGCTGATAATGTCTACCACACAATGGCAGTCACCAGCTACATCCTGTGCTACCAAGTGCGCGTGGACACCGTATGTCCGATGAAACGCACTGAAAAGCTGAATTTTATCCCGTTTTTAACGGGTTTCTTCAGCAGGCGTTTCAACGCTCCACACGGCAGTGATGAGATTTCCGCCCCCAACAAGTAGATGCGCCTGGTACCCATTTCCATTCTTTGGAGAGTAGCTGAGGTTCTTTATGAGGCAATTTGTTGTGATACTCATAACACAGCTACTCGACCTGGAGATCAATTGAACAGGATTAAAAAATTGGCAAGTCGCGCCACAACGATGGTATGACTTGAAGAGAATTGATAACTACAAACGAGTTATGGAGATGCCTCCACTGCCATAGATGAGGCGAAAATAATGCCAATATATGGCAGATTTCTATAGCCGTCTCCTTGGAACTTTTTCAGATCCTCCATATATGTCTCTATTGAAGGAACTGGAGTCATACCTTCTGTCATACCAGCCATAATGCCAATGCGATGATTGAGGATCAGCTCTTCTGATACATCAATGGTGAAGGTTCCATCTGAAGCGATCATCCCACTGCCTAGAGGTTTGGCTGCCAAAGTAACATCCACAATAACTATCGGGATGTTGTACGGCCCTTTACCTCGCACTTGTGATGCACCAGCCAGCACAGGCTCCTCAATCTCGAACATAGGGCCATCTAGTGAGGACGATGGCGGAGGAGGAGACGGCGGCGAGGTTGGTGAAAGAGGGCTGTCAGAGAGAGGACTGCCAAATTGCGAGACAGCAGGTGTCTCCAGTGGACTTTGGCGACGAGTGATCCGGGAACACCCCTCGAGTAAACTACCAAAAAACAAGAGTAGTGTAATAAAAAGTAATCGCTTCATAGTTCTAGGTCCAAGTCTTGGATTTTACACATCGTAGTCTTTGAAGAGCGGAGCAGAAAATCACAGTACACAAGAGGAAGCCATCCAACAGGATGGCTTCCTCTATGTGCAGACTATGTGCACTTCACTAATCTAGGTTAAAGCCTTCGTAGTTCTTCTTGTCCTGAGGATCGGTTGCCTGGAGATGCTCTTCCTGGACAATTACCACGATGGGCTCATCCGAGGTAACGACGACACCGCCGAAACCACCAGTGGGCAGTACGTTCCCTCCGGCCCAGTCGCTTGAGGGTATTGCCCCGTTGACTCGATAGAAAGTCGAAGACGCACCCGATGCAATGGACTGATCCTCGATGGTGTAGGTGCTGCCCCCAAACGAGTATGCCAGGTCTACGGTAGCTGCACTATCGCCAACGTTCATCACCTGGATACCTGTGGTCTTTTCGCTTCCAGCGGCTCCCATCATCTCCTTGGCCAATGGCACACCAACTTTGAGGGTCGCATCAGCCGAAGCGATAGCGTGGTAGGTCGTCTGTGTCTGCCTCTTCCCTGTGGGTACGGTGGGATAATAGGTCTCGTTGACAATAGCCGCGATATTCCCCGTCGCGGTAATCGTCGCGGAAGCCAATACACCTGTGGGAATGTCATCGCCACCGTCTTTTGCGTTTTCAAAGAAGGTGAACGACGCTCCTGGGGCAACACTCGTTGCCCACTGCCGATAGGACGTTCCAGGGCTTGCGGAAAGGCCCGACTCCACGTAGGTGACATAGATATCCACAGCAGAACCGGATACGTTCTGAACCTGCAGACCAGTGGAGCGGGGTTTTCCAGCAAATTGGCGCTTGATGATCGGAGCTACCAATTCTGTACCGTACTCCCCGGGGCTAAAGCCCTTGGTGGCCTGGAGGATTGTGTCCTCTGTTACGCCGTGCTCCAGCACGACACCTGCAATGTTTACCGTCGAGGTGACGACCAAACCACCCTTGGTGCCGATCGGCATGCTGCCTGCATCCGCAGGATCTATCACCACCATCTCGCTAGCCGCGACTGCCGAACTGGAGTGCCACGTATACTTGGTGCCATCGTCTGCGGTGAAGGTGGCGTAGATAACGGCTGCCGTGTCGCTGGCATTCTGGACGTAGAAGGTCGTGTGCTTGTGCGCAGCGCCAAAGTCGTTCTTGAAGAGAGGGAACCCAACTTCGGTGTCAGGAGTACCAACGCCCTGGTACTGAGCAGCGGCCTCGTTATTGGTGACGTTGACAATGGCCACGATGGGCTGATCTGCACTGACGACCGCCGCACCCTGGAAGCTGTCGTCCGTTGTATCCCAATGGCTTTCCAGAATGTTGCGGGACGCGTTTACAGGTACATCTGTAAGCCCATCAGTCACTCCGGTTGCCGAGTACTCACCACCGTCATAGTAGACGTTAGCTACGATATCAGCAGGCTCGGCCCCTACGTTCTGAATCTGCTGACCACTGGTCCAGCCTGATCCCGGCAATGCTTGAATGCCTATTCCCTGGGCAAGCACCACTCCCGTTGCCAGCAATAACACTATTGTGATTGTAACTGTAGTAAGACGCTTGTGAAACATTGTGTTGCTCCTTTCTCCTTATTCTATAGTTTCCTACATGCAAAGCTTCCTATTGGATAGACGACTTCAAGTCACTGCAATAGACAACTCCTTTCCTGAATAGGACAAGTAACCAATACCCATCATCTTTGAACACAAACTTAAAACAATTATACCCAAAGTAATGCATTTTTTCAATAATACCTTCGGGTTATTGATAGAGGATTAGAGGTATCCCAACTCTTTTAGCCTGTCGATTAAGCTCTGCTCTTCTTCGTCAGTCAGGTAGTGGTCAATTTCCCCTTCCTGCATCATTTTCTCGGGTGACGTATAAACAACGGAATGCGAGGATACGTAATCAGGTTCGATCAGCGAGGTGATAACCTGCCCATCCATGTCCTGGGGAACGGCGCAACTCATCAGGTATAGAACGGTAGGGGCCAAATCAGTGATTTCTGCCAAATGCGCCTCGGACATGGTGTATCCAGGTAAGATATGTCTCCCCCAGGCGAGCAGAATACCTAGTTGCCTATGACCTCCAGATTCGTAAGTAACGGGAGGTACAAAAATGGATCCGGTAGGAGAGAAAGCATAACTTCCCCGGGTAATGTAGCTCAAATCTTTCATGTATACAAAAAGATCAGGCGCTTGTTCAAGATAGCGCCCCTCATAAACTTGCTCGCGCTTGATCACCCGATCCACAACCCTCTCCCTGGTTTGAGGATCCTCTAGTTGTAGTAATTGTTCTATGATATGATCCCGTGTACGTTCGTAATCCTCCCCTGGTTCGACGATACCTTGAGGATCTCTTCCCTTCAAATTGACGTATATCTGGCCTATGTAGCCTACGCTATAGGCCCGAGTCCGCGACCAATCCACAGCCTCTTGTAGACGTGGCCTTGCAACGTTGGGGATGATGTCAATATGATCTCCCAGACGGTCTCGCAACCAGGCTTTGAACTTTCCCAGTCCCATCCGGGATAGCGCGCGCCCCACGTCCGTTCTCGTCAGGCCACTCCGGAGAAGAAGCTGAAGTAGAAGCGAGGATGCAGTTTTCTCTTCTTTGAGAGTCAATAATCCCTCTAGTCTAAGCCATTCATTGAGAAATACGTTTTTGTATAGAGGTCCAGAGCCGTGATCGGACATGACGAACAGCGTGACGTCCTCACCCGCAGCTTCCACGATCCGACGCAGCGCATCGTCGGCTTTCTGATAACACGTCAAAAGAGCCGCTTGGTGCGCATCATCTTCAGGAGAATGGGCGGGATGGGTTGCGTCCATGTGCTTCCACAAAAAGTGGGACGCTTCATCGGTGATGCGCAAAACGACGACGAACACATCCCACGGCTCCCGAGACATAAGATCGAGCGTGATCTCGGTCACAGTATCTGTGGCGGATAGGATTTGCTCTAGCAACTCGTCTTCTTTTCCTGGACGATAGCAAAGACCAGGTGTGGGCCGAAAACCGCGACGGAAAATTGGGGTTGTCAACTCAGGGGGATAGGTGAACGTTTTGTCGGAGGGCGTGCCAAGCCCCGTGACCATAAAACCATTGACACTCTCCGGCGGGTAGGTTTGAGGCACGTTGATCACGCCCACCCTGTACCCTCGTTGACTGAGGATACTCCAGAAAGCTGGCTCCGAGGGACGCCGGAGGATGCGCATTCGGTAGCTTTCCCAATCCCGCCTCGTAAAGTCGAAAATGCCGTGTTTGCCGGGATTCTTGCCCGTCATGAATGAAGACCAGGCCGGTGGAGAGATGGGCGGCACAGTGGAGTTTAAATCCAGACAGGCACCTTCGTCCATCAAGCGGGCTAAAAAGGGAAGCTTGCCTTCCTGCGCCCAGGGCTTGATCAGATCCCACGTGGCGCCATCAAATCCGACGATCAATACTTGAGAACGTTCTGTTGTTTTGTTCATCACAAGTATTCTAGCTCGTCTTGTTCAATTTGTCCAATCACGGAAAACAAGCGGCAAACACCACCCATTGACAATAGCCATAGCCGACACGCTCCACCCGCTCTCCGTATCGGTCAGCTCTTGTACCTCCTGTCGTCTGACATGCTTGCGGTTAGCCATTGTTCAACCAAGGAATCACCGTGAGAATAGGGAGTTGCCTACTTGATTACACCGGGCAAGTACACCTGGTGCATAGAGATGTCAAACCAATCCAGCACTGCCTGGTGCAGTTCTTGCGCCAGGGCCGGTTCGCTCAGGATCAGATTGTCAGCCTCGTAGATGGAATTGGGATTTAGTTGGTACAACTCGTCTGTATCCGAGTTGCCTACGCGATGAATCAGTTTCCATTGATCCCGCCGGATGGAACGCATAGCCACTGGAGGGGCGATCCAGAAAGGACTATCGGGGCCTGGCGAAGCGTCCACCTCGCTGAAAACATCCCGCCCTAATTGGCTTGTTTCTCCCTCGACGAGCGGGCGCAAACTGACGGCCTGCAGATTATCAGGTATATCGCCTCCCACCCAATCGAGAATGGAGGGCATAACGTCCATATTCTGCACCGGGGTCGTCACGACTAGCCCTGGACTAATGACGCCGGTGTAGCGCATCAAAAGTGGAACGCGAAGAACCTCTTCATAGAGAGAACCCCCATGCACCCACTGGTTATGCTCGCCGAACATTTCGCCGTGATCGGACATGACAATAATCAAAGCATTGTCCAGTACGTGTGTGTTCTCCAACTGAGTCAGCGCCTGTCCCAGGTGATCGTCCCAGTATGTGATTTCTCCATCGTACAAGGCAATCAAATGCTCTATATCTCGCGCGGTCGGCGCAATCTCTCCAGACACTACGTCTCGTCCATTTTGGAACACCTCGGAGGTCAGAGTGCCCGTGTACGTGGAATCGTACAGTGTATCATAAGGTGGCAGTGGATCGTACCAGGTGTGGGGGTCGAAATAGTAGATAAAAAGAAACAGTGGTTGAGTGCCGCTTATTTCTGTCGCCCAGGTATTTTCTAGCCAATCTCCGACACGTTCGTTGACTAACTCGGCCCGGGCCTTGTTCGACGTGGTGTGTTCATAAGCCAGGTAATCATCGTACACGTCAAACCCCTGATCAAAACCCAGCCGTCCCTGGGTACAATAGTTGTTCGCGAATCCGACCGTATAGTAGCCAGCATCCCGTAAATATTCAGCGAGCGTGTTTTCCTCCTGCGGTATCGAATCGGCTGTGGTATCCCAGGAGACTCCCAGGTTGGAGGGATTGCGCCCGGTCAGCGTAGCGGCCACTGCGGGGCACGTCCAGGGGGCTGTAGTCGTCACATTCTGAAAGCACACACCTTGGTCAGCGATGAATGCGTCCAGATTGGGCGTCGTGTCGCGCTCGTAACCGTAGGCGGATACGTGGTCAGATCGCAGAGCGTCTACAAAGATCAGGATCACATTGGGAGGAGGGGGAACGGTCTCGGTGGGCGCGGAGGAGGCGATAGTAGTGGGAGAGGCCGTTGCAGCTTTCTCTTCCGCGATGGCAGGGCTTGGTGCATCTGACTCCGTCGGAGTGACGCTCCAACAGGCAGGCTCCGTTGCCTCGCAAGCGGTAAGGTATCCCCAAACCATGGCGAGAGCAATAAGGTAAGGCGACAGACGTTCAACTATCATTTGTTCCTCCATGTCTCGTTTATTCCACCATCAGATACTTGGTTCCAGCGCTCGAAATACGCATGAGGGCTGATTGGAAAAGGCATCCCCGACGATCTTGGCAAGCCCCGTGATTGCTGGATTTCTGTGTTGATTATACCAACAAACAGTGGAACAAGGTGAAACTGGTAGTATTTATCTGTTGGGTTAGGTTAGATGCGCGAAAAAGATTTGTTAACAGTTTTCACCAGGGTATGAAACTACCCTCGGGCTTTGAGCCAAAGGGTTCAGTGGGGAGTTCTATATTCGCCAGAACTCCCACCGGCATAGATTCACCTGAGTGGGAGTACCTGGTAAGGAGTTGTCCATTTTTAACTTCGCACTTTTCGGATATAATTGCCCTGCAGTGAACGCGTTACCTGGAGGGACAATATGTCTGAAAAGAATGTTCATCAATGCCAATGTCCAATCTGCCGACAGCC
>DAOTUB010000011.1:0-17164 GCA_034437455.1 Anaerolineae bacterium | reverse complement strand
TTTGTTTTTGGCAGGAAACGTCCCTTCAGGCGCAGTTTTTTGGCCTACATTGAGGCTTCATGCCCCATTTTTGCCTCGAAAACGTCGAGATTTAGGGGCAGCCTTTCTCTCTCCGACAGCCTGCTAGGCAGTGGGAAGCCTTGTGGCTTTGTCGAGCCCGAGGCTGTGGCTGGAGCGGGCGTATTACCTCAGCGACCTCAATGCTACCACAACGCTCGCCACCTGTCGAACGTTGGCAGGTAACCAGTATTCAGAACACCAGGTAACCTATGACAACCCAAGCGTATGCCCCGGGCACCGTCATCCGCACTCGTTCTCGTATCTGGCGCGTGGATGGGCAGGGAGAAGATGTTCTCATCGCCACCCCCATTGACGGTGGTGAGGCGGACCAGACCAAGTTCTACGTGCCTTTCGAGGACATCCAGCCCGGACGATTGGAACCACCGTCGCCCGACATTGTTGGCCACCCGTCTGCCCAGGATCTTTTCCTGCGCGCCTACCGCCTCAGCCTGCTCCACGGCACGGCCCCTTTGATCAGCCTCCAGCGCAGCCGTGTCATTCCCAAGGACTATCAACTGGTGCCAGTGGTGATGGCGCTGGAGATGTCCCCTGTACGGATGCTGATCGCCGACGACGTCGGGCTGGGCAAGACCATCGAGGCAGGGCTTATCATCACCGAATTGCTTGCCCGCCAGATGGCCACGCGGCTGTTGGTCATCGTGCCTGCCAATTTACGGGAGCAGTGGCGAGAGGCATTGGACTATTTCTTCCACATTCCGGCGCGCATCATCTCTACTCGCCACCGGCGGGAGATGGAGCGGGAACTGCCCGCCGGCGCCAATCCCTGGGAGCATTATCGCTTCTTGATCACATCGGTGGACTATGCCAAGCAGCCCGCGATCAAGAATCAGATTCTGGAGCAGCGTTGGGACGTTGTCGTCATAGACGAAGCGCACCAGGTAGCCAATCCGCACCAGAGCGGACCGGATCAACGGGTACGGATGGACCGTTGGGAACTGGCCGAGTTGCTGGCAGCCAGCGAGCAGGCCTGTCTCGAGCAAAGTCGAGGGGTGCGCCACTTGATGCTCCTGACCGCCACGCCTCACAGCGGCTACACCGACTCTTTCGCCAGTCTTTTGCGAATGCTGAATGTGGGAGCCGTGACTGGGCCGGTCCACGCTCCACAAATTGTACGTTCGGCGGCTGAGCGATACGTCTGCCAGCGACGGCGGGAGGATGTAGAGACCTGGTTCCAGGACGATCCAACCCGCAGCCCATTCCCCGAGCGAGATCAGGATGAAGTCATCGTGCCGCCCACGGCCTACGAGATGGATGCCATCCGCGCCGTCGAGGCCTACGGCAACCAGGTGTTGCAACAAGCATCCGTCGGCAACGTACGGGCGCGCACGTTGGCCCACTGGACGGTGATGCACCTGCACAAGCGGGCGCTCAGTTCACCCGAAGCGCTGCGCTGCTCGCTGCGCAACCGCCGGGAGCGGCTGAAGCAGCGGCTGGCAAGTGCTACCGCAGAAGCAGAAGAGACCGCCATCCCACCCGAGGTAGCCCGCGCCAACGTGCTGGACGAGGACACCGGCGAGCGGTTGACCGACGAGGAGGCCGGACAGCGGACCGAGCGCGTGCTCTACGGCTCTCCAGAGGAGATTCAGGCTGAACTTGAACTCTTGGAGGAGGTGCTGGAAAAGGCAAAGAAGGTCACCGCCCGTCGCGATAGCAAACTTCAAAAGCTGCTAGACACCGTGCTCCGCCAGAGGTTGGCGGCGGATCCAAAGGTGGTGCTCTTTACTCGCTACGTGGACACGATGAACTACCTGGCCCAGCAGATCGAGCGCAATAAACGCTACACCAACGCCATCGTCCTGACCATCCACGGTGGGCTGAATGAACGGCAACGCCGCGAGGTCTTTATGGCGTTCGAGCGGGCAAAGGTCGGCATTCTCGTCGCTACCGACGCTATCTCTGAGGGGATTAACTTGCAGCACGCTGCGGCCCAGGTGATCCATTACGAGCTGCCCTGGAATCCTAACCGGTTGGAGCAGCGCAATGGCCGGGTGGACCGCTTCGGGCAGCGCAAGGATGTGGTCACTATCCGGACGATGGTGATGGACGAGACGCTGGACGCCACGATCCTGAAGGTGTTGGTGGAAAAGGCAGCGCAGATCCGGAAGGACTATGGCTTTTCTCCACCCTATTTTGGCGACGAGACCAACATCCTGGACTTGTTGGAGCAGCACGATGTGACGCTAGGCCCCAAACAGTTGAGCTTTGAGGATTTGATGGCGGGGACGACCGAGGAACCGGTGGAGGACCCATTTACCGAGGAGACGTTGGAGCGTATCAAAGGGGATAGCTTCTACGGGCAGACCCACATCAGCCTGCCGGAGATCGAGCGACGGCTGGAAGAGACGGCGGCGACGGTGGGATCCCCTGAGCAAATCCAGGCCTTTGTCTTCAGTGGGCTGAACCGCTTTGGTTGCAGCACCACTGAGAATTCAGACAGTTCCTGGCGTATCGCCATCACCGATCCGGCCCTCCAGACGGCTTCGCTGGGCGAGGTAATCGAACGGGCCACCTTCGACCCCGAGTGGGCACTGGACGATCCAGACGTGACGCTCCTGGACGTGGGCCATCCGCTGGTGCGGCGGCTGATCGAGGAGGTGAAACAGAGCGGGTTCGTCGGCGAAGCCGAGGCCTCGGCTCAGCATTATGGTCGGACGGCCTACGTGGTCACGCCAGACGTGGACGAGGTAACGGCGTTGTTTCACTTGCTGGCCCGCTACGTGGTGAACACCGAACCGACCTCGATTGTGGAGGAATTGTTGCCGGTGTCGATGCCGGTGTACAGCGATCCGCCGCCAGTGGCAAGCGGTCGACAGGTGACGCGATTGTTGGAAGCGCAACCGAGCCCTGAGACGCGCACGGAAGCAGAGGTGCAGGAGGCGCTGGCCGACGCACTGACGATTGGAGAGCTGGATGCATTGCTGGAAAGTGCAGTGGAAACACGACGGCAGGAACTTGTGACCGAGCGAACCCAGATGCGAGAACAGATGGAGCAACGGGAAGGCGCGCAGGTGGCCGAGTGGCTACAGGGGATTGACGATCTGTCACCGGGTAGTTTCGACCTGTTAACGATGACGATCCTCTTCCCCGCATAATCGGGTAATTGCAATGACCACATCACCTACCCACGTCACCACCTCCGGCGGCCTGATATCCGCCGCCTTTATCGAGAACGTGCGCGAGCCTGGCTCCCGACAGCGCGGAGTCGAGCCAGCTTCCTTTGCCTTGCCCTGGAGTTCAGCCCCCAAGAATCCCTCTGCGTTGGAGGAAACCATCGCCGCCGTCTGGGAACTCCTCCTGGAGCGCTGGGATGCCGTTCGCAACGATCTGCCGATGATGGACGTCTCTCAGGTCCGCTCCCGTTGGCTATTGCCTCTCTTCCAATTGCTCGACTTTGACCCCGTCTATCTGCGAGGCGATACGGTCCTCGACGAAGCTGGCAAGCTGCGCTATCCACTCTCTCATCGGGGATGGGATGGGAAAGATGCCCCTATACTCCACACCCTCATCCCCTCTCAAGGTCTGGATGCCCGTATGGCCTCCGGCCGGGGTATCAAAGCCAAATCTCCCCACGATATGCTCCAGGCTTTCCTCAACGCCAGCACTACCGACCTGTGGGCCGTGTTGAGCAACGGCATCTTGCTGCGTCTCCTGCGCGACTATCACCACACCTTCACCAAAGGATACGTCGAGTTCGACCTGGAGGCGATCTTGGAGACGCGCAACTATGGCGACTTTCGCGCCCTTTACCGTCTCTGCCACGCCAGCCGCTTTGTGCCCCAGGGTGAGGACGATGAGGCGATCCTGCCCCTGGAGCAGTTCTACAAGGACTCGATCGCCACCGGGATCAAGGTGGGCGAGGACCTGCGCGGGCAGGTGCGCCAGGCCATCGAGACGCTGGGCAACGGCTTCCTGGATGGCGACCTGATCCACCGACTGCAACAGGACGATGCCCTCTGTCGCGATTACTACGGCGAGATCCTGCACATCATTTACCGGGTGCTTTTCCTGCTCTTTGCCGAGCAGCGAGGGATGATGCCCGGCCGCGATTCTCTGTATGCCGAAGCCTACTCCATCGCCCGGCTGCGCGCCCGCGCCGAGGGCGATATTCCCCGCAAGGACGATTTCACCGACCTGTGGCACGGACTCCAGGTCACCTTCCGTATGGTGCGCGAGGGTGTGCCGGAGCTAGGCGTCTTTGGCTACGATGGGATGCTGTTCGACGACGATCAGACGCCGCTTTTGAACGGGCGGGCGGTGCATAACAGCGACCTGCTCCGCGCTATCCGCGCCCTGACCCTCATCGAACGGGAGAGAGTGTTGCAACGTATCTCCTACGCCGACCTGGGCGTGGAGGAGCTCGGCTCCATCTACGAGAGCCTGCTCGACTTTACCCCCCGCGTCACGACTGGGCCGGAGGACGTAGATGGCCGTGAGGTTCCGGCCAACACCTTTTACCTCGATCCGCGCGGCTCGGAGCGCAAGACGACTGGCTCCTACTACACCCACCCCTCGCTGGTCAACGAGTTGATCAAAAGCGCGCTCCTGCCGGTGGCGCAGGACCGGCTGGCGGCGGCGGGGCTACCGGTGATCGAAGAGGACGCCATCGGCGAGGCGACGGCGGGCCTTCTGACCGACTACGCCGGCCTCAGCGACGAGCAGCGCGCCGCGGGCGAGACGGCGCTCCTTGCCATCAAGGTTTGCGACCCGGCGGTGGGCAGCGGTCACTTTCTGGTCAAGGCGAACAACGCGCTGGGGGCTGAGCTGGCCCGCTTGCGCACCGGCGACGAGTACCCGGCCGAGGCGGGGATGCAGGCCGCCAAGCGGGACGTGCTGGCCCGCTGCATCTACGCGGTGGATGTGAACCCGATGGCGGTGGAGCTGTGCAAAGTCAGCCTGTGGATCAACGCCAGCGTGGCCGATAGGCCCCTCAGCTTCCTCGACCACCACATCAAGTGCGGCGACTCGCTGATCGGGGCGACGCCGGAACTGATGGCCGAGGGGATACCCTACCAGGCGTTTGACCAAAAGATCGTGGGCAACGACCGCAAGACGGCCAACGCGATCCGCAAGCGGAACCGGGAGGAACAGGCAGGGCAATTGCCGCTGGGATGGCGGGTGACGGTGATCGAGACAACCGAGGGTATGGAACACTGGCAGCGGCTGAGCCAACTGGCCGAGGAAAAGCCCCAGGCGGCGCGGGAGCGGTACGCCGAGTACATCACGGCAACCGAGCGCCAGCGCCGAAAGCTGGAGGCGGACTTTTGGACGGCGGCCTTCTTCTGGCCGCTGCCAAAGGGCGTGGGCTGGGCGCCGACCCACGGCGAGTTCATACGCCTGCGCGCCGAGGGGCCAGAGGCGCTGCCGCCGGAGGCATTGGCCCAGGTCGAGGCGCTGGCCGAGCGGTATCGTTTTTTCCACTGGCATTTGGAGTTCCCCGACGTTTTTGCCGACGACGGCGCGGGCGGCTTTGACGTGGTGCTGGGCAACCCGCCGTGGGAGCGGATCAAGCTGCAAGAGAAAGAGTTCTTTGCCGACAAGGACCCAGAGATTGCTAACGCCCGCACTGCTGCCGAACGCCGCAAGCTGATCCGCCAACTGTCCCAGACGAATCCCGCCCTGCACGCCGCCTACACCGCCGCGCTGCGCGAGAGCGAGGCTGCCAGCCACTTCTTGCGAGATTCGGGCCGTTTCCCACTGGCCGCTGGCGGCGACATTAACACTTACGCCGTGTTCGCCGGGCTGACCCGCCAGATCGTGGCCTCAAAAGGGCACGCGGGCATTGTCGTGCCCACTGGTATTGCCACCGACTACACCTACCGTGACTTCTTTGCCGATGTTGTGGAGAACGGACAATTGGCTTCGCTCTATGATTTTGAGAATCGACGCAAGCTCTTCCCTGAAGTGGACAGTCGCATGAAGTTCAGCTTGCTCACCCTGACCGGTGGCGGTACGCCCGAGGCTGAGTATGCCTTCTTCCTCCACACCACCGACGAGCTGGCCGACCCGGAGCAGCGCTTCCCGCTCAGCCCAGTTGATCTGGCACTGATCAACCCCAATACACGCACGGTGCCCGTCTTTCGTACCCGACGGGATGCGGACCTGACGCATAAGTTTTACTATAGCTGTCCTGTTCTCTACGATGCCGCCAGAGAACGCAACCCTTGGAGCGTGTCTCTAGGCACAATGTTTCACTCTGGTAGTGCAAGCGGTCTGTTTTGCTCATACGACGATCTTGCAGATCGAGGGTTGGAATTGACTTTCGCCAACCGTTTCCAAGGGAACAAGGAAGTCTACTTGCCATTGTATGAAGGTAAGATGTTCATGCAATACGATCACCGTGCCGCTGCTGTCGTTGTTGATCCAAAGAACATCAAGCGCCCGGCTACGGCATTAGAATCCTCGCTTGGGCAAAAGCAAGACCCTCACTACTCATCGATGCCTCGGTTCTGGGTATTGGCGGATGAGGTAAGTTCAGCCATCCCGCAATTGTCCGGCGATTACTTTGTCACCTTTAAGAAAGTAACCAGCCCTACAAACGAGCGCACCCTACTGGCGACTGTGCTGCCATTTGTCGCGGCTAACGATTCGATCCATATCGTATTTTTACAGTCTGACATAGCTCCAAGTAAGATCATGGCCTTTCTAGGCAATCTCAACTCGATGGTACTAGACTTTGTTGCTCGACAGAAACTTGGCGGAGTTAACTTCAACTTCTATGTGTTAGAACAACTCCCTGTCCTCCCACCCGACCGCTACACCTCCGACCTCCTCGACTTCATCGTCCCCCGCGTAGTCGAACTCACCTACACCGCCTGGGATCTGCAACCCTTCGCCCAGGACATCCTGGACGAGGTTGGGCCGGAGACGTGGGCACGCTGGTTCGCGGATGCGCCCATCCACACCTCCCCGCCGCCGGAGTGGGCAGCGGGGCCCGCGCCCGCGCCCTTCGTCTGGGACGAGGAGCGCCGCGCCTACCTGCGCGCCGAGTTGGACGGCCTCTACGCCCATCTCTACGGCCTCACCCGCGAGGAGTTGGCCCACATCCTGGACACCTTTCCCATCGTGCGGCGCAAGGACGAGGAAATGTACGGGGAGTACCGGACGAAGCGGATGGTATTGGAGGCGTTTGAATCACTGAGGGCGCTGATGAAATGAAAACACTGAATCAGCGGCGTCATCAGCTCAGTGTTTCAGTGATTCCATCGCTGCGGCGGAAGGACGAGGAAAAGTACGGGGAGTACCGGACGAAGCGGATGGTGTTGGAGGCGTTTGAATCACTGAGGGCGCTGACGAAATGAAAGCACTGAATCAGCGGCGTCATCAGCTCAGTGTTTCAGTGATTCCAATGAGGAGGCCAGTTGAGTAACCAAGCATACGTAGACGCGCACTACCCGCTGTCTGGGTTAACGGCCAAGGTGCTCGCGGCGGCTCACGAGGTTCACCGCGTTTTGGGACCGGGCTTTGAGGAAGTCATCTACCAGCGTGCGCTGGCAAAGGAGTTGCCAGCTCACGGAGTGGAAGGGGCGCGCGAGGTTTGGATAGATGTGGTGTACAAAGATGAAAAAGTGGGGCGCAAGCGGGTAGATTTCGTCGTCGGCGACGACAGCGGCGATGTGATGGTCGAGGTCAAGGCCAAAGCGGCGCTGGACGAGGTGGATTTTGTCCAGACGCTCTCATACCTCAAGGCATCGGGGTACAAGGTGGGGTTGCTGCTCAACTTTGGCGGCAAGCGGTTGGGAATCAAACGACTCGCGAATTGAGAGCATTCAGTGGGTTCAGGTTTTCAGTGTCTCAGTGATTCCATCGCTGCGGCGGAAGGACGAGGGGAAGTACGGAGAGTATCGGACGAAAGAGCACGTTTCAACCTGTGCTTACACGCTAGATGGTGTATAATTGAGCTGATGGTGAGTGAGAGAGCTAACGGGAGGTCAAAATGGGAATAGTTACACTTGAAATAACCGAATCCCAACTGGTCGATTGGGTACAACGAGTCTCACCGGAGGCCAAACGAACTATTTTGAGAATCCTCATTCCACAGCTCGACGAATTTGAAGATCTGGTGGATTATGGGAATCGGCGCGTACGGGCGCTGTGCGCTGAGCGCGGCCTGGATTGGGACAGCCTGAGTGAAAACGAGCGCGAGCGATGGATCGATAACCTGCTCCACGAAACCGAGAGTGGAGCCTAGCGATGCCTGAACGGGTCGTGTTCGACACCAACATCTGGATATCGGGCCTGTTGTGGCGCGGCAAGCCATACCAGTGCTTGCTTCTGGCGCGTTCCCAGGTCGTTCAGCATGTGCACTGCTCAGAGATGCTCGCGGAACTATCTCGGAAGCTGCGCAGAACGTTCGACTTTTCGGAGGATCACATTCGGGCTGTCCTGTATGACCTACGTCGTGTGTCTGAGGCCGTAGAGATCACGGGGGAACTGCACGCCGTGGACGGCGACCCTGACGACGACAAGTTCATCGAATGCGCCCTGGTAGGCAGCGCTGAGATGATCATATCTGGCGATCACCACCTTCTCGATCTCGGCGAGTACGATGGAATCAGCATTCTCTCCGCTGCCAAATTTCTCGCCCGGTTTAACTGATTGGCGTCGAATAGTACGGCTATCTGCCGTCGGAAGCGGCGGGCGACGTCATCGAGACGCTCAAGGAAAATCTCCAGGTGATGATCCAGTCCGTCGTTGCCTACTACGACGAGCCTGATGACAAGGAATCGCCTGAGGCATTTCGAGTGTGGATATTGGGACTGGTGGAGCGGTGGAAAGCGGCCGCCAGCCGGGAGCGCGAGAAAGGAGCGCAAGACACTTGAACCACTCAAAAGACAAGAGCAATTCTTCAAAGAGCGCCAGGGACGTTCTGCAAAGATTGAGGCATATTGCCGCCGATCGCTCGGTCAAACTACGATTCCATCAGCAGTATCAAGAGGCGCTGGAGATGCTGTGCGAGACGATGCAAAATCCTGACCGTGAGCGTGAAGTAGTGTGGGAGCAAGTCGGTAAGTTGAAGAAGAGTGGCCGTCCCGCGCCGAGACACATCCCAACGCTGATCGAGTTGGAGCGCATCACGCGCGAAGCTGGCGGAACCGCCTACGTCGTAGTAGAACAGGCCATTTTCGAAGAGATGGCCCGCTTGAGCCACCCAGACTTGATCCCATTTCTGTTGGAAGCTTTCCGGTATCGTCGCCGCTACGATAACTTTGCAGCGCGGCGGCGTGAGTACGCGACCGATATTGCCGCGACCATCGCTGCCCGTACCGCTGCCCCTCAGATTGCAGCCGTTCTGGACGAGATGTTGGCCGATCCCAAGCCCGAGATCCGCGGCGTGGCGATGATCATCGTCTACGAAGCACATGATAGGGAAGGTTGTGAGATGTCACCTGCCTTGCTCGATACCTTCTGGCGACTGGGCCGGCACGATCCCAACCGGCGAGTGCGCCAGACTGCCCTGGCCGTGCTCCAGCGGGTGGGGGAGATCACTTACGACGAGGCGATGGCACAACTGGAGAGGGGAGATTGAACCGCTGATGTGCGGTCTTTGAGTGCGTTTAGTCTTTTGTCAGCATTTCAGCGATTCAGAGTAACTGCTCAGCCAGAGCAATTCGTTCCTGTCATTGCGAGGAGCGGAGCGACGAAGCAATCTCCACCTCGGAAATTGCAGATTGTGAAGCGCGAGGATGAGGCGGGGTGCGTGGGATATCGAACGAAGCGGTTGGTATTGGAGGCGTTTGATTGGCGGCTGGCTCGCCAATTGAGGGGGTAAAGCAATGCACCTGGTTCCATTTTTTGCCGTTGACGCCGAGTTGGCAGCGCGAGAGACACGCGTGATGCACCTGCTCGTTCCGCAAGATGGGCTACCGGTGGGAGCATACGGCCTGCTGGAATTCTACTGCCCCGATCCGGCCTGTGACTGTCGGCGGGTGATGCTCAACGTCGCGGAGGAGAAGGAGCCTGAACGTTTCCTGGCCTCCATCAGCTATGGCTTTGACCGGGACGAGGACATGGCGGGACCATTTCTCGATCCCATGAATCCTCAGAGTCAATATGCCGAAGCGTTGCTCGAACTGGTGGAGAGAATTATGTTGAGCGATTCGCACTACGTGGCCCGGCTAGAGCGGCACTATGCGCTGGTCAAACGAGCCGCGTCTGACCCCGATCATCCCGCCTATCGCGAGTTGCAAAAGGTGCTGGCGGACGATGCCAGATCGTTTCCCTTGTCGCGGCCAGCGCCCAAGTCACGGAGGAAAACGCGGAAACGAAAGCCACGTCGCAAGCGCCGCAGGTGAGAGAGAAGAGACCGAGTAGTCGCGAGACAGGCGAGGTACAGCTTTCTCAGTGGCTTTATCCTTTCAGTTTCTCAGTGATTCTCCATCGCATGGTGGAAGGATGAGAAGCGGTAAGGATGGTATGGGACGAAACGACGGATACTGGAAAAGTGCGACGCGGCAACGGAAAAAAGTACAAACACTGCTGTGGAATGAGAGGACGGAGAGAGCAGATAAACGATGCCCAGATACGTGACCCCACCCCGGCTTGACCCCGATGACCTGGCGGGAATAATCGATCCCAATCGCGGTTTTCTGTGCCTGACTTTGCATTGGCGACCCGACCCGGAGGCCCCCGATCCAGAGATGCCGGGCCAAAAGTTATCCATGAACAGCTACATTACCTCGCCTGGTCGGTCTCCCTGCCTGTGTGGCAGCGGCAAGCACTATCGTGACTGTTGTCGGCCAAACCGCCTGTGGCGCCCGATTTGTCCCAACCCTGGAGGTACCGACAAAGGGTTCAGCCTGGTCAAACCTCAAAAAGCGGTCTTTCGCGACGTTGACGGAAACCTGATCCGCGAGCGACTGATGGCGGAACCTCGGCTACGCTGCACGGATGACAGCCTGACCAGCGGTTTTTGGATCCTCTTTGGAGATCCACCGGTGGAGGGTCAGTACGGCATCCTCTGCTTTGGCGACGTCGAGCTCAAGCGCAGCCGCACTCTCGTGGCGACGGCGATGAGCGATCTACGAATGCGGACGCTGCTGGCGCTGCTGGACGAGATCGCTGGCGACGTGCTGGGGAAACCGCGAGTGAGCCAGGAGCCAATATACGTGATCGACAAAGCGACGGGCAAGATGCGCGAGGTAAGGCCATCAGAGCGACGGGGTAGGCGTAGACGACGCAAGCGATGAGCTAGACGGGAGCGGTATGGACAAGACGAACAAGGAGCGCATCCTAGACTACCTCTGGGCCATCTCACCCGATTGGGCGACCAATAGCCAGATTCGAGATGAGACAGGTATCAAATCTCACCAGCAGGTCTACCTGCTCACCCAGGGGTTGATGCACTCCAGGCTGATCCGGGGCGACCAACGCGGGCGGGAGTGGATCTTTTGGGCCGACGAGTCGCCCGTCGGCCAACTGGCGTCGCCGGGACAAGTCCCAATGCGAGAGGTCCTCGCTCAGGCTGAAAAGCAACTCTCGCCGCGCGCCTTCGAGGACCTGGCCCGCTCCGTGATGAGCGCCCACTTTGGCGCACCGCTGGTATCTGGACAAGCGTCCGGCGTGCCCAAAGAGTTCGATATGGTCTCACCGGACGGCAGCATCGTCGGCGACGCCAAGTACTTTACGCTGGTGCGAGGGCAGCGGCTCCCGCCGGCCAAGTTCTCTATCATTGCAGAACACGTCTGGCTGCTGGAGAGGACCGGCGCGCTGACCACATTCCTCGTATTTGGGAACGATCGGCAGGTACCGGTGCTATGGCTGAAGCGTTACGGCAGCCTTGCGAGCGACATCCAGTTCTACTTTTTGAGCGATGAAGGGGAATTAGAGCTACTTATGGAGGTTTCCAGATGAATCCCTTTGACATCCTCGCAAACGTCCAGGACGACTACCGTACCTACGTCCGCACCTTCCAACGCTTCCAGAACCCGCGTATCCGCGACTGGGTGATGGAGCGCATCGAGCGCGGCACCCTGCTCTGGAAACCGCCCTTTGTCCAGATCTCTCGCCCTTTCGCGCCAGGCGACGCATTGCAGACGCTGGTTGAAGAGGGCTTGCTACACCCTGACACTCCGCCCATCTTTCGCACCGATCCTGACGATCCCAACGCGCCGCCCGTCAGCCTCTACCAGCACCAGTCCGCCGCCATCCGCTGCATCCTGGGTTGGGGGAAGGGAAAGGGGACCAACGCCGTCGTCGCCACCGGCACTGGCTCCGGCAAATCCTTCGCTTTTGGCATCCCTATCGTCTCCCAGGCGCTGCGGATGCGCGAGCAAGGGGTCCGAGGGATCAAGGCCGTCATCGTCTACCCGATGAACGCCCTGGCCAATTCCCAGTACGACGACTTTGCCCGGCGGCTGCACGGCGCCGGTCTGACCATCGCCCGCTACACCGGCGACGTGGTCCTCAATCCAGAGGAGGCGCTAGTCCAGTACCGACACGCTACCGGTCGCGAGCAACCCTACGATAGCGAGATCCTCTCCCGTGAGGAGATCCAGGCTGCACCGCCGGATATCCTGATGACCAACTACGTGATGCTGGAACTGTTGCTCACCCGCTTCGAAGACCGCAGGCTTTTCGCCACGCCTGGCGTGCTCCGCTTCCTGGTATTGGACGAAGTGCATACCTATACCGGCAAGCGCGGCGCTGACGTCGCCGCACTGATCCGCCGTCTGAAGCAACACACGCATACCGTCGGTAAACTGCGCTGCATCGCCACCAGCGCCACCGTGGAGGCCCCTGGCGGGGGCGTAGGAGACGTCAGCGCAGCCGAGGCCGTGGCCGACTTTGCCCAACGTCTCTTTGGCGAGCCCTTTGCGCCCGAAAACGTCGTCACCGAATCCTACGCGCCCTTGCCTAACAATCTCCCCCCGCTCACCCGTGCCATCGCCGACGCTTTGCGGGACGGCCCACTGACCATCCATCAACTCGCCGATGAATTAGACGCCACTCTCTCCGACATTCAAGAGGCCCTGCTCTCTGATACCCAATCTGCCGATCTACCGGTCACCAAACTCCACGCCTTTTTCTCCCAGGGCCGGGCCATCGCCGCCTGCCTGGCGGAGGATTCCCACCTCAACGACCGCGGCGAGCGCATCTGTCCCATTTGCGCCCAGGAAGAAGCGGGCCGCGAGCGCGCCACGTTTCCACTCGTCTTTTGCCGCGCCTGCGGGCAGGAGTACTGGAGCGTAGCTGTCGACCACGAGGGCTATCTGCACCCGGCCAACCTGGACGACGTCGAGGCTCAGGGACAACTGGGCTACATCCTGGCAAATCAACCGGAGATCGAGCTGCCTGACAACTGGCTCACGTCCACCGGCAAGGTGCGCGGCGGCAAGAAGGGCTATCAGGACGTCGTCCCGCAGCAGCGCACCCTTTGCCCGACCTGCGCCCGTCTCAATAGCGACTGTGGTCATCAGGAGAAGCGTCCCGTCACTTTTCTGCCTGCGCCGTTCCTGCTCTGTCCCTCTTGTGGCATCGTCCACGACCGGCGCTCACGCGAGTACAACAAGCTCTTCACCTTCGGTTCCGTGGGCCGCTCCACCGCCACCGATGTACTGGTCAACGCTCAGGTGCAGTCGCTGCCCAGAGATGCAAACAAGGTAATCGCCTTCTCCGACAACCGGCAGGATACCGCGCTCCAGGCGGCGCACATGAACAGCCTCCACCGTCGCTTCACCTTCCGCCAGACGCTCTACACCGCGCTGAGGGAGAACGGTCACGTGAGCGGAGAACACGCCGCGCGATTGGAGGACGTCGGCGCCTTGCTTTTCGAGGCCCAGCAGCGCCACGACATTCTACCCCCCTTCCGCCGGAGCAAGAGCCAGTTCAAGCTGGATTATCAGGCCGAGGAGCGCTACCGCCGTTACCTCCAGTTCGTCGCCCTGTGGGAATTGGGCGGCACCCACCGGCGCACCCATCAGAACCTGGAGGACGTGGGGTTGCTGGGAGTGGGCTACTATGGCCTAGACACCTGCGCGGAGTCCGATCTGTTCTGGGCCGATGTGCCTTTGATGGCCAATCTGGACGCCGATCTGCGCTATGACCTCCTGCTGGGGTTGATGGACCTGATGCGCAAACGACACGCTCTGCCCCACGAAGCCATTCTGGAACCCCAAAAGTTCGAGCGGAACGTGATCGACAAGCTCAACCAGGCCGCCTACGTCCACGACCAGACTTTCCGCGGGCCTATCGGCTACAGCGACACTGCCAAGCATGGCTACCCCAACACCATCTACCGCTTGACCAGCACCAACACCCAGCCGGTCGCGTGGGTCAAGCGTGTCTTTGATGCCCTCGGCGATCCGGCGGATAAACGACATCCGTTGGAACACGCTGAGGCCGTCGATCTAGTCACCCAAACGGTAGAGAAACTGGGCGCGCCGGATGCCGGGTTCCTCGTCCAACGTTCGATCTCACCCTACTACAGCAAGCAGCGTTATGACATCTGGATGGTCAGCCCTGACCTGCTTCTGTGGGCCGATCCCCACGCCAAACAGTGGCGCTGCCCGAAATGCGGCAGCGTCCATCGCTTCCGCACACTGAGGGTCTGCACCCGCTCCACCTGCCGTACCACGCTGGAGGAGCGCGACCTGACCCACAACTACTTCCGCCAGGTCTATGCCACGCCGTTGGGTGAGGCCGTGCCGGTCCGGGCTGAGGAACACTCCGGTCAGGTCGAAGGCGAGGAGCGGCGCGAGATCGAGCTTCGCTTCCGCGACGAGGAGGACCCGCTCAACGTGCTGGTCTGCACCCCGACGATGGAACTGGGCATCGACATCGGCCACCTCAACGCCGTCACGCTGCGCAACGTACCGCCCAGCCCCTCCAACTACGCCCAGCGGGCCGGACGGGCCGGGCGCAGTGGGCAGCCGGCCCTGATCACCGTCTTTGCCGGTGTAGGTTCGTCGCGCGGCCCCCACGACCAGTATTTCTACCGCTTCCCGGAGAAGATGATCGCTGGCGCCATCGCCGCGCCGCGTTTTCGACTGGACAACGAGGCTCTGATCCGCGCCCACGTCCACGCCCTGGTGATGGAGACGATGGGGTTGAAGGGAACTCAGAAATTGCCCAGCCGGGCCAGCGAGCTATTAGACCTCGCTCGAGAACGGTTCCCGTTCTACGCTGACTGGCGAATGGCCTATCAGGCGGGCATTGAGCATCACTTTGACGCCATCGTCGCGGCGGTGGAGGAGGCCTTTGCCGAGGAGATTGACAGCGCCGAAGGCTTCGAGTGGTTCGACCGGGCCTTCATCGAGGAGCAAGTGCGCGGGTTCCTCGAAGCGCTGGACGGTGCGATGAACCGTTGGCGCGATGAATACGTGCGCCTGGACGCCGAGCGGGAGGCCATCAATCGCAAACTGGGCGAGGAACACGTGGATCACAACCTGAATCGACGCCGGGTGGTGATTGAACGCAAGCTCCAGGCAATGCGCGATGGCCAACGCGACTGGTATCTCTACCGCTATCTGGGCGGCGAGGGCTTTCTACCTGGCTACGCCTTCCCCCCCCAGGCCACGGCCCTGGCCTTTGACGACCGCGAGAACGAGATGGCGCGCGATCCAGACATCGCCCTGACCGAATACGCACCGGGTAACTTTGTCTACTATGGCGGCGAGCGGTACGAGATTACCCACGCCCGGCCGCGTCGGCGCCGAGTGACCGGGTCAACGTCGCAGCCGGACACGGAGCTCGACGTCGAGCCGGTGTTGATCTGCCCGGTCTGCCAGCGGGCTTGTGTGGGTCAGGAGGAGATCAACCGCGCGGTCTGCGCCTGCGGGCAGGATTTGCGTGGTCGGCATCCCATAGCTGGCATGGCGTTGACGGATATGTACGCCCAGCGGCGCGCCCGCATCACCGCCGACGAAGAGGAGCGGCTGCGCCTGGGTTACGAGATCACGTCCCACTACCGGGCCGGGGGCAAACGGCAAGCGTACCAGGTCAACGCCAACGGCGGCTCGGCGTTTACCCTGACGCTGGAGCACGGTGGCGAGGTGTTGCGGGTCAACCGGGGCCAACGCGAGCAAGAGGGTGATCCACGAGGCTTCATCTTGTGCCAAAAGTGCCATCGCTGGTTGATCGGCGAGGGAGACGCTTCGCTTCCCTTTTCTGTTGGAGGGGCCGATGAGAAGCACGTCTACACGCACGAGAAGCAGGGGCAATGTCCTCGCAATGCCCACCCTGAGGATCTGAGGCGCAATCTCTGGCTGACCACCACGATCCAGAGCGACCTGGCGCTGTTCGACGTACCACTGCCGGAAGACATCGCCGAGGACCAGGTTGAAGCTTTCTATACAACGCTGTCACACACGCTGGCGCGGGCGCTGACGGTGGCATTCAACCTGGACGAGCGGGAGATAAATGAATTTCTGGTCCCTTCACCCGACGCCAATAGCGCCCCTTATCGGATCGTGCTCTACGAGACGACGGTGGGCGGCAGCGGCGTGCTGGCCTCGTTGGCGGAGCCAGGGAGGCTTGCCACAATGGTCGCGCGGGCGCGCGAGCTGCTCCACGAGGGCGACCCCGAGGGCGGCTGTCAGAAGGCGTGCTACGCTTGTCTCCTCAGTTTCTACAACCAGCGCGCTCACGCACTGTTAGACCGGACGCTGGTATTGCCCTGGCTGCAGGCGCTGGGAAATGGGGGTAACGCCGACCGTACCGGTCGGACACATCCGTTGACGGTGACACCGGTGGTATCAGAGGAACGCTTCAAGGCACTGGTGACGCAGTGTCAATCTGATCTAGAACGAGAGGTACTACAGACCATTCGCGAAAGGGGCCTACCGCTGCCCGATGTGGCACAGAAGGTGCTCTACGACGGCGATGAGCCACTGGCGATCGCAGATTTTTTCTACGAGCCGCGCATCGTCGTCTTTGTCGACGGTTCGCCGCACTATCGAGATTACGTGCAGGAGGCAGACCGGCGCAAGCGGAGACGACTCAAGGCGCTGGGTTACCGTGTCGTCGTGGTGCGAGCCGGGAAATCAGAAGCCGGACTTGCTGACCTGGCGGCGCGCTTGAGAGGGTGAGAAGCTCTGGCAAAACAGCCAAATGAGAGCAGGAAAGCCGAGGGGAAACACGGCTTTTT
>DAOTUB010000010.1:0-26730 GCA_034437455.1 Anaerolineae bacterium | reverse complement strand
GAACCATTTTCTTCCTCCTGGGATCTAGGATTAGCTTGGGAGAACTCTATCATGACCGGTTCACTTTTCAACCAGAAACGGTTCACCTTTCAGCCTTAAATGGTTCACTTTTGAACTTTAACTGACATTGAGTATTCCGTCCCTTGACAAAGATCAAATTATCGCTACAATGGGGTCGTTTGTTATATAGGTGTGGAGCTTTCCACAAAACTTTAGATTAGGGAGGTAAACCCAAATGGCTATGAAGATCACGGACGAATGCATCGCTTGCGGCGCTTGCGAGGAAGAGTGCCCCGTCGAGGCGATTTCAGAGGGAGACGAATTCTTTGAAATCGACCCGAACGTGTGCGTCGAATGCGAGGGCTATTTCGACACGCAGCAGTGCGTCGAAGTCTGCCCCTCGGATGCGATTGTAAAGGCATAACCCAAGCCTTTACATTGTACATCAGCCATCTGGCCCGCTCCCGCATTGGCAAAAAGTCAAATGCGGAGCGGGCCAGGAATGTCTACCCTACCGCCAACGGCCTGATACAACGTGAAGCTGCCTTTGCTGATCGCAGGCCACTTTATACAGCGCGATTTCATTACCCGACAACAAGTTAAGCATGCGTCGCGCTGAGGAGCAGCATTGAGGCGTCTTCCAGGCGCATTACGCCCTAGCAGGCTGTCGGAGAGAGAAAGGCTGCCCCTAAATCTCGACGTTTTCGAGGCAAAAATGGGGCATGAAGCCTCAATGTAGGCCAAAAAACTGCGCCTGAAGGGACGTTTCCTGCCAAAAACAAACCCTCTCCGACAGCCTGCTAGGCTGTGCAGATGGCCAATCCGTCAGTCTTTCTTAAAATAATTCTCCGGATACGGCCCCACTAACGGCTCCTCGTCGCGGATCGCCATACTCAACACCTTGTCGCCCGGATAAAAGTAAATGCCGTGCGCGCGGCCAATGACGAAACCGTCGTACTCGGAGCGGAGCTGGCCATCGCCCAGCGGACGGCCCCACACGTCGCGCACCTCCGCCACCGGATCGCCGACCTTGACGATGTCGCCCGCTTCGACCAGATGCAACGCAACGCACGCCTCGCTGGCGCGCGGAGCGTTGCGCCGTCGGACGGGAAAGCCCGGGTCCACCACCTTGATACCCTCAATCGGCTCCGGGTCGCCGTCGAGCATGCTCGCCCAACGCATCACGTTGCGCGTGCCCGCCGCCGAGGCCGTCACGATGGCCGGGTCCGGCATCTGGCCGCCGCCCAGTTCCACGGTGAAGGCGGGGATCTTGCCGATCAACAAGGCCGCCCCCGACGTGGAGCGATGCAGCTTCTCGTCAATGTACTTTTCGGCGGGAAATTCGTTGATGGTCGTGTGGCCATAGGCCTGGAGCATCTCGCCCAGCTTTTCCGACATCGCCTCGGCCTCCGCCTTGTTGCGTTCTCCGTCCTGATCAGCGCGGTACAGCACCCGATCGCGGAAGGCGAACGAGATGGAACCGATCGAGGCGTTGTGGTAATCGATCAAGTAATCGGCGCCGGGGAGCAGGTACTCCTCGAAGAATTGTTTGTAGGCCAGCTCCAGCGAGGAGGGCGGAGTCTTGTCTGGATCCTGCGGTTTTTTGGGTTTGCCGTCGGGCCACAGCCGGTTGGGATCCTTGGGAGCGTGGTAAGGTTCCCGCTTGCTGGTGCGCAGACCAGCCGGGTTGAGGCCGGGGATCGCGACGATGGTGCCCCTCATCCGATCCACCAGATCTTGCGTGATGAGCTTGTAGAGCACGAGCGGGCCGGCCTGTTCGGGGCCGTGGATGCCCGCCATGCACCAGAGGCAAGGGCCATCCTCACGGCCCTGGGCGATGATGATGGGCAGAAATTCCGCGTGGCCGGTGGGATGGCTGAACGCGTCCCACCGACCGTACCGAATCATGCCCGGTTTTGACGTAACGGTTCCGATGGTGATTGTTTTCGACATTGTCATCTCCTAATCTGTAGGGCGGGTTTGCTACCCGTCATTTGGGTCGGATAGCAAATCCGACTAGCATAGGTGGCAAGAGACATAGTGACCCTCGCCCAAATCCCGCAATTCGGGTTCTTCCTCGGAGCAGATGTCCATTTTGACCGGGCAGCGGGTGTTGAACCGGCAGCCGGGCGGCGGATTGCTCGGGCTGGGCACGTCTCCTTCCAGGATAATACGCTTTCGCTCGCGCGCGGCAGATGGATCGGGCACCGGGACGGCGGAGAGGAGCGCCTGGGTGTAGGGATGGAGCGGGTTCTCGTAGAGTTCGTCCTTCTCGGCCAGCTCCGCCAGCTTGCCCAGGTACATCACCGCCACCCGGTCGCAAATGTGGCGCACCATGCTCAGGTCGTGCGCGATGAACAGATAGGTCAGGCCCAACTGATCCTGCAAATCCTCCAACAGGTTGACCACCTGGGCCTGGATGGAAACGTCGAGCGCCGAGATCGGCTCGTCGCAGACGATGAACGCCGGGTCGGAGGCGAGGGCGCGGGCGATGCCGATGCGCTGCCGCTGTCCGCCCGAAAACTCGTGTGGGAAGCGGTTGACGAGGCGCGCGCTCAGCCCGACCAGTTCCAGCAATTCCTTGACTCGCTCGGAACGCTCCTTCTCGTTCTGGCACAGCTTGTGCACGCGCAGCGGCTCGCTCACGATGGCGTTGACCGTCCAGCGCGGGTTGAGTGAGCCGAAGGGATCCTGAAAGATCATCTGCGCCTTGCGTCGGATGGCAAGTAGCTCGTCGCCCCTGGCGGTCTGCACGTCCTGCCCATCGATCCTGACCACACCGCCGGTGACCGGGTACAGGCCCAATAGTGTGCGCCCGGCGGTGGTCTTGCCGCAGCCGCTCTCGCCGACCAGCCCCAGTGTCTCGCCGCGCCGGATCGTGAACGAGATGCCGTCCACCGCGCGCACGGCCCCCACCTGGCGCTGGAAGATGATCCCGCGCGTGATGGGGAAATGTTTCGTGAGATTTTCGATCTCGACCAGTGACTCGTTTAGGGGTTCTCGAATGGCGTTCATCGTGGCGCTCCTGTCTCTACGTCGACCCAGCACGCGATCTTGTGGCCGGGCGCGACGGGCGTCAGCGTGGGATTCTCGGCCCGGCAATGGTCCAGGACAAACGTGCAGCGCGGTGCAAAAGGACAGCCTTGCGGCTTGACCAGCAGGTTGGGCGGCGCGCCGGGGATGGACGTCAGGCGACGGTCACGGCGGCGGTCTGCGCGGGGCAGGGCCGCCAGGAGCGCTTTGGTGTAGGGATGGCGCGGGTCGTCGTACAGGCTATCGACGTCGGCCTCCTCGACGATGTACCCGGCGTACATCACCACCACGCGGTCGGCCAACCCCGCCACCACCCCCAGGTCGTGGGTGATCCAGATGATGGCCATGCCCATCTGCTCCTGCAGGCGGATCACCAGATCCGTGATCTGCGCCTGGATGGTGACGTCGAGGGCGGTGGTCGGCTCGTCGGCGATCAACAGGCTGGGGTCGCACGCCAGGGCGATGGCGATCATGACGCGCTGGCGCATGCCACCGGAAAACTGGTGGGGATAGTCGCCCAGGCGGCGGGCCGCGTCGGGGATGCCGACCGCTGCCAGAAGCTCGACGGCGCGCCTGGCGGCTTGCTCCTGGCTCACCCCCATGTGCGTGTGCAGCGACTCGGTGATCTGCCGCCCGATGGTCAGTACGGGGTTCAGCGAGGTCATCGGTTCCTGAAAGACCATACTGATCTCTGGGCCGCGGATGTGCTCCAGCTCGGCCTCGGATTTGCCGATCAGGTCGTCGCCCCGATAGAGGGCGCTCCCGCTGGCGATCTCGCCGGGCGGGATGGGAATCAGTCCCAAAATAGACAACACGCTGACCGATTTGCCGCAGCCACTCTCGCCGACGATGGCCAGTGCCTCGCCATCGTCCAGGGTGTACGAGATGCCGTTCACGGCGTGGACAATGCCCTCCGGCGTGTGAAATTGGGTCCTCAGGTCTTGGACTTTTAGCATACTGGTCATAAGGACTCCTCCTACATCGTGCGACTGCGCGGATCGAGCGCGTCGCGCAGGCCATCGCCCACAAAGTTGATGCTCAACACGGTCAGCACGATCAGCAGGCCGGGGAAGAGCCAGAACCAGGGCGCTTCTTGAATGTAGCGGTTGGCGCCGGTCAGCATGTTGCCCCACGTCGCCGTCGGCGCCTGGACACCCAGCCCCAGGAAGCTGATGTAGGCTTCGAGGAGAATCGCGTTGGCGACGCCCAGCGTGGCCGAGACAATGATGGGCGCGATGCTGTTGGGCAGGATGTGCTGGAAAATAATCTGCCAGCGAGGGGTGCCAATCGCCCGCGCGGCGAGGACGAACTCGTTTTCCTTGAGCGAGAGGAACTCGGCGCGCACGATGCGCGCCAGGTACATCCAACTGGTCATGCCGATGATGCCGATGATGACGACCACGCTCCCGCTAAAGGTGCGTCCCAGGAGATCGATATCGGGCATTCTGCCGCTAAAGTACTTGGACATGACGAGCAGGAGAAAGAGTCGCGGGACGATGAGCACCGCCTCGGTGACGCGCATCAGCAGACTGTCGAGAAAGCCGCCATAATAGCCGGCGAGCGCGCCCACCAGGACGCCAGCAACGGTCTGAATCACCACCGCCGCCAGCCCGATAATCAACGATATCTGCCCGCCGTATATGGTGCGGGCGAGGATGTCCCGCCCGATCGTGTCGGTGCCAAAGGGATGCTCGCTAGAGGGAGGCGCGAGACGCAGCTTGGTGTTCACGGCGTTGGCGTACTCCTCGCTGAGAAAGAAGGCGCCGCCGAACGAGTAAACGAACAAGAGGATGAGCACCGCTGCCCCCACGAGCGCCATCGTGTGACGACGAAAGCGCAGCCAGACCATCTGACGCCACGTCAAGGGAGGGGCCAGCAGCTCGTCCAAGGTACCGGGCATGGCAACGGCTGTTGTATCCATCGCGCTCATAGTCTACCTCCTAGTCGTACCGGATACGCGGATCGAGCCACGCATACACAATATCGGTGATGAGCTGAAAGACGATCACGGCGACCGAGATCATCATCATGATGCCCATCACCACCGGCGTGTCGGTGCGCGACACGTGGTCGTAGAACAAGCGTCCCATGCCGGGCCAGGCAAAGATAGACTCGGTGACGAGCGCGCCCGCTAGCAGAAAGGGCAGGTCGAGGCCGACGACGGTGACGATAGGGATGGCGGCATTTTTCAGCGCGTGGACGAACGTGACCGTCCAGCTCGGCAGCCCCTTCGACCGGGCCATGCGGATATAGTCCTGACCCAACACCTCGAGCATCGTGCCCCGGATGTAGCGGCTGTAGCGGGCGAACCAGATCGCTGTGAGACTGAATAGCGGCAGGATCATGTGTACGGCGACCTGCGACACCGTCTTGCCCTCTTCCGGCTCAAACATCCCCACCGTGGGCAGATGAGGCAGCCCCCACTCCTGGAACCTGACGCTAAAGATGTGCATCGAAAGCAAAGCGATGAAAAAGATCGGCATCGAATAGCCGACAAACGTGATACCAGTGATGATGTGATCGAGCAGCGAGTACTGGTGCAGCGCCGAATAGATACCGATGAACAGAGCTGCCGCGACGATAATGATCTCGCTGGCCACCATCAACAGCAAGGTGTTTGAAAGCCGCTCCAGGATCAACTCCATCGCGGGTTTTCCTCGCTTGACCAGGGACGTGCCAAAGTCGCCGCGCAGGACGCCCTTCCGCTCTCCTGGAGTCTCCGCAATGCCGTCGCCATCCTTGTCGATCCGCGTCCAGTCATTGCCGATCAGCCAGTAGAGGTATTGGATGTGCGTCGGTTTATCCAGGCCGAGCTGGCGGGCCAGTCGCTCGCGGTCGGATGGCCGGATCTGCTCCCGTCCTCCCAGCGTCGCCAGGGGATCGCCCATGTTCATCATCAGCACAAAGAGGACAATGCTGATGATCAGGAGCAGGGGGATAGATTGCAAGAGGCGCCGAATGATGTATCGAGTCATCGCTTCCCTCCCGATCTAAGGATTGGGTGCTACCTTTACGCACATAGCCGCGGATTCCATTCCGCGTACCCACCGCAGCGCGCTATGGAAAGCGCGGCTACATTCTTAATAGGCCGGGACAGGGTTTGCACCTGTCCCGGCCACTTACCATCAAGCTAGCAGAAAAAGGCGCCTCTGCTACTCACATATCCCACTCGGCGATGTTGAAGAACGGCGTCGCGCCAGACAGCTTGGCATTCTTGATGCGCGGACCGATGGCAAAGAGGTCCGGGTCCTGCCAGACGCCCAGCCAGTAGACGTTCTCGAATATGATCTCGCTGATCTCCCAGAAGGTTTGCTGGCGCGCAGCAAAGTCCACCTGGGTGACCTGCAACTCGAACAAGGCATCCAACTCCTCGTCGCAAAGGCCCATATCGTTCGCTCCGTCGGGCGCCTCGTCGGTGGGGATCTGGTCGCACATGAAGCGGGAGGTGTCGGGGTCGGGGTAGGCGGGCCTGGAAGAGTATTGAAAGATGTCCAGGTCCCCGGTGTAGCGCACGCCACCCTCGCCAAAGCTGGCAAAGTAGATGTCCGAGTCAAAGTTTTGCAGCTCCAACTGGACGCCGATATCGGCCAACTGCTGCTGAGCCACGGCCTGCACGTCCTTGCGGATCTCGCGCTGGTTGGTGCCGTGGACGAGGACCAGTTCCTCGCCATCCTTGTCGCGCACGCCGTCGCCGTTCGAGTCGACCCAACCCGCTTCGTCCAGCAGCGCGGCGGCTGCTTCGGGATCGTAGGGCCAGGCCTCGAGGTCCGGGTTGGCATAGGGCATATTGTCCCAGTAGGTCACGGCAGGCTCGGTCAGGCCGAGCAGCAGGTCCTCGTTGATGGCAAAGCGGTCAAAGCCCATCGCGATCGCCTGACGCACGCGGACGTCCCGCACCGCCGGGTGCCCTAGCTCATCCACACGGAAGAACCACCCCTCGTTGTAGCCCGAGGGGACGGCGAATATCTGAACGCCAGCCTCTTCCAGGATAGGAACGTCGGAGTAGGCCATGAAGGTACCCAGGTCTCCATCGCCTGCCAGGAGCGCCTGAACCTGCGCGGCATCGTCGGGCACGAAGCGGATAAAGATCTCGTCCAGCTTGGGCCTGCCGAGCCAATAGTTCTCGTTGGCGACAAAGCGCGCAAAGCTGCCCGATTCCCACTCGTCAAAGACGAAGGGGCCGCAGCCGACGGTCGGTTCCAGGTTCCACGGGGCACTGTCGATGGTGCCGTCCGCATCAAAGACCGGCTGCAGGACGTGCTTGGGCATGAGGCCGTTCCACATGGTGGCCTGCCACGACGCGAAAGGTTCGGCGAAGGTGATCACGACCGTCTGCGGGTCAGGCGCTTCCACGCTGACGAAATCCTCGTAAGGGTAGGCCGAGGCGACGGCGTTGCCGGGATCGGTCACCATCTCGTAAGTAAAGACAAAGTCCTCAGAGGTGATGGGCGTGCCATCGGACCAGACGATGTCATCCCGCAGCTTCATCGTGATGACGGTGCCGTCTTCCGAGATGCCGCCGTTGTCGAGGCTGGGCATTTCGGTCACGAGCACCGGATGAGGGTTGCTCTGGTCGTCAAAGTCCCAGGCCCAGCAGCTCCAGAGTTGCTGAGTGATGGCCGAGAACCACATGCCGGTGTAGAAGGGATTCAGGATGTCAAACTCCTGGGTCCAGATAAAGGTCGCGACTTTGCGCTCGGCGGGCGGCGGGGGCGGCGGCTCGGTTGGAGCGGGCGCTTCGGTCGGAGCGGGCACTTCGGTCGCAGCGGCGGGAGGCTCGGTCGGCGCAGCGGGAGGGGCAGAGGTGGGCGTCGACGGAGTCCCACAAGCGGTCATAACAAACGCGGCGATAGCGACCACCGCCAGTGTACTGTAAAGCCAGTTGCGTTTCATAGTCATTCTCTCCTTTTCTTCTCCTCATGATCTAGTCTATAGGGATGGCTGCTTTTCTGCAACATGCGCGTCGGCAGCCAATACGATTATTCTATGTAGCAGATACGACGAGATTGGGGAACTGAACTGAGATAGGCATCACCTCCTTCTTGAAATCGAAATCGTGGTTTATTACCAATATTACCACTCGATCGAGAACTCGGTTCAGAAAGACTTGCTACCATCGTCATAGTAGAAATTGTTCATTTGCTTTCAAGAAAGCTACCAACTGATTTCCAGCAGTTTCAATATGTTGACGTACTAGTCGCTCCGCCCGATCTGCGTCCCCACTCTTCAGAGCATCGAGGATCGCGCGGTGCTCTTGGAGATCGTCGGCATCCCGCACAGGGAGGGAGTGAGTGGCTACACCGGCAAACTTTCCCCAAAGCATGGTAGGGAAAGCCTCCCACAATTGTTTGAGAGTGCGAATCAGATAGGGACGGTTACTGGCGACAAAAATGGTTTCGTGGAAGCGCCGGTTAATCTCGCGATATACTTGCAAACCTTCCGTGGATTGATGTTCCTCCATCTGGGCGTGCAACTCACAGAGTTCAGCCATAATCTCGGGGGTGATGTTCTGGGCAGCAGCGCGGGCGGCTGTTCCCTCGAGAAAACTGCGATGGGCGTAGAGGTCGGCGACATCGTCGGGAGAGAACCCCACCACGCGCATGCCGCGATAGGGAATATGTTCGACTAGCCCCTGTGCAGCCAGTTCCTTGAGCGCCTCACGGATAGGCATCTGACTCACCCCAAATTCTTCGGCCAGGCGTCTCTGACGCAACCACGTACCAGATGCAAACCTGCCATCCAGAATAGCCTCCCGCAACCGCTCTTCAACCCAGTGGCGCACTTGCTTTGGGGGCTCGGGGCCATACTGGCTAAACATAGTTCCTCAAGAAATCAGCTAGTTCTGAAATTGGATATTATATCTAATGCAGGCTAATTATAATAAGATTCAAGCCCAAGTCAAGTAACTTGTTTTGGGCTTGAAAAGTGCAGATCGCTGTCTATCGATCTAGAGGTTTCCTCGAAACGTGTATCCTTCCCTACTTTTTAAGGTTCCCCAGAATCGAAATGACGGCTAAAAGGTGAGACGCGGGTCGAGCGCGTCGCGCAGGCCGTCACCCAACAGGTTAAAGCCCAGAACGGCGAGCATGATGGCGACGCCAGGGGAGACAATGACCCACCAGGCCCCTTTGGCCAGATACTGGTAGCTATCACTCAGCATAACGCCCCACTCTGGTTTGGGAGGCTGTTGCCCCAGGCCCAAAAAGCCCAATGCCGCCGCCCAGAGAATCGCGCTCGCCAACCCCAGTGTAGCTTGCACGATGATGGGTGAAAGGATGTTGGGCATGATATGTCGAAACATGATGCGCGAATCTGCCGCTCCGATGCATATAGCCGCCAGGACGTATTCCTGCTCCCGGGCCGAAAGTACCATCGAACGAGCCAGACGGGCATAGGTGGGGATCAGCACCACGCCAACAGCTACCATCGCATTCGCCAACCCAGGGCCGCGCACAGCGACGATAGCGATGGCCAGAAGCAGAGCCGGGAAAGCGAGGAGAATATCCATAAAGCGCATAATCACTTTGTCCGTCGCTCCGCCAAAGAAGCCAGTCATTATGCCCAACACGCCGCCAATCGACAGGCCGATGCCCACAGAAACAAAGCCTACTCCCAACGAATAGCGCGCCCCGTGGAGTAATCGCACCAGCACGTCTCGCCCCAGGTTATCGGTCCCCAGGACGTGCTCGCGCGAAGGGGGCTTGAGCCGCAGCTTGAGGTTGGAATCCACGGTCGGGTCATAGTGATGCAGAAGGGGCGCCAATATGCTCACCAGCACCAGGGTGCCCATAATAACCAAACCCAAACGCGCGGTGTGAAGCGAGATCAGTCGCCGCCAGGCGTCGTTCCACGGAGAACGAGGCTCGCGCATCGAGTAATCAAACAGCTCTTTTTTATCACCAGTGCTCGTTTTTGTCATAATGTCCTCAGTTGTATCGAATCTTGGGATCGAGATAGGAGTAGGAGACGTCAACAGCCAAGTTGATCAAGACCACAATTAACGTGATGAACAGGACAGTCACTTGCACGACGGGGTAATCCCGCGCCAGGATCGAGTCGTACACCCATCTGCCCATGCCGGGCCAGGAAAAGACCGTCTCGGTGATGATCGCCCCGGCCAACAGACCGCGCAGTTGCAGGCCAACGACGGTGATCACGGGCAGGGAGGCATTCTTGAGCGCGTGACGTAGAATGACGACCCGTTCTCTCAACCCTTTGGCATACGCCGTGCGGATATAGTCCTGGTTGAGCACTTCGAGCATACTGGAGCGGGTCATACGGGCCAGCGTGGCCATAGGAATCGTGCCCAGAGCAATGGACGGCATCGTCAAATGGCGGAACACCTGACGCAAGGACTCGAAATCACCGGCGATGATACTATCAATGACGTAAAATCCGGTGACGATCTTGAGCGAATGGTCGACCGGAAGCCGCCCGTAGGTGGGAAACCAGCCCAACTTGACGGCGAAAAAGTAGATCAGCATCAATCCCAGCCAGAAGATGGGCATCGAAACGCCCACCAGGGAACCGATCATGCTAAAGTTATCGAAAATCGAATTGCGGCGCGTGGCAGAGATGATGCCAGCAGGGATACCCACGACGATGGCAAAGATCTGAGCGCACAGGGCCATTTCGAACGTGGCCGGGATCTTGAGTTTCAGCGTATCCACAATCGGGGTGCGTTCGTGAACGGAAACTCCCAGATCGCCTCGCAGTATACGACCGATGAAGCGAAGATACTGCGAATCAAAAATTTCTCTGGTCCCTTCGCCTACGCCGACTTCGCCGTGAACGATCTGGCCCACCGCGCTAAAATCCAGAAAGAGTGCCTTGTCCAAACCCAATGTTTCCCGCACCCGGGCCAGACTTTCGTCGGTGGCGTGCTCGCCCAACATCATCAGGGCTGGATCGCCAGGGATGAGGTGAATAAACAGAAACACAATGATCGTCACCCCGAGCAACGTAGGGATAAGAGAGATTAAGTGATTGACAACGTGCCTGGTCATAATTGCTCCTTGTATAAAGAACCCGCGCTCCAGGGGAGGTGAAAGGTTGCCCTCCCACCTCCCCTGGTTTTGTCACACAAAGCGGACGCAAGCATCACGGCCCTGTGCGACTTGAATCTGGACTATTCCTCCAGATAGACTTGTTCGAGCTTATTCGCCCCCACCGGTTGCACGGTGACGCCCTTGACCTTTGTCTGGTAGAGGCTGGGCGTGTTGTTGTGCATCACCCACAGTCGAGCGCGATCCTCGTGGAGCATCCTCTCGGCTTCCTCGTACATGGGCGCGCGCGCATCCTGATCGGTGGCGACGGCGGCCTTTTTCAGCAACTCGGCCAACTCTGGGTTATAGTACCAACCCGCGCCATCGATGTCATCCGGGTCGTCGCAGCGGCAGAAGAAGTAGCACAAAAAGTTGTCCGGATCGCCGTTGTCGCCGCCCCAGCCGAGCATGTACAGGCCGTACAACGTGCCTTCACGCCCTGCCGCCAAGTAAGCCGCCCAGTCGCCTTCGAGGTAGAGTTCGGTCTGGATGCCGGCCTTGGCCAGATCGGCCGCCATGGCCTCGCCGATCTCCTTAGGGCTGGGGTAGTAGAAGCGGGTGACGGGCATGTAGTACAGCTTCAGCGGCCCGACCTCGCCCGTGTCCTCGTTGGTGACTTCCTTCAACCCGTCGGGGAAACCGGCTTCGGCCAGGAGCTGCTTCGACAGCTCGGGGTCGTAGGCCCAGTCCTCAAGGTCCGGACGGCCCCACATGGACGGGTGCAGGAACGTGCTTGCCACCTCACCATAGTTGCCGTAGAAGGCTTCTCGCAGGCCCTCGCGGTCGATGGCGTGCATAATAGCCTCGCGCACCCGCGGGTCCTGGAGCTCTTTGATGTGATAGTTAAAGGCCAGGTAGCCCGTGTTCAGGCCCGCGGCCTTGACGTAACAGTTGTCGTCGTCCTCACAAGCCTTGACATCCTCGATGACGGCCTGCATCATCCCGTGAATGTCGCCAGCCTTGAGCGCCAGGTAACGGGCCGAATCGTCGGGGATCACACGCCAGATGACCTGATCAACCTTTGGCGGGCCGCCCCAATAGTCCTCGTTCGCCTCCACGGTGACGTGGTCGTCCTCCACCCACTCGACGAACTTGAAGGGGCCGGTTCCCACGCCGCCGCACGTGGGCGTGCCATAGTTCTCACCGCACTCCTTGAGCTTGGTGGGGCTGCTGATGGCGAACATGTCCATCGCCAGGTTGGCCAGCATGGGGGCCAAAGGCTCCTTGAGGGTGAACTGGACGGTATATTCGTCCAGCGCCTCAACTTTGGCGACGATGCTATCATCGTCAAAGCCACCCCACATGTAGGTCCAGTACTCATAGTCCAGGCTCTCAAAGTGATACTCGTGGTCGGTCTTCCACTGGCGCTCAAAGTTGAACACTACGGCGTCGGCGTTAAAGTCGGTGCCGTCGTGGAACTTGACGCCTTCGCGCAGGGGAATGGTCCACACCAGGCCATCGTCGCTGATCTCGTATCCGGTGGCCAGCGCGGGGATGGGCTTGGTGCCGCCGTCCTCGTACTGGAACAAGGGGTCCATGAGTTGGCCGGTGACGCGGAAGCTCTCACCGTCGGTGACCACGGCCGGGTCGGTCCGGATGGTGTCACCGCCACGGCCAAAGATGAACGTGACGGGTTCCTCTGGTTCTGGAGGCGGGGCCTCAGTCGGAGCCTTGGTCGCCGCCGCCGGCGCTTGGGTCGCTTCTGGGGTCGGGGCAGCGCAGGCTGCCATCAGGCTCGCGACCATGATCAGCGCCACGAGGGCGCTCAACATACGTAAGGTTTTCATCTTTCTTCTCCTTTATCAAAATAGTTACACAAACCTCGGTAGGTGTAAACACTGAGAAACAGGATCCAGATCATCACCTCCTTTTCATCATCATTTGTCAGCGGCGCAAGTGCTATAAACGCAACCGGGGATCGAGTGCATCACGTAACCCATCGCCCAGCAGGTTAAAGCCCAACACAGTGATCATGATTGCCAGGCCAGGAAAAAAGACCAAATGAGGCGCGCTGAACACCTGGTTTCGCTCAGAAGCTAACATGGAACCCCACTCAGGATCTGGCGGTTGAGCGCCCATTCCAATAAACGAAAGCGCGGCCGTCTCTAAAATAGCAGTGCCAATACCCAAGGTGCTCTGTACGATCAATGGAGAGATGGCATTGGGCAAAACATGCAAGAAGAGAATACGCACCGGACCGCTCCCAATCGATCGGGCGGCCAAAACGTACTCTTCCTCCTTGACCGATAACACGCTGGAGCGAATCACGCGGGCAAATGCAGGAATATTCACAATGGCGATCCCCATCATCGCATTCACCAGCCCCGGCCCCAGGACAGCCACGACGGCGATGGCCAGCAACAGAAAGGGAAAGGCCAACACGACGTCGAGGATACGCATCACCACGATCGAAACCCAGCCTCCCACATAACCGGACACTGCGCCCAGGATGGTACCTATGAACACAGCCACCCCCATAGTGACAAATCCGATGAATAAGGAGATGCGGGTGCCATAAATCACCCGGCTAAATTCGTCTCTCACGTTGCCGTCAACACCCATCAGGTGCTGGGGCTGATCCTTAGGACAGCCCAACAGGTGAATACACGGAGCCTCCCTTTTCCTCACCGGCTCTACCCCGATCAGAACTTGAATCGGGTCATATGGAGCAATGAGCGGGGCGAAAATAGCCACCAGGGTCAAGAATCCGAGAATGATCAACCCGGCGATGCCTGAACGTTGTCGAAAGAATCTTCGCAGAGCCAACAAGAAGAGGTTTTCAGAAGAGCTTGACCAGGTTTGAGTAGATAGCGTTTTGTCTGTAGTCATAGTGTAGTTTTTCAATCAAGTCTAATGCGGGGATCGAGGAAAGCATACGATAGATCCACCATCAAGTTGATGACGATATAGCCCAGCGCAACGACCACTGTGAAACCCTGAATAATGGGAAAATCGCGCGCAGTGATAGCCTCGTACAGGCTTCGTCCCACTCCTGCCAGACTAAAGACCGTCTCGGTCAAGATAGCTCCGCTAAAGACCACGCCCAGTTGAAGCCCCACGATCGTTATAATAGGCAGCAGGGCATTGCGGAACGCATGCCTCATCACCACCAAACGTTCGGACAGTCCTTTGGCCCGAGCAGTACGCACATAGTCCCGCCCCAAGACTTCCAGCATGCTGGAGCGGGTCATACGAGCGATAATGGCCATAGGGATGGTGCTGAGGGCCGCTGCAGGCAGGATGAGATGGGTGACAGCGTCTTTCAGCACCTCCAGATCGAAGGTGATCAGGGAATTAAAGATGTACATATTGGCAAAGAATTCCAGAACTCGAAAGAGGGGGGTGCCCTCCGTCACTGTCCAACCGTACACCGCGTAAAAAGGCGTGACATCCAGCCCCGCCGACACCCGGCCCGAAGGCGGCAGCCAAAAAGGCGTGTCCTTTAACAATAAGGCAAAAACATAAGCGAGCATCAAGCCCAACCAAAATATGGGCATCGAAACCCCAATATTCGCCCACATCATCGTGGCCAAATCAATGACAGAATTATAGCGCAGGGCAGAGATGAGACCAAGGGGAATGCCAATTAAACAAGCAATGAACAACCCAGCTATTCCCAGTTCGAGCGTCATTGGCAACCGTTCGATCAAAATCTGGATCACAGGACGGTTGAAGCGAATCGAATTGCCAAAATCGCCATGCGCCAACTCACCCAGGTAGATGGCGAATTGCACCATAACGGGCTTGTCCAATCCTTTTTCTCGAATGAACCGTTCGCAAACTTCTACGGTGGCTTTTTCGCCCAGGATGGCTTTGCAGGGATCGCCAGGAATAGCTCGAGCCAGAATAAATGTCACCGCCAAGACGCCAAATAAAACCGGGATTGAGGCCAGAACACGTCGAATGGTATATTTGAACACAAGATCACCTCTGTAAAAAGTCGCAAACAGCGCATGTCCACCAAAGATGCGGGATGGCTTATGGCCAAGCGAGGCAAATAAGCCACCCCGCATTTGTTGGTACACGCTCAAAAAGCGTACCCAACAGATTGATTACTCGGCGTTCATCAAGGCATCGAACAGGTAGGACGGGTATTCAAACGCGCCCGTGTCGCCGGTGTGGTACTCGCTGGCGGCGTTCATGCCCGCGTCCCAGGTCCTGACGACATCGTTGGCGTCCAGCGTCGACCCGTCGTGGAACTTGACGCCCTCGCGCAGGTAGCACGTATAGACGGTCGCGTCCTCGTTCGCCTCGCAGGAGGTGGCCAGGGTCGGCTGGGCCACGCCAAACTCGTCGTACATGTAGAGACCCTCGGTCGCCATCTTGCAGGCGTCCAGCGACTCACCGTCGGTCTCGTCCATGCAGTAGACGCTGATCGGCTCGGCAGCCTTGAGGTAGATGAGCGTATCCCTATCGCCTGGTTGTACTTTCCACAGGCTCGGAGGGCCAAGCACGGCGGTGTGCGCGCCTTCCAGATCAGCTCGCGCGGCGTCCGCCGGGGCGCCATGGGCAACCGGCATCATAGGCACCAGCTCCTTGATGGCGTTGTTGGCCTCCTCGTACATAGGAGCGGTCACCGATTCGTCCGCAATGGTCGCTGCTTCTTCCAGCACCTCGTAGATCTCGGGGAACGGATCGCCGAACTGCGGGTTGGACCGGCTGAAGTGGAAGTCGAGGAAGTTGGTTACGTGCAGGTAGTCGGCGCCCCACCCTAGCAGGTAGAGGCCATCCAGACGACCGTTGGTGGACTCGTCGATGAACTCGCCCGATTCCATCACGATCACGTCGACGTCAATGCCCAGGTTGTCCTTCAACTGGGACTGGATCTCGACCGCCACCAGTCCTGGCTCCGGCAGGTAGACGCGGAACACGTCGCGATAGTAGATCGCGGTCTTGAAATCTTCTGGAACGCCAGCCTCAGCGAGCAACTCGCGGGCGGCCTCCGGGTCAAATTCGTACCACTCTTCGCCCTGGCACCCATTGGGGATGCTGCACGGGGTAAAGTGGGAAGAAACCGTCGAGCCTGTGGGGAAAAAGTTATCCACGATGCGCTGGCGATCAATACCCATCGCGATCGCCTTGCGGACTCGAACGTCGTCCCACGGGGTAAAGGTATTAGTCATCGCCAGGTAGAGAATATTGGGGTTCGGCACCGGCAGGAATTGCAGGTTGGAGTCGTTTTGCACAGTCTCATAGTCGTCCGGACTTAGCTTTGTGATGTGGTCCACGGTGCCCGCTTGCAGTTCCAGCAACCGCGCCGCGCCCTCAGCGGCCCATCGGAAAACCAGCGTTTCGGTCTTGGCCGGTGTGCCCCAGTAATCCTCAAAGCGCTTGTAGGTGATGCTATCGCCGCGGTCCCATCTTTCTAACCTGTAAGGGCCGGTGCCGATGGGCTGCTCGAGCAGCTCGCCGGTTCCCCCTGTCTCTTCAATCCACTCGCGAGGTTGAATGTAAAAGGGGGTGAATGCCACCTTGGCCAGGAAAGCCGGATCGGGCCTACACAGCGTAAAGCGCACGGTCATCTCATCGAGAGCCGCGATCTCCTGCATTCTGTTGTCCGCGCAAGGAGCGCTGATGACCAGCGGTTCGAAAGGCTCGGCGGGCGGTTCGGTAGGGGCCGGCGCTTCGGTGGGCGCCGCGGTTGGAGCCGCAGGCGGCGCTTGTGTCGCTGGCGCACCACAGGACACGGCCAAACCAGCAACCACGATCAGCGTTACAATGACGCTTGTAACACGTAAGGTCTTCATCTATCTTCTCTCCTTTATACTTACAAAATGGTGATTCAAACCTGGGGAAATCAAAAAAAGCAATGGCTCGCGCAGTCACCTCCTTTCACACTTGGGGTTTCGGGCAAACGATTCACAAGACTTACGTCGGTGCTTTCAAGGAAGCAGTATACGTTAAAACCACTAGAATGTCAAGGTTGCATTATTGCCGTGATCGTTCAGCAATTTATGAAAATGCTTCCCATCTTTGCCTCTGCAACAGATTTCCAGAACAATTACGGCTTCCCGAGCATCGCCCGCTCGATGAATGAGCGCAGTTCACCCGTCGTGTCCAGATCCAGAGCGCGGACGAACGCTTCTTGGGCATCTTGACGCAAACCCCGGACGCTCCACAACAAACCCAGGTGATAGTGAGTCGCGGCCAACGTGGGATCGAGAGCCACAGCCCGCCGGAGACTCTCCTCGGCTTGCTCGTAATCGCCGACCTGAAGAGCCGCCCAACCCCGCAAGTCGTGCGCGCCTGCGTCGTCGGGCACGAGTTGGACCAATCGAGCCGCCGCCTCGACACCCCGCCCGGTAGCGGCGATGTTGTGGTCGAGGTAGAAGTGGACCAGCACCTTCCACAGCGTCGGATCGTCGGGCTGCAGCGAGACAGCCTCGCGGAGCCAGATCTCGGCTTCTGTGTAGCGCCCCTCAGCCGCCCAGGTCTGGCCGATTTCTACACAGATGGCCGGATTGTTAGGGTCCAGGTCGTAAGCCGTCTCGTACTCGGCGCGAGCGGAGGCAACGTCTCCCAACCGCTCGTAGTAAAGCCCCAGAAACGTGTGCGCCGCCGCCGAATTGGGGGCCAGCGCCACCGCCTGCTGCCAGTGGGGTCCAGCTTCGTCCGAGTAGCCCAAATGGTCCAGCGCATAGCCCAGATAGGCGCGAGCGTCGGGGTAGTCGGGATCGTAAGCGAGGGCGCGCTCGAACTGAAGCGAGGCCAATGCCCACCCCCTCGCCTCAAGCAGAGACAGTCCCAAAGATGCGGCGGTGTAGGCGGCATCTCCCCCCCTTTCGTCCCCCCCATGGGGGGGGAAGGAGGGGGGGAAACGCGCCGCGAGCAACCGGTCTGCCAGCTCGGTACGGGCTGCAAAGAGGTGCTGGATGGCCGCTGCATCATCATCGCCGAGCAACAACACGCCCATTCGCTCGTGAGCCAGCGAGTCTGTGGGATCCGCGCTCAACAGCGCCTGGTACTCTGTCCGCGCCGCGTCCCACTCCCGCAGTTCGACGTGGGCGCGGGCGAGCGTGTGACGGACGTCGCGCTCGTCGGGCGCGAGCGACAGCAGCCGGCGGGCGTGCTCGACGACGGCGGGCCAATCGGCGCGGGAGACGTGGACGGCAACCCACAGTCGCTCCCGGTCGATCTCCCCCGCTCCCAGTCGCCGAGCCTGCGCGATGGCGTCCAGCGCGTCGTCGGTGCGGCCCCAATCCAGGTAAAGCTGGGCCAGTCGGAGGTGCGGGAGCGGATCGTCAGGCCGCAGGCGAGCCGCTTCCCGATACACGGCAACGGCAGCGGTGCGTTCGGCTCTGCCGGCAAGCTCGTCTCCCTGGCGCAGGAGCTGGAGATAGCTATCGTCGAGGGGACGAAAGACGAAAAGAAGCGCTACGACTAGAATCGCGGCGGCCAGGGAAATATGGAGAACGCGCTTGAACATCAAGCCGTATCTTTTCAATAAATCGGGGCAGATGTAGGGCGGTTTTGCTAACCGCCGCCTAGTCGGATAACAAATCCGACCTACATTTGCCACTTTCCCCAGAATATTGAGAAGATACATCAAGCCAACGTCTTCAGGGACGCCTCCGCCGCATCCAACCGCGCCAGCACGCGCTCTCGCCCCAGGACTTGAAGCGAGCCGAACAGGGGCGGCGAGACCTTCTGCCCGGTCGTCGCCCAGCGCACGATGCCGAACAACTGCCCGGCCTTGAGCCCCAATTCGTCGGCCAGCGCCCGCATCGGTGGCTCCATTGTCTCCGCGTCGAAAGGCTCTATCTCCGCCAGCAGGACCCGCGTCCGGCACAATGCCGCCAGGCTCTCTGCGGGCGTCATCTTTTTCCCCACCAGTTTTTCCGCCGGGGGCGGCTCGATCTCGCCAAACAAGAACGACGTCAACTCGACGATCTCGTCCAGCCGCTTCAGCCGCACCTGTACCAGCGGAATGATGGGCCGCAGCCTGTCGCGCTCTTCCCGCGAGCACGTCTCTGTGACCAAGCCGGCTTTCTGCCAGAAGGGCAGCAACCGCTCCAAAAGCACCTCTTCCGGCAGTTCGCGGATGTAGACGCCGTTCATCCAGTCCAGTTTCTTGTAGGAGAAAACGGCGGGCGATTTGTTCACCCGGAACAGGTCAAAACCCTCGATCAACGCCTCTCGGCCAAAGATCTCTTGCTCGTCCCCTTCTCCCGGCGCCCAGCCCAGCAGCGCCAAAAAATTGAACATCGCCTCGGGCAGGTACCCCTGCTCGCGGAACTGGGCGACAGAAGTGGAACCGTGCCGCTTGGAGAGCGGCTTACCATCGGGGCCGTTGACCTGCGGAAGATGACAGTAGACGGGCGGCTCCCAGCCCAGCGCCTGGAAGATCAAAACACGCTTGGGAGCGCTGGGGATCCACTCGTCGCCCCGGGTGATGTGGGTGATCTTCATCGCGTGGTCATCCACCACCACCGCCAGATGGTAGGTAGGGAAACCGTCCGACTTGAGAAGCACCTGATCGTCCTGAAGGGCGTTATCGAACAGAATGTCGCCCCGGATGACGTCGTGCACGATGGTCTGGCCTGTCAGCGGGACTTTGAGACGGACGACGTGGGGTTCAACGGGAGAAATGGCACCTGGCGCCAACTCGCGGCAGTGGCGATCGTAGCCCACCGTCTGCTTGCGCGCCCGCTGTTCCTCGCGCACCTGCTCCAATCGCTCCGGGGTGCAGTTGCAGCGATACGCCAAACCGCGCCCGATCAACTCCTCCGCCGTCTGCCTGTACAGCTCCAACCGTCCGGACTGGACGTAAGGCCCATACGGCCCTCCGACGGCGTACGCCTCGGCGTTCTCCACGCCCAACCGCTGCAACTCCTCCAGCCCTGGCCCTTCGTCCCATTCCAATCCCAGCCAGCGCATGCCCTCCATGATGGAGGGGACGCTTGCCGGATCGAACCGCGTCCGGTCGGTATCCTCGATGCGCAGGATAAACTGCCCGCCCATCTTGCGCGCGAAAAGCCAGCCAAAGATCACCGTCCGCACGCCGCCGATGTGCAGCTTGCCCGTGGGGCTGGGTGCAAAACGAACGCGAACGGTCACTTTTTCCCTCCCCCTTGGGCCCTTTGGGCCTTTTGAATCTTGGCCCACGTATCGCGCAACGGCACCGTCCGGTTGAACACGAGCGTCTCCGGAGAGGAATCGGGGTCGACACAGAAATAGCCCTTCCGGAAAAACTGGTAGCGGCTGCCGGGCGGCGCGTCCGCCAGGCCAGGCTCCACCTGACACGAGCTCAAAATCTCCAACGAGTCCAGGTTCAGATTCGCCGTGAAATCGACACCCTCTGGCACATCATCCGGGTTTTCCTCGGTGAAGAGGCGGTCGTACAGACGCACCTCGGCCTGGAGCGCGTGGGCAGCCGAAACCCAGTGCAACGTCCCCTTGACCCGGCGTCCATCGGGAACCATCCCGCCCCGCGTCTCTGGATCGTAGGTGCAGTGCAACTCGATCACCTCTCCGGTCTGCTCGTCCTTGACCACCCGCTCGCACGTGATGAGATAGGCGTGTTTGAGCCGCACCTCGCGTCCTGGAGCCAGGCGAAAGTACTTTTTCGGCGGATCCTCGCGGAAATCCTCCCGCTCGATATAGATCACGCGGGAGAAGGGAACCTTCCGCGTCCCCGCACTGGCGTCCTCTGGATTGTTCTCGCACTCCATCTCTTCCACCAGATCTTGCGGGTAGTTGTCGATGACGACTCGCAGGGGATGCAGCACGGCCATCACACGCGGAGCGCGTTGGTTCAAATCATCGCGCAGGCAGTGCTCGAGAAAGGCGACGTCCACGATGCTGTCCGCCTTTGCCACCCCGATGCGGTCGCAAAAGTCGCGTATCGCCTCCCGAGTATAGCCGCGTCTCCGCAACCCCGAGAGCGTGGGCATGCGCGGGTCGTCCCAACCGTCGACGTATCCTTCCTCCACCAGCCGCAACAGCTTGCGCTTGCTCATCACGGTGTAGCTGAGGTTGAGACGCGCAAACTCGATCTGCCGGGGGTGATAGATGCCCAACTGGTCGAGATACCAGTCGTACAGGGGACGGTGAATCTCGTATTCCAGCGAGCACAACGAATGCGTGATCCCCTCGATAGAGTCGCTCTGGCCGTGGGCCCAGTCATACATCGGATAGATGCACCACTCGTCGTCCGTCCGGTGATGCGTCTCGTGTAAGATGCGGTACATGACGGGGTCTCGCAGGTTGATGTTGGGAGACGCCATGTCGATCTTGGCCCGCAGCGTGCGAGCCTCATCGGGGAACTCGCCGGCCCGCATGCGCTCGAACAGATCCAGGTTCTCCTCGACCGAGCGGTCACGGTAGGGGCTATTTTTCCCTGGCTCGGTCAGGGTGCCACGATATTCCCGGATCTCGTCGGGGCTTAGATCACAAACGTACGCATTGCCCTTTTTGATCAACTGGACTGCGTACTCGTAGAGTTGTTCAAAATAGTCCGAGGCGTAGAACAATCGATCTCCCCAGTCAAACCCCAGCCAGCGAATGTCCTCCTTGATCGATTCCACGTACTCGGTCTCTTCTTTGACCGGATTGGTATCGTCGAACCGTAGATTATACAGTCCCCCAAAGTCCTCGGCGACGCCGTAATCGATGCAGATCGCCTTGGCGTGCCCGATGTGCAGGTAGCCGTTCGGCTCGGGCGGGAAGCGCGTGTGCACGCGATCAAATCTGCCGGTTCTCAAGTCCTCTTTGATCGCCTCTCGGATAAAGTCGGTTCTTTCATCGTCCATTCCGTTTTCCCCCATCAAAAATCTAACTTGCGGTGATGATGCATCGCCACGTTTTCGACGACGCCGATGCCGATCATCGTCGTTAGCAGCGCGGCGGGGCCGTAACTGATAAAGGGCAGTGGCAATCCCGCAATCGGCAACAATCCCAGGTGCATACCGATGTTGACCACGATCTGGAACAGGGTCATTGCCAGCACACCGATCACCAGCAACCGCCCGAAGGTATCCGGCGTGATAAAAATGATCCGCAACAGCCGGAGAAACAATATCAAATAGAGAGCGAACAACAACATGGCGCCCGCAAAGCCCAGCTCCTCGGCGAGGACGGCGAAAATAAAGTCCGTGTGACGCACCGGCAAGTAACGAAGCCGGCTCGCCGCGCCCTGACCCAGGCCCTGTCCCCACAGCCCGCCTGAGCCAATGGCGGTAAGGGCCTGGGTCAGGTGATGATCTACGTTGGGGTTGCTGCTGGGAACGAGGAACCCCAGCACTCGTTCGCGCTGATAATCTTCCATCACGCTCCAGATGGGAATCAACGCTCCCAGACCCGCCACGGCCGTCAGCGCCAGGTAGCGCACTTCTATGTTCGACTCGAACAACATCGTCAGCCACATGGCAAAAAAGACCGCCGCAGTAGCCATATCCGGCTGTAAAAATACCAACACGGCCAACGACAATGCCATTCCGATAGAGACCAAATAACCGGTAAAATCGGGATGATCGGCCGTCGTTTCGACCATGCTCGTCTTGGGCGCGCCAAATAGGGGCAGATTGGAGGACTTGCGTTTGCGATGCCGTCGGCTAAGAACGGCAGCCGTCGAAATCGCGAACAGGATCATCGCGGGAAAGGCGGGCTGAAGACGAAACAGGCGCAAGTCGAACCAACCGAGCATCTCTCCCGTCACCTCGTCCCTCTGCCCAAACAAGAGCACGAGGCCCAACAAAATGATGGCCAGAAGATAGGCCAGCCACCAAAAATCGCCCAACCACTGATAATCGCGCGGAAAAGCAGCCAGCAGAAAAATCAACCCCACACCCACCAACCCAAGAATGGCCTGACGCCGCCACAGATCGGGCAGATTGGGATCGAGGCTGTCCCGGTTGGTGCTATAGATCATCACCACGCCGTAGAGGGTCAGCAGCACGGTGACCAGAAGTAGCACATAATCAAAGTGCCGCCAACTGCGCAGTCTCGTCATGCCACCTCTACCGCGAAGGCCTTCGGGTCGCCAGGGGAATATCGGCCACCAAGCTCGACTCGTGCCCGGTCTGGGTGATGTTTACCTGAACGTTTCTGACGTCAACCGAGACGTGGTTGGAAATTACAGCGATGATCTCGTCTTTGAGAGTGTCCAGCAGCGTGGGCGAAATACCGGCTCGGTCGTGGGTCAGCACCAGGCGCAACCGCTCCTTGGCGACCGTTCCACTCTTGGGTTCGTCACGACGACCTGTCAGGCGTTTCAAAAATCCAGCCATGTTCAACCCCTTCCAGCGCTCATAAAACCAAACAACCGCTCAAACACGCTTGGCTCATGCAGGGTCAGAAACGGCACATCCTTGCCCATCAGCCGACGAGCAATGTTGTGAAATGACTGGCTGGCCAGGGAACTGTTGCGAGACAGCGCGAGAGGCTGCCCTCGGTTGGCAGCGATCAGAACCGCCTGGTCATCAGGCACAATGCCGATAAGCTCGACGGCCAGCAATTCAACGACGTCGGGGATACTGAGCATCTCGCCGCGCTGCACCAGCGCGGGTTTGAGGCGATTGACGACCAACCGGGCCGGGCCTTTATCCTCCGCCTCGATCAGGCCGATGACCCGATCCGCGTCGCGCACGGCGGGCACCTCCGGGTTTGTGATGACGAGCACCTCGTCGGCTGGAGCTACAGCGTAACGAAAGCCCTGCTCGATGCCAGCGGGCGAATCGATCAAAATGATGTCGTGCTGCCCGCGCAATTCGTCGCAAATGCCCACCATATCGTCCGGTTGGACCGCGCTCTTGTCGCGGGTCTGCGCGGCCGGCAACAGAAACAGTTCCGAAAGTTGCTTGTGCCGCACCAGCGCCTGGCGCAGACGACAACGCCCCTCGATCACGTCGACCAGGTCGTAGACAATGCGGTTTTCAAGCCCCAACATCACGTCCAGGTTGCGCAGGCCAACGTCGGCGTCAATAGTCACCACACGCTGCCCCAGCATCGCCAGCGCGACGCCCAGATTCGCCGTCAGGGTCGTCTTGCCCACTCCCCCCTTGCCCGAAGTGACTGTAATCACTCTTGCTTCCATCGTGCTCCTTACCCCGTGGGGCATAGGCCCCTACGGGACTGTGCCCCGTGGGGCATAGGCCCCTACGGGACTGTGCCCCGCCGCCTCACTCACCACTGTACCACGGAACCGCCACGATCTTCCCATCACGCACCGAGGCCATCTCCGGCTCTGGCCTCTGCTGTCGCCCCTCCGGAGAGCGGGCGATGTGATTGGCGATACGCAGTTGCATAGGAGCCAGATCGAGCGCGCAAACCACGGCTCCCCCATCCCCCAACGCTCCGGCGTGCACCACCCCACGCACCCGGCCCCAGACGACGATGTCGCCTCCCGCTACGACCTCTGCCCCTGGATTGACGTCGCCAATGATCACAATGTGGCCAGGATGGCGCAAGCTCTGACCAGAACGAAGCGTGCGCCGTACCACCAGCCCATCCGCCAGCGGTTCTTCGCTCGGCAAGGCCGCCCCCTCGAAGGTCGCCTCTGGCGCGCGGGGGCGAGGGGGCCGCAGGTCGATCACCAATCCCAACTCTTGCGCCGCTGCTTCGGTGAACGAGTTCGTGCTGACCACCGCCCACAGGTCAACCTCGTGCCGGACCAACAGTTTGCGCACCTCCTCAATATCAGAGATACTCAGGTCTTGCGCTCCCACGTCAAGAGCGACGCGCCCACCCCGAAAGAAGGCCGGGTTCGCACCCAGGTGAGTTTCCAATGCGCGCAGGCCGGCGCTCCAGCTATCCTCCCTCAGTGTGACGAGCAGTCCTTTGCTGATGCCTTTGATGGTGATCTTGTCTGAGTTCACACCCGCCCTCCCCAGTGCTCAGGGACATTATAGCACATGAATTATGATTGCGAAACTCCCGGTCTATTGGATAATATCCTTTCCAGCACAGCGCGGGCCAAGCTCAGAGCCTCTAGCACGACCTCGGCCACTTGCAAATCCTCTTGGGCAAAGATCAACCAGCGATCAGCAATTCCCGTTTTGTAGCCGCGCTTTCCATAGCGCGTGCATTTTGCCACATGAAGCATCCTTCGCGATATAGAAATCGCGGCTACAACTCTCCTTGTTTCCCATAACGGGAATTGCTGACCAGCGATCAACCGCTTCGCTCATAAACGATCCTTCCTTTAGCCAGAATCTCCTCGCGAAAAAAAAGGCGTTCCTGACATAATCGCTCAAACTCCTCCGGTGTGTAAACCAGAATATCGGTGCCCACTTTGGGCTGGAGCAGCCTGCGCCAGGCGCGGAGGCGCTTCCAAAATGGCCGATCGGTCCGCTCAACAATAATCAGGTCAATGTCGGACCAGGCCCCGATCTGCCCGGTAGCCAAAGAGCCAAACACGATCACCTTGTCTGGATCGCCGTGACTGGTCAGGAGATGTACGTAGCGGGCCAGCTCCTGCTGCAAACACCGCTTTCGTTCGATGGCTGTCTGTGAACAAGTCACTCGTTCTATCTCCTGCGAAAAGTTAAGCAGACTCCCTCGCGCCGCTCTATGGCTTCCACAAATCTCTCAAAGAAGACAAGACGATCCTCAGCGATCTCTGGGTGATGATCCTCCATGCCCGCGTCTCCCTTTCTACCGCCGCCAGCGGTAATCGTGATCCAGCGCCTTGCGGAAATCCTTGTGAATCTCGCCCTTGTGCTCGATGGCCCAGGCGTCGCCCGTCCAACGATAGAGCAGGAGACAGTGAATCTGCTGGGCGTAGGGCGTGTTGTTCCAACGGTCGATCTCCGCATAGGCCGCCCGCACCCAACCCTTGTCCTTGTTCACCCAACCGAGCATTCCTTCCTCTTGTGGGTTGCGCGGCTGGTGCTCCAGCGCCACCCAGTGATTCGACTCGGTGATATAGATCGGGCGATCCCGCCACTTGGCCGGGATCGCCTCGGCAAAGGTGCGGTAGGCCTGAAAGTCGTAATAGTGCTCGTGGGGCGTGCCCGGTGTGAGGGGCGGATCGGTAAAGACGGTCTTTTTCGTGATCAAGTCGACGTCGAGCCAGTGGGTGTAGGTGTGCAGCGAGATACCGTCCAGATCGGTGATGTAAGAGAGCATCTCGGTGAAATAGTCGAGCGGACGATAGGTCTGGCCGGTCAACGGCAGGGTCAAACCAAAGTAAGGGTCCACCGCGCCAGGCACGACGATGGCCTCTGGCTGCACTCCCTTGATCTGCTGCCGCGCCAGGTTGAATGCCTCGGCGTACATGCGCGGGGTGATGTGCTCGGTCGGGTTCTTGGCCCCGCCGGGATGCTCGCGGATATTGTTCTGCTCGTTGCCAATGATCCAGATGTGGCACCCGCGCGATCTTTCGACGTAGCTGGCACAGGCCTCGGCAAAACTGGCGTACCTGGCACGCACTGGCAGCGTGCCGTTTGGCTCGTACCCGTTGTTGATGCGTGTGATGACGCCATAGCCACTGTGGGCCACCGGAGTATAGTCGTGGCCGCTGCCGTGATACGGGCCAGGGCCGATCGCCTCGGTAAAGAGCGCCCAGCCTGTCTTTTGCTTGCCCTGGAAAAGAAAGCGAAAGTCGGCCGGGGTGGTGGGGTCGGCCGCGTGGATGCCAAAGAGCCAGGCGCATTCCCCGGCGGGCAAGTCGGCGTCCTCCACCGGCTCTCGCTCGTCCTCCTGCCGTTTGGCC
>DAOTUB010000009.1:0-13305 GCA_034437455.1 Anaerolineae bacterium | reverse complement strand
CCCAGGTCGGGGGCGATTCGCAAATCCCACCCCACTTCCGCCTGCACTTCGGCCAGTTCGACCCCCGGATGGAGACTGTGCAATGTCATCTCACCCGTCGCCTGGTCAAAGCGAAAAATACATTTATCGGTGACGACCAACCGGGGCCCACTGTTGGGGAGTTTCAGCGCGGCCCGTTCCCCTCCACCACCCAGGTGTCCCGGGCTGGTGAGAAAATCAAGCGCTTGAACAAAGGCCCGCCGCTTGAGCCGCATAATCACAAATATCTTTTGGGCGTTGATGGCGATCTCGCACGCGCCGCCGCTGCCCGGCAGGCGGACCTTGGGCCGCCGCCAATCGCCGATGACGGTGGTGTTCAGGTTGCCAAAGCGGTCGATCTGGGCGCCGCCCAAAAAGGCGACCTCCACGCGCCCGCCTTGCAGGTACAGACCAAAAAGGTCAGCCATCGAGCAGACCGACGTCGCGCCGCTGATGAGGGTCGGGTCGCCAATGGAAAGGGGCAAGCGAGCGGGCCGCGCGCCATAGACGCCGCTCTCATAGATCAATTCCAGATGCGGGGCTACCGTCCGCCGGGCCAGGTTGCAGGCGCTATTGGGCAGCCCCACGCCGACAAACACGGTGCGCACGCCCGTCAGCGCCCGCGCTGCTGATACGATCATCATTTCAGAAGGTGTGTAATCCATCATCGATTCTTCCCTTACTGGTACTTTCCATAGTTCACAGGATCTGCTATCGCTTCGCCCGGGGCGAGCCGTTCCCACGTCTCCGGTCCCAGCTTTTGCACGTACGCTGCCCGGTCTTGCACGCCATAGACCCACTCTTCGAGCCACGCCCGAGTCGCCGCCTCGTCCCGGCTGATCTCATCCCACGCGAGATAGAACGTATTATCCCGGTCGTAATATCCCTGGACGTAGGAGGGATGCGTCCCACGAGGCTCGTGGACGACCGCATCTACCAGCAGACCCGGTATGATGGTGCGATTGGGGTCGGAACGGATGACGTCGTTCCCCACGATCTCTTCGACCACGACGATGACACTGCGAGCTGCAAAAGCGACCTCCTTTTGTACCCCTAGCAGGCCCCACAATTGAGTATTCCCCTCGGTATCAGCCCGTTGGGCGTGCAGGATGGCAACGTCGGGGTTGAGAGGCGGCACGACGGCGATCGTTTCGTCACCGTAGGGGCTATCGACAGAGCGGATACGTGGATTGACCGCCGGCAAGTCGCTCCCATTGTAGGAACGCAGGGGGAAAAAGGGCAAGCGATAAGCGCCAGCCAGGTACCGCCCTACCATCCCAAAGTGAGAGTACTCTTCCAATTCGAGCGGCCCAGGGATGCCCTTTTCCACCGCCCGCCGCACGCAGTGCAGAGACCCAACGCCGGGGTTGCCCAGGTAGGAGAAAACCATCTTGCGGGCACACCCGGCCGCGATCATCTGGTCATAGACCAGGTCGGGCGTCATGCGGCACAGGACCAGATCACGACGCTCCTGGCGGATGATCTCGTGGGCGGCGGCAAAGCAAATACAAGCGGTAAAGCCCTCAATAGCTACAGAGTCGCCATCGTGGACGTGAGCGGCGATGGCGTCGCGCATGCACATCAGCTTGTCAGGCATTCTGTCAAGCATTCTGTCAAGCATTCTCCACCTCGGTCACGGCACCCTCCAAGATATTGAGCGCCACATCTGCTTCCGCCTTGGTCACCACCAACGGCGGAGACAGACGAATCGCCCTGTCGCCGCATTCTAGGACAACAAGGCCCCGCTTGAAACAACGATTGACCACATCGGCGGCTTGCTCTCCGGTCTGGAACTCGACGCCGAGCATCAGGCCCAGGCCGCGCACGTCAACCACGATCGGGTGCTCACTCGGCCAACCTTGCAGGCGTCCAAGGATATAGCCGCCCACTTGAGTGGCGTTCTCCATCAACGCTTCTTCCAGCATAGCGATGGTCTCCAGCGCCGCCGCGCAAGCCACCGGATTGCCCCCGAACGTGCTCCCATGGGCGCCCTTGGCCCACGTCATCACGCTCGACTTGGCGATAAAGCCCCCCAGGGGCATACCAGAGGCGACCCCCTTGGCGATGGTGATAATGTCGGGGACCACGCCAAAGTGCTCGCAGGCAAACATCTTGCCCGTCCGGCCCATTCCACTCTGCACCTCGTCGGCGATGAGCAGGATGCCATGCCGGTCGCAGAGTGCGCGCAGGGCGGGCAGCCAATCCGGCGGGGGCACCACATAGCCCCCCTCGCCCTGCACCGGTTCGACGATAATCGCCGCCACGTCCTCCGGCGGCGCGATACGGGCAAAGATTTCTTGCTCAATGTAGTGCACGCAGGCCAGGCCGCAATCGGGATGCGTCAGGTTATAGTGACAGTTGAAACAATTGCCATAGGGCACGTGGGTCACACCAGAGATAAGCGGTCCAAACTCTCGCCGATACTTGGGTTTGCTGGCCGTCAGCGAGATGGTGGCCAGTGTCCGTCCGTGGAACGCTCCCATAAAGGCGATAAAGCGGTGTCGCCCCGTGGTATATCGCGCCAGCTTTAATGCGCCCTCCACAGCCTCGGCCCCTGAATTGCTCAAGAACACCTTCCACGAATCGGGCCCGGGGGCAGCAGTGGCCAAACGTTCTGCGACCTCGACGTAGAGCGGATAGTAAAAGTCGGCGCCACAGAGGTGAATGAGACGGGCAGCCTGCTCCTGGATCGCTTTGACCACCCGAGGATGGCAGTGCCCGGTGGCGCAGACAGCGATACCAGCCGCAAAGTCGAGAAAGCGGTTGCCGTCCACGTCGGTGATGACGCAACCTTGAGCATGGTCAGCGACCAAAGCATAAGCCCGGGGCAAAGACGGTGAGACCACCCCCCGGTCCGCTTTGATGATCGCCTGCGCTTTGGGGCCAGGCAAGTCGGTTATCATTCGCGGTACATCATAGTTTGAACTCACTGTTTTCTCCTTGTACATTATACTGTAGTATCTACAGGGTTGTCGGCGGGGCAGCCGGGCGGACTTACGGGTTTCTATCTGTCCTTCGTTGGGACCCCGAGCACGCGCAGAATGACGCGATGGATCAGTTCCGGAACCGTCTCAAAGGTATAAGGCATATAAACGCGCTCGCCCTTACCGTGGGCTTCTTTTCCCCAAGGGCCAATGTTGGCGACGTCGCAATTCAGCTCGCGGATGCGATCAAAGGGGACGCTGAAATACTCATCCCGCACATGCTCCGCGACGTCATCATCGCGATCCCGCCACAGGGGAAAGTTCTTTTTGAATGCCGGGAGGCTGTCATAGACCGCGTCGTCTACTTTCATATAGCTGATGTCGGAAACGTAGGGATAGAACCCACGGAACTGGATCTCTCCATATCGTCCGCTGTCTACCTCGGCGGCGATCGCCCGGTTCAACCGGGATCCGCTATCCCCCCGGATGGGTGGAAAGTATGGGGGCGCAAAATAGACCAGAATCGCCGGTTTCCTGGGATCGAATGCGCCCTCTCGACCGGCGATCTCGACCAGCGTTTTGACGATGGCCAAACTGCGCTCCCGGCTATCGATGCCCACCAACTGGCCGTTGTCGATGAGGAAATCTTGCTCCTCTGGCGATAACCGCGCCAGTAACCGCCGGGCTTGGTGGATATAGCCCAAGGCGCGTGTTTCCAATTCACGCGCCAATTCAGCGTGGCCCAATTTTTTCGCTGCTGCCTCATAGAGCTGTTGGTAGGTCCACACCCGCCCGCCCAAATCCTCCAGCGGCATCGTGCTGTTCTGACGTGCGGCATACGCGCTCCATTGGACGATCCGCCGGTGGTTGGCCCGGCTGAGCGCGCGCTGGGCCAGAGCCACCATCTTGACCAGGACGTCCTGGGGCGTCCAGCTGTGAACCAGGCAGCTACAATGAATGAGCGCCGAGATAGGGGTCTGGGCATCGTAACGGGCCTTGAAATCCCGCTGTTTCTGGGTGAGGGGCGGGACTGTGATCTCGCCGTCCGCCTCGTCGCAGAGCGCCGCGTTCAAGTTGGTCTCGTGGATCAGGTTCGAGGCGATGAGGTTGGCGTCCAGGCCGCGAAAGGCCTCGCCCACGTGGGTCTCGCACCCCCGGATGTAGAAACAACACAACATCTTGCCGATGGTGCCGCGATAGATATAACGGTGATCGTCGCCCGGCTCGCGCGGCGCGGTATAATCAGAATTGATGACGCCGGCATAGTCCAGCCGATGCGTCGCCCGCAGTTCGAGCAGCCGCTCAACGGCATGCATCGTCCCGGCCGATTCCACCTCTTCGTCTGGTGTAACCACCATCAACACGTTTCCGGGCAGCGTCTCCCTGGACTTGGCCAACGCGCCCATCACGGCAATCTGGGCCGCGACGCCGCTCTTCATGTCGAAACTGCCCCGTCCAAACATCCACTGCCCGCTGCCGGCGTCGAGGAGACATTCATCCTCGGTATCCGGGTTCTTTGCGTACTGTTCCAGCAAGGCAGCGTGCAGGGCCTGGGGATCGAACGGATCGACGTCAGCGCCATAGTCTTGGACGCCGGCGACGTCAAGATGGCCCAGCAGGATCACGGTGGGGATATTGGCGTCTGGCGGGAGGGCAAAGTCCTCACTTGGCAGTGCCAGGGGAGCCTGCCGAAGGGCAAGGCCTTCCACCATCGCCCAGACGATCTTGCGTCCGTCTGCCATCTCCCAGTAGGCGGGCGCCAGCCCCCGTTCTGCCAGGGCGCTGTGGATCTCGGCGGCGCACGCGTTCTCGCCGGCGATGTTGGGGCTGATGCTGTTGATCTTGACCAGCCGCGTCGTGATAGCTTGGACGTCATCGTACCATTTTTTTGACATGGGTCGAATCGCTTAACTAGCGCGCCAGCCCCAGCTCTTCCAACTTGGCGTCGGTGGGGACACCGTTCTCGTCCCAGCCGCGCAATTGGTAGAACTCGGGCAGCATCACGTCCAGCTCAACCACGTGACCTTTGGCCGGGCCTTCGGGCAGGGGTTCCTCCAGCATCCGTTTGGGCAAGGTATCATCCTTACGGGTAAAGCCGGCCTTGAGCAGGAACATCCGCTCCAGGTTGTAAATGCGTTCCCCGGCCTGCATCAGGCTCTCCGCCGTATAGTCGGCGCCGGTGGCGAGATTGAACATCTCGGCCATCCGGGTGGGCATCACCTCGTAATCGGGGTCACACAGATAGCGAATGGAAAGAAACACGCACAACCCGGCCGCGTCGATGATGGTGAATAGATCTTCAAAGTGCTTGATGTACCACGGCTTGCGCTCAATGGTCAATGGATCGAGTTTCTTTGGCGTGCCAAAGACCTCCATGTAGGCCAGGTCGCCCGCCATGTGCGAGGCGCCGATGTTGGAAGTGGCATAGAGCAAACCCATGCCCTTGGCACCGCGCGGGTCATAGCCGGGGAACTCTTGCTTCTTGGCCGTGATGGAAAGTTCGGGATGGCCGTATTTTTCCGCCAGGCGATAGCTGCCCTCCGCCAAGAGGTCTCCAAAGCCCTCTCGATGGGCCATCTTTTGGATCAAGTCGAGCACCGCGCCGGCGTCGCCAAAGTGCAACGCCATACCCACGTCCTCCTGGGGCAAAATGCCCTTTTCGTACAGTTCCATGGCACAAGCGATGGTCACCCCGGCGGAGATAGTGTCCAGCCCCAGTTCATTGCACAAATAGTTGGCCTTGGTGACCGCCGCCATATCGCCGATGCCGCAGGCGCTGCCCAGCGAGGCGATCGTCTCGTACTCGGGGCCTTCGCCCTCGCCCCGGTACTGCTCTGGCGTTTTCACGACGGTGAGTCGACCACAGGCGATGGGGCAACCGTGGCATGGTTTGGGGCGGATCAGGTATTTTTCCGTGAGGACGACGCCGGTGATCCCTTCCACGCCCTCGAAAACCCCTGTCTGAAAGTTGCGGGTGGGCAGGATGCCGATCTCGTTGGTCACGATGGGCACATAGGCGGTGCCATATTCGCGCAGCGAGGAGCCTTTTTTGACATCGGCGTTGACTTTTTTGCGCACCGTGCGGCACAGCTCGCGCATCGCCTCGGGTTCGGCCAAAGGGACCTCGCGAGTGCCCCGCACGACGACGGCCTTGAGGTTCTTGCTGCCCATGACCGCGCCCACGCCAGAACGGGCCGCTGCGCGGTGCTTGTCATTCATAATCGCCGCGATGCGCACCAAGTGCTCCCCGGCCGGTCCGATACAGGCGACCTTGGCCTTGGGGTCGGTCTCTTCAAGGAGCATGTCCTCCGTATGCGGGACATCCTGGCCCCACAGATGCCCGGCCGGGCGAATTTCCGCCTCGCCATCGTTGACCCACACATACACCGGCCGCCTGGCCTTTCCCTCAAAGATAAACAGATCAAAGCCGGTGCGTTTCATCTCGGTGGGAAACTGGCCGCCCGAGTTGGAGCAAGAGATCGCCCCGGTGAGCGGCGCCTTGGTCGTGACCATGAAACGGTTGCCCGTCGGGGCAGGCGTGCCCGTCAGCGGGCCGGTAGCGAATATGAGTTTATTCTCCGGCGCGAGGGGGTCCACGCCCGGGTCCACCTCATCGTAGAGATATTTAATCGACCAACCGCGTCCACCGATCAAGTCCTTGGCGGTTTGGGGGTCTATCGCTTCTACTGAGATCTGTTCATCCGTCAGATTGACCCTGAGTATCTTGCCGTGCCATCCAAACATTTTTGTCTCCTTTTTGAACTGAACTGAGACGTGATTACGTTTTACGTATTTCAGCCGCCGGCCAGGGCCGGAAAGGCGGCCACAACGTCACCCGCTTCCAGGGCCTGTTCCGGAGGGACACCTCGGCCATTCACCAGGATGACGCTGGCCCCAGGTTCGTGGGGGACACCCAATCGGGTCAGCAGATCAATCACCGGCATCCCGGTTGGAACGTCCACGTCGCAGGCATTTCCTACGTTCCCCGGCGGAAGGTAGCGGCGATAAGTAGCAAAGAGCTTGAGGGTTACACGCACAGTCGTCAATTCACATCACGCTGCGCCGCACGCCGCACCTCACGCCTCGTACACGACGCGCCCGTCAAAGATGGTCATCACCACCTGCGCCTGAGCGATCTCTATCGGCGCGACCTTTGCGAGGGCCAGGATGTCCCGGTCGAGAACGATCAGATCGGCCAGCTTGCCCGGCGAGATGCTGCCCAGATGCGCCTCCCGGCCGCTGACCAGCGCCGCGCCCATCGTAAAGCCCCATATGGCCTCGGCCACGGTCAGCCGCTGCTCCGGATACCAACCACCCGATGGCGCGCCGTCCCTCGTCTGCCGGGTGACGGCGGCATGAATGCCAAAGAGCGGGTTGGGATTCGCCACGGGGCAGTCGGAACCAAAGGCCATCATCACCCCGGCGTCCTGCATGTCGCGGAAGGGATAGGCCAAACGTCCGCGCGGCCCCACCGATGTTTCGATCATCGGAATGTCGTCGGGGCAATGGATGGGCTGCACCGAGGCTGCCACGTTCAACTGCGCCAAGCGGGCCACATCCTCAGGCTGGATCATCTGCACGTGCTCGATACGGTGCAGCGCGGCTGGTGGCGCAGTCGTGGCCCAGGCCCTGGACGTTCTCTCTGCGCCCAATACCCGCTCAAAGACGCCGATCAACGCCCGGTTGGCCCGGTCGCCGATGGCGTGAATCGCCACGGCTAAACCGGCCCGGTCGGCCCGCTCGACAGCGCGGGCGATCTCGTCCATCGGCGTCAGGGGCATGCCGCAATCGCCCGTATCCTCATAAGGTTCCAGCATCCAGGCGGTGCGGGCGCCCTGACCGCCATCCGAAAAGAGCTTGACGTGCCCCACCCGCAGATAATCATCTCCCATACCGGTGCGCAGCCCCAGCGCGATGGCCTCGTCCAAGCGCTCGCCGGGGATGTGCATCCACATCCGCAGGGCCAGCTCCCCTGCCGCTTGCAGGCGTTGGTAAGCGCGAAAGGCGGGCGGCCCATCGGCGCCCCCCATGATGCGGTAATCGTGGACGCCGGTCACGCCCAACTGGTGGAGGATGCCAAATCCCTCGCGCATCGCGTCGACCGTCTCCTCCTCGGTCGGCGTCGGGATGAGGTCAGTAACCAGGTTAATGGCCAATTCGCGCAGGATGCCAGTCGGCTCTCCGGCACTGTCCCGATCGATGACCCCCTCTGGCGGGTTGGGGGTGTCGGCCGTGATGCCTGTCTCTTGTAGCGCGCGTGAGTTGACGACGGCCAGATGCAGGTCATTGCGCCATATAATGACGGGTTGATCGGGCACTGCGTCATCCAGGTCAGCGCGGGTGGGCATGCGGGGTTCGGGCCAGCGGGACTCGTTCCACCCCTGCCCCATGATCCAGGGTCCTGAGCCTGTCGAAGGAACCTGTCCTGATGGTTCGGCAAGCTCACCACGATGGCCTGTCGAAGGAACCTGGCCGGACGGGGTCTTGCGCGCCCACCGAGCCAAGCGCTGCTTCAAGTCATCCAGCGAGCGGGTCTCGGACAGGGGCAAGCGCCGCAAGCCCAGGGACCAGTCGTAATAGTGAAAGTGTGAATCGGTCATAGCGGGCAAAAGCAAGCGCCCTTCCAGGTCAATCACCCGCGCGTTGGGACCGGCCAGGGCAAAGTCCTCACTTGCCCTGGGCGCAAGTGCCAGGGGAGCCTGTCGAAGGGCAAGGATCTCGTCGTCGTCGCCCACAGCTTGCACGCGGCCGTCACGAATCGCCACGGCCGTCGCATCGGGATAGCGCGCGTCCTGGGTGTGCAGCCTGCCGTTGATAAGAAATAGCTCAGTCATTGTCATATCCCTCGTTTTAGCGTTTAGAGAAGAAAGCCTTGCGGGAACGGATCGCGGGGATCGAGAACAAATCGATGTACGCCGGTGATCTGCGCACTGCCCCGAACCTCTGGCACCACGGCCGGCAATTCCCCAACTTGGGTCTCGGCCACCAGCCGTCCCTCGAACGTCGTGCCCAGAATGCCGGCGTTGACGAAAGGCTGATTGAGCGCCAATTGTCCCCGGTGATGGAGCAGCGCCATCTTGGCCGACGTGCCAGTGCCACAGGGAGAGCGGTCGATGTGGGATTCGCCATAGACCACGGCGCTCACCCCACGCCCCAATTTGTGCTCGGAGAGATCATAGAACTCGGTCACATCTACCGTGTTCACCTCGGGGCGGGTGGGGTGGCGCACCGTCAATTGCGCGTTGGCCGCCTCGATGATGCTCATCCCCAGCTCGATCAAGCGGTCGACGTTATCCAGGGTCAGCGCCAGGCCGATTTGTTCATTCGAGACCATAGCAAAAAATCCACCCACGCAAACAGTATCCACCAGGATGCGCCCCAGCCGCGGCACGTCCAGGGGCTGATTTTCGCCATAGACGAACGAGGGCACAGCCTGCATCACGACCGACTCGACCTTGCCGCCCTGGACCCGCGCCTTGGTCTCCATCGGGCCAGAGGGCGTATCAACGACCACCGTCGTCTCCGGTTCAGTCACTTCCACGACGCCGGCCCCGATTTCAATGAGCGTGGTCACTGCGCCGATGGTGGCGTGGCCGCACAGATAGGGGTAACGCCGGGCATCCATGTAGATCAGCCCGAAATCAGCCCCCTCGCTCGTCGCCTCGGTGACCAGGGCCACCAGCATATCCCGATGACCGCGCGGCTCACAGGTCAGTTGTAGCCGCACGTGATCCCAATCGCGCATAAAGCGCTGCCGCTTTTCGGCGACCGTCTCGCCGGGGATGGGCGGGAGGCCGCCGACGATCAAGCGTGTCGGTTCGCCGGCGGTGTGGGAGTCGATGGTCAACAATCGATCGGGGTATTGCTGTAAAAGACGCTGGATGCGTGATTCCATAATCATTCGTTCTCGCTATTCGCCCCGCTTGGTTCCCAGGTAGGCCTCTTGGACGGAAGGGTCAGCCAGCAAATCTATGCCACTGCCCTCGCGGATGATCTTGCCCGTCTCCAGGACGTAGGCCCGGTCGGCCACGGCCAGCGCTTTCTTGGCGTTCTGCTCGACCAGAAGCAGGGTGGTTCCTTCCTGGTTGATGTCGTGAACGATGCTGAAAATCTCTGCCACCAAGAGAGGGGCCAACCCCAACGCCGGCTCGTCCAGCAATAGCACCCCCGGTCGCGCCATCAGGCCTCGACCGATGACCAACATCTGCTGCTCGCCGCCGCTCAGGCTGCCGGCGAATTGCTGCCGGCGTTCCTTGAGACGCGGGAATCGTGTATAGACGCCTTCTAAATCTTGCTCAATGGCCACTTTGTCCTTGCGCAGATATGCGCCGATGCGCAAATTTTCCTCCACGTTGAGGTTGGCGAAAACTTGCCGGCCCTCGGGCACTTGAACAATGCCCTGCGCGACAACCTTGTACGGTTTATCGGACAGCTGTTGCCCCTGATAGGTGATTTCGCCCTTGTGGTAAGGGACCATCGACGAAATGGCGTTCAACAAAGATGACTTGCCGGCCCCATTGGCGCCGATGATCGTGACAACCTCTCCCTTGTCCACGTAAATCGAGACGCCCTGCAACGCTTGAATGCCGCCGTAAGCGACAGAGACGTCATTGACCTCTAGCAACGCCATGTTAAACCTCCTCCGTTCCCAAGTATGCCTCGATCACCGTGGGGTTGGACTGAACTTCATCCGGCGTGCCCTGGGCGATGGTGCGGCCAAAGTCGATGACCACGATGTTATCGGCCAAACCCATGACGACCTCCATATGATGCTCGATGAGCAGGATCGTCAAGTCAAAGGTCTTGTGTATTTGCTTGATAAAGGCCATCAAGTCCACCGTCTCGTCCGGGTTCATACCGGCCGCCGGCTCGTCTAGCAACAAGAGCTTGGGCTCTTGGGCCAGCGCGCGCGCGATCTCTAAGCGCCGTTGGTGCCCATAGGGCAAGTTCTTGGCTAGTTCGTCGGCGCGATCGCTGAGATTGACCAATTCCAGCAGGCGTGCGGTGCGCTCGGCTAAATCCTTTTCCTCGCGCCCACGGCGCGGCGTGGGAAACAGCCCTTCCCAGATGGAATAACTGGCGTACCGGTGGCAAGCCGTGCGCACATTGTCCCGCACGCTAAAATCAGAAAAAAGGCGAATGTTTTGGAACGTGCGGGCGATGCCCCTTTGGGCGATTTGATGCGTGATACGACCGGTGATCTCGTCGCCGTCGAAAAAGATGCGCCCCATCGTAGGCTTGTAGATACCGGTGATCAGATTAAAGATCGTGGTCTTTCCGGCGCCGTTTGGCCCGATGATAGCGTACAGGCCTCCCTTTTCCAACTGGTGGGAAAAATCGTTCACTGCCTGCACGCCGCCAAAATTTTTAGTGAGATTTTCAATTTCTAGCAAAGGCATGACGTCTATTCTCCCTTTTTACTGAACAAGGCCTTGATATTAGCCGGCGTCAGTTCCCACGATCCCATCAAGCCCTCAGGACGAGCGACCATGATCAATACTACCAAGACGCCATAAGCGACCAAGCGCCAGGCCTGAGCGGTCCGGAGCAATTCCGGCAACGAGGTGAGCACGATAGCCGAAAAAACCGCCCCCGTCAGGCTGTGCATCCCGCCAAAGATGACCATCACGATCAATTCGGTGGACTTGACAATGCTGAACATGGATGGCTGAATAAAACCCACATAGTGAGCCAGCAACCCGCCAGATAACCCGGCCAACGCCGCATTGATGGCAAAGACGATCTGTTTGTAGCGAAAAGAGTCGATGCCGATAGATTCAGCGGCCAACTCGTCCTCGCGGATAGCCACGCAGTTGCGCCCGTGGCGCGAACGCACATAGTTCGCCACAAGCCACAGGGCAATGACGCTCGCGCCGATGGAAAAAGGAAGCGAGGTGTAGGTGGGGATGCGCGGGATGCCACGGGCGCCGCCGGTGAGCTTTTCCAGATTCTCTACCAACAGCCGCACGACTTCTGAAAACCCAAGGGTGGCAATCGCGAAATAGTCCCCCTTGAGTCGCAAGGTTGGGTAGCCGATGAAAGAACTGAAAAAACCAGAGACGATCATCGCAGCGAGCAAGGCGAGCACAAAGGGCGCCTTGTATTGCGTGGTTAGGATCGTCGCCGTGTAAGCGCCGACGGCCAAGAATCCGGCCTGTCCAAAGTTAAAGAGCCCGGTAAATCCCGTCATCAACGATAATCCCAGCACGGCCAGGAGATTGATACAAATCAGTATGGCAATACCAACGTAATATTGCGACATATTTACACCTCCCTATGCCTTTTCTCCGGTGACGGTGCCCATCAGCCCACCAGGCCTGACAAGGATGATGATAATCATCAATGCGTACGAAAACAGATCGCGGAACGCAGAGGACACAAAAGCCGCCGCAAAGGTCTCTGTCACCCCGAGCACCATGGCCCCCAACACAGCGCCGGGTAAACTCCCCAGTCCTCCCACCACGGCGGCGACAAAGGCTTTGAGCGTCAAGATGCCCATACCAGGCCAAACGGTGTATTTGATGCCAAACAACACCCCTCCCAGTCCACCCGACGCGCCGGCCAGAAAGAAAACAAACGCCACAACCAGATCCGGGTTAATGCCCATCAGGCTGGCGACCCGCATATTGTACGACGTCGCCCGAATGGCAGTGCCCATCCGCGTGCCGTAGATAATCCAGGTCAATAATGCCATCGATATGGCGGCGATCACGAAAATGATAATGTCCAAGCGCCCAATGCTCAATTCCCCAAACCTAAAGGGCGCGATAGGAAACACATCCGGGTAAGTGCGAAAGGTAGGGCCGATAGTCACGATGGTAAAGTTTTCCAAGAAAATAGAGGCCCCTAGCGACGAGATCATCAGGTACAACAATGGAGAGTTGCGGATCCGGATGGGCCGGTAGGCGAGGCGTTCGTTGATGACACCCAGTAACCCGGCCCCGACGATCGCCAAGGGTAGAGCCGCCCAAAATGGCACGTTTAACAAAGTCAATGCGAAAAAGCCAAAGTAGGACCCCACCATCAGCACACCGCCGTGAGCAAAGTTGGAGAACTTTAAAATGCTATAGACCAACGAATAGCCCACGGCGATCAGCGCGTACACACTGCCGATGGAGACGCCATTGATCACTTGTTGCAATATCGTGCTCATCTAAACCTCCTGTTGAGGTATCTGGGAGGAGATGAAAATCTCCTCCCAGATCAATAAGCCTTGCTACTCCATAGGTTCGACTACTGTAAAGTACTCAAACTGGCCATCCTTGATCGTCATAATGACGGCCGATTTGCCAACCGGATTGTGGGTCTCCGGATCGATGGTGATATTGCCGGTGAAACCCTCCACCGGGGCTATCTGCTCCAG
>DAOTUB010000008.1:0-7980 GCA_034437455.1 Anaerolineae bacterium | reverse complement strand
CGGAGCGCGAGATCCGCGGGTTCGAGGAACGGCCGCGTATCGAGGCGGAATTGGAACAAGCGCGGGAGGAGCGGGAGGAGCTGACGCGATCGAACCGCCGGCCGGAGACGACGGCGGCCGATTTCGAGGCGCTGCACGGCCGTCTGGAGGTGCTGCACGAGCAAGCCAGTCCCTACCCCGACCTCAAACAGTCGGCGCAAGCGTTGTTGGAGCAGGCGCATGGGCTGTACGGTCAGTGGCAGGCCTACGAGCGGCTCGCCCGGCGGGCCGAGGACGCCCGTGGGGAGGGGGATTGGGAGCGGGCGGTCCAGGAGCTGAGTCAGGCGGCGGCTGAACTGGATGACGCAGCGCCGCCAGTACTGCAACAGAGGATCGGTGAGTGGGAGGCAGTGGTCGAGGCGGCGCGTGCAACGGAGGCTGCCGGGCAGTCTGCCTTGGAGGAAGCGGAGAGCGGTTACCTCCAGTCTCCCCAGAGCGGCGATTTTGCCCCTCCTCTGGACGCTCTGGCGCGGGCGGAGGAGGCGCTGGAACGGGTCGAGCGGGCGGCAGAGGAGGCCGGCGGGCCGTCCCCACGGGCGATTCCGCCCCTGCGGGCGCGAACGGACGACCTGCGCCGGCGGGTCGAGATCGCGCAAGCCGCTTACCAATCTCTAGACGCCGCCAACGGCCTGAGGCGGGTGCAGGAGGCGCGTCACAAGTGGCCGGACGACCCCGTGTTCCAGGCGTTGGAACCGCTGCTGCGGGAGCGGGCGGAGGGAGAGATCGATGGGCTGCTCCGGCAGGCGGACACCGCCCTGGAGAGCGGGGACTTGACGGATGCCCTCGACCGGCTGCGGCAGGCCTATGAGCTGCGGCCCGACGACGCCGAGATCGCCGCTCGCTACGCGGCTCTGCGGCGGCGGCGTGGGCTGGAGGAGCAGTTGCGCCAGGTTGAGACCGACTATGCGGCCAAGCTGTCCACCAAGAGCGATGTGGACGCCCGGGACGCCCTACGGCGGGGGCTGGACCGGCTGCTGCATCCCGAAACTGACCTGCCGGAGGAGGCGCGCGATCTCTTGCAGCAGTTGGTGCGGTTGAGCGAGATGCAATCAGGGCTGGCATTGGGCTACAGCGAACCGTGGCAGACCGCGCAAGAACTGTTGGTGCAGTTGGGGCAGCTGGGCACCCGGCATTGGGCAGCCCGGTGGGGGTCCCAGTTGGCCGACCAATGGTCCCGGCTGGCGCGGGACATTGCCCAACGGGGCGTCGTCGCCTCGTCCACGCAGTTGAAGGACTACCAGACCGCCTACCGGGCCGCCCGGGAGCACTTGTGGTCTCATCCAGAGAACGAAGCGGCTATCAGGCAAGAAGTCAGGACCCGGGAGAACCTACTTAACCAACTGAACGAGTCAGCCAGAAAGCGGTTGGGACGGGCGCAGGAGGCGTTGGAACGGGGCGACTTTGAGATTGCGCTGAACAACCTGGCGAGCCTGGACGAAGAGATCTATGGGCCGATAGATGCCGATTTCCCAGGCCTGTTGACGGGGCACGAAGAGGTCGAACGCACGCGGCGCGAGGCCGAGCAGTTGATGGAGTGGGGGCAGTTCTTGGAGCAGCAGACCTTCGAGTTGCAGCCGCGCCTGGAAAGGGTTGAGCATCTCTTTGTGAGTGGACAATTGAAGCAAGCTGCGGAAGAGTTGGATGCTATTCCTATCCCGGATTCACCTCGCCTGGCCGAGCAGGCGGCCGACTTGCGAGCGCGCATCCGCCAGGCGCGAGTGGAGAAAGCGCGTGTGGATCTGCGGATGACCCTCGCCTCAGCCGACGTTCAACTCCTCATCGCGACTACGGTTGAGGATGTGGAAGAAATCTTGAGCAAACTGGACGGATTACCGGAGGATGTTGATCTCCAGATTCTAAGGCTCGAGGAACGAGAGAATTACCAACGTTTGCTTAAAAAGGCGCGACAGCAGCGGGAGGAGTTGATCGCTGTCGCCATTTTGGAGGCCCAGGCCGAGCATGCCGAAGCGGAAGAAGACTATCAGCAAGCCGCCGATGCTCTGGAACAGGCGATCGCCGCGACCCGTCAGATCGAAAAAAAGATCGAGTTTCAGAACTGGTTGGACAGGGTGCATGAGCAGGCCAACAAACAGCGCCAACGCGAGGAAGCAATCCAACAGGGACGTGATCTGTTCATACGCGGCAAGTATACCCATGCTGTCACTGAGCTGCGGCGCGCGCAAGAGTTGGGCGCCGATGTGCAAGATATCCTGCGAGCTTCCCAGGCTGGCGTCCGGTGGGCCAACGCCAGGCAAATCTGGGAACAGGACAATGATGGAAAGAAAGCGCTGTTAGAATTGGACGCTGCCCAGCCGTTTGTGACCGACAATCCTCAGGCTGAGGATATCTCCTTCCAGATTCGTCGTTTAAAAAGGCGTATTAAAAGCTCTCTTAAAACCCAAGAGCGAGATGAGCAAAAAGCAGCTCAAGCCCAGGTGCTGCTCCAAGAGTCCCAAAAAGCCTTGGAAGAGGGCTTGTATGACACAGCGCTCGCCCATGTGGACGCGGCCCTCTCCGGTTTTCCGGGGTACGCTGAAGCGGTCGCTCTCAGAGGGCGGATTATCGGTCAGTGGACCGATACGTTGAAGCAGCAGTTGCAGAAAGCAGTGGACAATGAAGACATATCTGAAGCAACCTTCTTCCCCATGGTCACTGAATTGGAAAGGTTACGTAGTCAGGAATTGACCGACGACCGCTTGGCTCAAGAGATCGCAGAGCTTTTGGATCGCGCCCGCTGGTATCCGATCATCTCTGTTCAATTGAAGCAGGAAGGGAAGATAGCATCTGACGAGCTGGCCGATCTGCCGTTTGAGAATTGTGAGCGATTGTTCCGGTATTACATTGCCGATCATACGCGATTGGATCTGGAATACATAGCGCGGGAAAAGTCGTTACAGTACCGCGACCACGAGAGGTTTGTCCATTTGCGCCAGTATTGGGGTGAATGGACATCCGAACCGCTGGATTGCGCGGCGCCGGCCCGGATTGCCGAGATGTTGAGTGAAGTCATTCGCCTCCGCCCCCCTGAACACGCTTCAGATGTCCAGGTCGGAGGGAAATGTGTCTTTGAGATTGATCTTTCTCCTGCCGTCGAAAGTCTCAAGATATTCCCGCGCTGGTCCTTGATCTTTCTCAACAACTCGAGACCCGGCCATGACGATGTGGCAGACATTCGTCACCTCGTGAAGGACCGTGTGGGCTTGGACAGGGCTTTTCTAGTCCTGCCGCTCGACCAGGCTGCAGGCGACGAAATCCACCGGATTCGGGATGATCTAGACCGAGAAATAGACGCGGATGCTATTGACACCATACTGCTTAACTTTGACAAACTGCTGTCCATTCTGTTTTCACGTAACCCCAGGCAGAATCTGAGGCGTCTGCTGCTTGCACGAGTCGACCTGGCAAATGTATCTCCGTACGTCGACAAAGGTCCTACCCCAGACAGCATGTTCTTTGGCCGCGAGGCGGAAATCCGCGAGATCTCGGAGCAGGTGGATCGCAGCTCTTATGCCTTGATCGGCGGCCGACGCATTGGCAAGACATCCATACTCAATCGCCTTCATCACACGCTTCCCCGTAAGGGGTTTTATACGCTGTCCTTTGACTGTTCTACAGCCAAATACGAGGAATTCTTCGACGCGCCCCTATCTAACTGGCAACCGGAACGACCGCAGGATGCACTGGAAACCTTTGACGATTTGCTCACATCGCCTCCTCCAAGTGATCAGATAGTTCTTCTGTTGGACGAGGTAGATAATTTAGTTCCCTCGGATCGTGACAATGGATGGCAAATTTTCAACGCCTTGCGTGCTCTATCTAACACTCGTCGTATCCAGGTGGTTTTGGCAGGCGAACAAGCTCTGCGAAATGGGATTCAAGATGATACTCCCCTGTTCAACTTTACCCAGGTCATGCCGATCAAGCGGCTGGACTTGCAGTCCGTGCGTGCGCTCGTCACCCGGCCAATGGAACAACTGGGGATCGAGTTGGGCAACCAAGAGGCTAAAGAGGCAGTTGTGCAGCGCATCTGGGATTTTACCGCCGGTCATCCCCACGTGGTTCAGGCCTTGTGCAAACGATTGGTAAATCGTTTCAATGAGCGAGGCCGAACGCTCGATGATTGTATCTCATTGGATGATGTGGAGATGGTTATCCAGGATGTCAGTTTCGTGCGTGAATGTTTCCTGTCCACTTATTTTTCCAGAGCCACGCTGCTCGAGCACATTTGCGCTTTGGTGATGGCATCCGATGACCATCTGCACACCTTGACTGCTGTTCACCAGGCGTTGATCGAGCGCCAAATAGATGTGAACTCGGCCCAGGTCAGCGGCGCTCTGGATCGGTTGGCGACCCTGCGCAATATCCTGAAGCCGACACACGAGGGATATAGTTTCGACGTGAAAGCATTCCCTCGCTATATCTCGAGTCTGTCTGATGATAGGCATGCAGAGTTGATGAACCTGCGAAAGGAGATGTATAGGAGTATGGGACGTGATTGTGATCCTTCCCAAGTCCCGGACGATTTAAAGGCTAATTTATGGTAAGTGAGGAGAAATGGTGATGACAATGACAATGGACACATTCTTTCAAGCCGGTGGCGCGTTACCCGCCGATCATCCCTCTTACGTAGAACGAGAAGCCGACCGTCAGGCGGTACAAGAGGCGCGACAAGGTAATTACCTGTGTATCACTGCGCCTCGCCAGGTGGGCAAGACGTCACTGCTGAATCGCCTGGCCGCGCAGGTGGACCAGTGGGGATGGCGCTGTTGTCAGATAGACCTGACCGAGTTCCTCGGCTTTGAAAAAGCAGAGTGGTTCGAAAAATTGGGGCGCCAGTTGGGGAAAGAATTGAGGTGTGCTCCTGCCAGCCCGCTACAAAGTCAACTAGACATGAAGGAATTCTTGTTGCACCAATTTGGATTGGCGCAAGATCGCCGGGCGCGCTTGGCGCTCATGTTCGACGAGATCGGCGCGTTGCGCGATTGTTCATTCTCCGACGAGTTTCTGGGAACGCTGCGCGCTTTGTTTAACCACCGCGACGGCTATCCAGGTCGGTTGGTGCTCGCCTTTGCCGGGGCTGTGGACACAGACACGTTGGTCAGTAATCCCGATATCTCGCCCTTCGATGTGTCTACGAAAATCCAACTCGACGATTTCACGCCCGAGGAAACGCGACAACTCACTTGCCGTCTGGATGACCTGAAAGTGCCCGTGGATGATGCTGTCCACGATTGTATCTACGAGTGGACCTCGGGGCAGCCCTGCCTGACCCAGTTCGTTTGCAAAACTTTGGGGGACTGGGTTGGATCAAGGCGTATCTCCACGATCTTTCCAGACAGCGTAAAACAGGTCGTGCAAGAAAAACTTTTCTCTCCCCGTCCCCGAGATAATAACATTGGCCATGTCCGCCGTGCGATCGAGCGCCTGCGCGAACCGGCCGCATCTCTCTGGAATCGTTTGATTGCCGGTGAAGCTATTTCGGCTCACGAACCTGGTTACTATGCGCTTTACCTCACCGGGGCTGCCACCGATGATATTCACGGGGGTGTGAGAATCCGCAACCGCATCTACCGGCATGCTTTGCAACCAGTCAAGCTGTTGCGTTCCCCGCTGGCACATCCGTTCGTCTTGTTGACTCGCATTGTTCCCACTGCCTTTTGTTACCAGCTCGACGCTGAATCCTTTCCGTTGGTCACCGTTGCGCTGAATTGTCCAGAGGAATATGCTGAAACCCAGATACGTGTGAAGGTCTTTATCGAGGGATACAGTGACGGGGCATCCCGTGTTCATTGTGTGTCGCGAGGTAGACCGATTGATATTCCTATTCTGCCTCAACTCCGGCACGACGCCATCGCACAGCTTGACGAGGTCAGGCAAGTCACATTGCATGTGACCATTGAACAAATAGCTCCCAAGTGCCGTCTCATCGAAGATAGAACAGAACAAATCTCCTTGCATGCGCGAAACACCGCATTGCTTGCCGTGAAGAGTCCTGATGGCTGCATTGTGGACCTGACCGACTACTTGGCTTCCTGGGTGACGCCTCATAAGCCAGAGATCGAGATATTGTTACGTCAAGCTGCTGACTATCACCCCCAGAATAGCTTTGTCGGCTACCAGGGAGCAAACACGCTGTCGGAGGGTGCGGAGGTAGTGCGAGAACAAGCCCGTGCTATCTTTACCACACTCAAGGAGAAAGCCAATCTGCGATACATTAATTCTCCATTGAATCTCGGCAAACAAGCGGGGCAAATTACTCAGCGAGTACGTCTGCCCACCGAATGCCTGGCGGCTGGCGGTTCGGCCAACTGCATTGATGGGACAGTGCTCTTTGCCAGCCTGCTAGAACTGGCGAACATTGATCCACTCTTGGTGATCGTGCCAGGACACGCTTTTGTGGGATGGCGCGTTTGGAAAAATGTAAACCGTTATGAGTTCCTGGAAACAACGTTGATCGGATATGACACATTTGATAAAGCACAGGAAAAAGCCCAAGCTCAATACGACAACGCATTGATGAATGGTTATTTTGACCGTGGATTATTCCATCCCGATGGCTTTGCTCTCCAAATTGATGTGAGAGCATGTCGAGCCAAAGGTGTTATACCGCTATGAAGGAGTCAACCCGATGACTGACCGCCGCCCCCCATCCCGCCGTCCATCCAGCGCGCCGTCGCGCCGACCTGCCCGTGTACCGCCGCGCCGCACCGGCGCCGGCAGAGGCCGTCCGACGTCGGCGCTACTGCCCTGGCAAAAGATCGCCCTGGTCGCCGGGGGCATCTTGGCGCTGGCGGTCCTCGTATTCTTTGCTGTGCGGGCGCTGACGGGCAAAGAGTCCCCCACACCAACGGTTGCCGCCACGTCACCCATCACAGGGACAGCGCCGCCCCAGACATCGCCGACCCCGACCAGGGCTTTACCCACGACCGGCACGCCATCTCCTCCCTCTCTTGGCCCCGTCTCCCCCGACATCCCATCGCTGCAACAATTGATGCTCACCCTCATCAACGAGGAGCGGCGCGCCAACGGCCTTGTCGAACTGGCCTGGGATGTCACCGCTGCTTCTGCGGGCCTGGCGCATGCCCAAGATATGGCCCAGTTGGAATACTTGAGCCATTGGAACACCGAGGGGTACGGGCCGCAGCACCGCTACGCTGGGGCCAGCGGGCTGGACGCCGTTCGTGAGAACGTCTATATGTATGAACACAGCCCTGGCGGCGCTCCCACCACACCGGACGAATGGGTGGATCTGATCCGCCAGGCCCATCAGTCGTTGATGGCAAGCCCCGGACATCGAGACAACATCCTGGCCCCAGAGCATACGCACGTTGGGATCGGCATCGCGTACGACGCCGATACAGGGCGGTTGAGAATCGCCCAAGAATTCGTGGATCGGTACGTCACGCTACAGCCTCTACCCCGACGGGCCTCCCTTGGCGATGGCGTCGCGATTAGTGGGCGTATAGGCTCTGATGGCAGCGACCCCTTGCTCAATCTGGCCTATGAACCCTTCCCAGAGCCAATGGGATTGGCCGAACTGAACGCGACAGGGACGTACAGTTCAGGTGTGGAAATCTACCAGTCGCTGCCGCTCGCCGTAGAGGCCGATGGACGATTCAGACAGCAAGTTATGCTGGATCACGAGGGGCAGTTCGGTCTGTACCACATTCGCATCTGGGTGGATGTGGACGGCGCATCGGTGCTGGCGAACGATGTGATTGTCGAGATTACGCCGTAAACTTGGTCAATAGCAGATGCAGCATACAATTACAAGACACTCAGGAGGCAACAAAATGGAAGCAGCTAAATTTCTAAATCAACCAGAGAATCGAGAAGCAGCACGAACCATCAGCCAGCACGTGTTGGCCGAGGTCGAACCAGGCGAGCTAGAGGTATCTGTCGGCCTAATCGACCCACTGCTGGATATGTCCGCGCAAGGCG
>DAOTUB010000007.1:0-63361 GCA_034437455.1 Anaerolineae bacterium | reverse complement strand
GCTCGCACAATTCATCGAATGTAGTGTGACCGTCTCCGGCACTGTTTGAATCGCTCATTGCTGCCTCCTGCGAAATAGAGTCGCAGCAATGTTACCAGAGCATGTGGTTTTTGTTAAGGTACACTATGGGTATCCGGACAGTATTGATTGTACACTCATTCGATCTGAATGGGCCAGCCGCGTTTGTCTGCGTCCAATTTGGTCCTCCTCCCTCCCTCCCTTTCGTCTCTGCTAATCGCAATGACCACCTGCAGACCATCCCGGGCCTCAAGGACATCCAAGCTCGCTTCTCTGACCTCGACATGGGCGAGATCGTTGGCGATGCCGGTGAGGGCTTCGACGACATCCTGCGCTTCATCCACGACGACCTGAAAGCGCTGCGCACCATGGTTCCCCGGCGCCACACCGAAGATGAAAATCCTCTCACCTGTCTGAAACGCGGTTACGATGCCCAAGACCATCCTCTCTGCTTGCACGGCTATCGCCCCTATTTCAACGGCCACGATTACCAGCGCCGGGACAGCAAATGGGTCTGCCTCCACCGCTCCCAACCCGACGTTGTTCCTGACCCCCTTCCCAGTCCCGAGATGCGATCCCTCTCCACCTGTCCCTACCGCGACCCAGAACACCCCTTGGGATGTGTCATCACCGTCAACCTCTCTTTCCCCAACGGCGACATCCGCCTGGCTCGTGACCTGAAAGTCGATTCTGCTACCTGGACGCCGCTGGCGTGCGCATCGGGAGACAGAGCTATGCTGAAGCTCGCAACGCCGACCAATCCCGTCGGGGCGTCAAACGCTCTCCCTGGTATGGCAAACCCAACAGTGCCAAGGCTTCCCTCTTGGCTGACATCCTGACCTCCTCTCTCAACGTCGCTCGTTTCGTCTGGGAAGCTACTCTGGCTGCTGCTCACTCTCCGCCAACACCTGACTCACGGGGCGACGTGGTCTGACCTGTTCGCCCCAACCTCTGAACTGCATAGCCCCTCCCTTTTCTCTGTCGTCCCCGCGCCTGGTGGCTGAATAGATGCCCTCGCTTGCCTCCTGTGCCCCTTTTGCTGTTCCCAAGTCTCCCCTGGCCGTATGCCACACGACCCAGCCGCGACTTGTTGCGTTTGTTCTGCTCCTTATGGCTCGCAGAAAACTCGCTCAACCCAGAGACTGAGTTTCTGATCCCGAATATCTAGGAGACCTCACTGGATTGACCCTCATATCTGATGTTCCCCAATTGAGACTTGTTGCGGAATCCCGGAAGGCTCTCAGCTTGCCCGTGATGCAGAGGCGGGTTATAATTTGGTAGACATGTTATCACTCGAGCATCAGGAGACCTATCGCCGACGCTACGCCGAGATGCGCGCCGACTGGCAGCCCAGCAGCCACGTCTACCAGGCGTCGGTGGCCGCTCATCTGACACCGGGCGCGCGCGTGCTCGATCTGGGCTGCGGGCGGGGTGGAGTGATGGAGCGGCTGCATCCACAGGCTGGCATTGTCGTCGGGCTTGACCCTGACTTGAAGTCGCTGCGAGAGCATCGCGCGCCGGCGCTGGTGCGATCGAACGGGCTGGCGGAGGCGCTCCCCTATCCCGACGATGTCTTTGATCTGGTCTGCTGCTCTTGGGTGCTGGAGCACCTCGCGGACCCGGCCCGCGTGTTCGCCGAAGTAGCCCGCGTGCTTGCGTCCCGTGGTCGTTTTATCTTTCTCACGCCGAACATGTGGCACCCGCTGCCGATGCTCAACCACGCACTGCGTTGGACGCGGGGGCGGCTGGTGGATCGTATCTACGGGCGCGCCGAGGCGGATACGTTTCCCGCCTTCTACCGCGCCAACACGCCCGCACAGATCGAGCGGCTGGCGCAGGCTGCCGGCCTGGAACGGGTTTCGCTGCGCTTCATCGGCGATCCCACGTACCTGGCTTTCAACGAGGTTCTGTTCCGGCTGGCCTGTCTGCTGGAGCGCGTCATGTCTCGCCAGATGCGCGTGCACCTGGTGGGAGAGTATGTCACGGTCGCCGACATCGTACTTTCCAATCCGGCGAGTTGAGGGTATAATCGCTTTGGACCTGACTTGTTACCGTAATTCACAATTATGCCTGTTCAATCGCAAGACTTGGCCTCCCAGATCGGTATGTTGAATGAAAGCCCTCTGCACGCCGCTCTGAAAACCTGGTACGCTCAGCCGGGCGATCGGCTCGAGGTTTCGGTGGATGGGTTTATTGTGGACATTGTCCGCGGCGACTTGTTGGTCGAGATTCAGACGGGGAATTTTGCGGCCATAAAGCGGAAATTGTTCACGCTCGTGGACGACCATTCGGTGCGGCTGGTGTATCCAATTGCGCAGGACAAGTGGCTGGTCAAATTACCCCAGAATAAGCGCGGCCAATCACGCCGCCGTAAATCGCCCAAACACGGGACGTATGAGGGCGTCTTTGAAGAACTGGTGAGCTTTCCAAAACTGCTCTCGAACCCCAACTTTGCCGTGGAGGTGCTGCTTATCCAGGAGGAACAAATCCGTCGCTACGATGGGCGGCGGCGCTGGCGGCGGGGAGGATGGGTCATACAGGAGCGCCGACTGTTGCAGGTGATGGAGCGGCGGCTTTTCGAGACGCCCGCGGACATGGGCGCGCTCGTCCCTCCCGATCTGGCCGGGCCATTCACCACGGCCAATCTGGCCGACGTTATCGGCCTGCGCAGACGGGCGGCGCAAAAGATGGCTTACTGTCTGCGCAAAATGGGCGCGCTCGTGCCGGTAGGCAAACGGGGAAACGCGATTTTGTATACTCGGGCTGCGGCTCAATGTGCCGCTCCCGCTACAGCAATGTGAGTAATGTATCACCGAGGAGAACAACCATGATCCTTCGCGCCATGCAAGTAGGAATGATCCAGACGAACTGTTACATCGTCGGCTGTGAGGAGACGAAGCAGGGCGTCGTGATTGACCCCGGAGGCGACGGCGACCGCATCCTGCGCACCGTCGAGCGGGACGGCCTCGACATCCGCTACGTGCTTCTCACGCACGCCCACATGGATCACATCGCCGGCGCTGCCGACGTGGTCAAAGGGACCGGCGGGAAATTGGCCGCCCACCCGGACGCGATTCCGCTCTTACAGAAGGACGGCGGCGCCTCCTGGTTCGGGTTCAGCATGCCGTCCTGCCCGCTGCCCGATATCGAGTTGGAGACAGGGCAGGTTTTGGAGGTGGGAAAGCTCCGCTTCCAGGTGCTCTATGTCCCCGGACACTCGCCCGGACACGTCGCTTTTTACGAGGCCGACGTGGGCGTGCTTTTTGATGGGGACGTGCTCTTTGCGAGCGGGATAGGGCGCACTGACCTGCCCGGCGGCGATTGGGACACGCTGGCGCGCTCGATCCGCGAGGTGATTTTTGCGCTGCCGGACGAGACGGTGGTCTATTCCGGTCACGGACCAAAGACGACGGTGGGGTACGAGAAATCCCACAACCCGTGGCTATCCATGCTGCGCTAGATGGACGCTACCACTCGATCGCCGAGACCCGCGCCTGCGCGTGGCGAGATAGATACTCCTCGCTGAACGTATGCAAAAACGCTGTCAGGCTGAACTTGGGCCCCACGTCCAGGCTGGCAAGAAAACCATCTGGCCGGGTCTCGAAAAAACCGGCGAACAGAATCTTCTTTTTGAGCGCCTTGCGGGGCAGGTCGAAGCGATAACGGCCATCCTCCCGCCGCAAGTTATAGGGCAGGTATTCAGCTCGCAGATATTGCTCCAGCCTGGCTCTCGGTTCGGAAAAGAACTCGTCCGATAGATGGATGTCCAGGTGCAGCCGGGTGAACGCGCCGCGAGTAAATCCCTCGGCTGGCCCCACGATCTCGAACTCAGGAACCGGGCTTTTTCCATAAGCGAAGGTGCTTCTTCGCCCGAAGCGGCAAAACCCGGTTTCTAACATTTCAACGTCCCAGGCTTTCAGAGCGAAGACAGTCTCTCCGCTCATCAGAGGAAACTGTTCGGCATTGGGACCGACGGTGAACAAGCTCTCTCGCACGCCCAACAGATTGTCTACCAACTCAGGATAGCGGGTGAGGATCTCTCTAAAGACAAAGGCGTTGAGAAACTCGGGCAGCGTTCCGGTCAGCGACGGAGCCAGACGCAGCAAAAAGTATACCGGTTGCCGCCGTCGCTTGCGGGTTACAACTTTCCTCAACTGTTTCAGATAGCGCCTGGCGTCTGGCTGGTGGATCTGATGGTGCGTGATCGCCCGTCTCTGCTCCTCATCAAGGCAGGCGCCACATCCCAGTCAGCGACCGGGCTGCTCGCGGTTCCCCAGGCAGTAGCCGTTGTCCTCACCCACTTGAGCTTCCTGATACTGGCGGTACAGGAAATCGGACGAGACGTCCGATTCGACAAACTTCAGCGCGAAGGAATAGTCTGGTCCCTTTTCGCCCAGGAAAGCGCCGTTCCAGTGGCCTGAACGTCTCATCCATTCCTCAAGTTCGTCCCAATACGTCGGCGGCAGTGTGATGTCGAAATAATATCCTTTCTGGGCCAGGGCGACGATCGGTTCGATCAACCAGTATCCGCCCAGGGCCAACACCTGGGTGACGCAATAAGTAGGCCAGTCGAAGGCAAGACGAAACTCGAACCCGTTCGTCTCACAGGCCGACTTGGCCTGCCCAATCAGCAGCCGCCACGCTCGCTCGTCGAGCAGGAGCCGATCGTAGCGCAGCGGCGTAAAGGGCATGCGAATCAGCAATCCAAAGCTAAAGATCACCCGCGCGCGCCGTTTCTTGGAGCGGCGGGTCTTTTTGAGCCATTTCACGAAACGCCGAAACGCTTTAAAATCCTCGTCGGTCTCGTGGCCGGTCAAAATGTAAAACAGCTTGATCCGGCGAATCTTAAGCTCCAGGAGACGGTTCAGCAGGGATGCGATCTCTTTCATAGATAGGCTCTTGTGCAGCCAGGCCCGCTGTCGCTCGCTGATGCCCTCGATGCCCAGGGTAAAGTTCCGTTTGTCCGCCTCGACTTCGGCTTCCAACAGAATGCCCGCATGCTGTAGAATATCCAGTCGCTGGCTTTTGAGGCTTACCCGCTCAAAAAGCCGATGCAGCTTCAGGATTATGTCCAAAATGTCCTGATGGGTGTTGAAATTAAAGCTGTACAAGTTCAGTTCCTCGTTCCCCTGCGCTTGCTTGATCCGACGGGCAGCGGAGAGGATGTCGGACGAGGAAAGCTCGCGATACGGCTTGCGGTCGTAGCCCTCGAAGCAAAACGAGCAGAATGCGGGGCAGCCATAGCTGATCTGGAGATTGGCCTCGTGCACCTCTGGGCTGTTCAAGATGGGATACTCCACCGGCAAGAGGCTCGCCTCCGGCGCGTGGAGGACAGCTTTTTGAACGGGACGCAGCGATCCCGTGGCCCAGAATCCCGTCGTTTCCCGCGCCGCTTGCTCCAGCAACTCTTTCTTGTCCATTCTGGGATTACGTTGCAAGAAGCGCGCCAGGTCGCCAACCCATCCCTCTCCCTCGCCGAAAAAGATGCCATCCACCAGGCTGTCGCCATCCTCGCAGATGATGGATTGGACGGCCAGGGCGTTCGAGCCGCCGAGGATCAGGATCGGCCACTCTGACCCGCGCTGGCTGGAAAAGAGCGGAAACCCAGAACGGATCAGCAGGTAAGGCAGGTTGATCAATTCAAGTGTGTAGGCGTTGGAGATCAGGATCAGGTCAAATTCATCGGCGGAGCGCAATGATTGAACGCCGATGAGGTAAGGAATGTCCTCTTGCTCGAACAATTCCCTCTGCTCGGTAGACGGAAAGAAGGCGAGGTCAATGAAACTGTCCGGCAGCGCCCGCCGAACCTCCTGGAAGAGAAAGAGATGGGGGATGGAACGATCCACATCCCGGAAAGGGGAGAGTCTGACGATCAGCACCCGGGAGGAGGTATTCTGAAAGTTCGGGTTTTCAAACGTGGGATTGGCGAAAGGCAGGAACGGTTCGACCTGCTTGAACCGATGCAGATTTTTGCGCACGAAACGGGTATAATCTGGCATGATCAGCCGTCAGCGGTTACCTGCAACTCCTTCCGCAATCGAGCAAACTCGGAGCGAAACTCGCTCTCCAGCCGCGCTTTGTCGCTCTGAGAAAAAAACTGGCTCGTAGCCCGTTCAGGCTCATTTGCTCCAGTTCGTCGGCGCTAAAGCCAAAGTGAGCCACCAGCACCTCGTACTCGTGGTTCAGGTCGACGCCGAACATCGGCGGGTCGTCTGAGCCGACGGTGACCAGCAGCCCCGCGTCCCACAGCCGGCGCAGCGGGTGTGCGGCGTAATCGGGGTAGACGCCCAGACAGATGTTGCTGGTGGGGCAGACCTCTAGCGGAATCTGGCGCTCGCGCAGATGCTCCACCAATGTGGGATCCTCCGCGCAGCGGATGCCGTGCCCCAGACGATCGGCGTGCAATCGGTCGAGCGCTGTCCAGATGCTCTCCGGCCCCGCTGTCTCGCCAGCGTGGGGGACGCGGGGCAGACCGGCCTGACGCGCCCGCTCGAAGGCTCGCACGAACAGTTCCGGGGGAAACTCAGCCTCGGAGCCGCCTAGCCCCAGCGCCACGACGCCTCGATCTCTCGCGGTCAGCGCGATCTCGACCACTTGATCCTGTGTCTCGGGATAGTTGCGGCTGATGTCGAACACCCAGCCCCAATCCACACCGAACTCGGCGCGAGCCTGCGCTCGCCCGGCGTTCAGCTCTTCCAGGATCGTCTGCCAGGGCAGGCCGGTGTCTCGTTGGTTCGAGACGACGGTAAAGGTCGCCTCGGCATAGCGGATGTGCTGGCGGGCGCAGTCGCTGCCAAACTCGTAGGCGATCAGGCGATAGTCATCGGGTGTGCGCAGGCAATTGATGATGGTCTCGTAGATTTCCACGAAATGGCAAAAGTCGCGAAAGCGATAAAACCCTTGCAACTCGTCCACGTCCTGGGCTGGCAGGCTGACGTCGTTACGCTCGGCCAGCCGGAGCAGCGTGACCGGACGGATGCTGCCCTCCAGGTGGACGTGCAGCTCGACCTTGGGCATGCGACGGGCGAATTCGTGCAGGTTCACCGTTGGGCCTCCCTGGACTTGACCGGGTTGCTCAACACGCCGATCCCCTCCACTTCCACCTCGACCACGTCGCCGTCCGCCAGCGGCCCGATACCGGACGGCGTACCCGTGAGCAACAGGTCGCACGGCTCCAGCGTCATGATGGACGAGGCGTAGGCGATGAGGTCAGCCGAGGAGAAGGTCATCTCGCTCGTGCGCCCCCGCTGGCGGACTTGGCCGTTCACCCGGCAGATGACCTCCCGATCGGCCACATCCGCCTCGCTCAACCCGGTCACGAGCCACGGCCCCACCGGGCAGAAGGTGTCGAACCCCTTGGCGCGGGCCCACTGGTCGTCCGTTCGTTGTAGGTCGCGGGCGGTGACGTCGTTGCCACAGGTCACGCCCAGTACGTAGTCCCACGCTTCCTTGGCACGCACGTTCCGGCAGCGCCGTCCGATGACGACGGCCATCTCCGCCTCGTAATCCACTCGCTCGGATTGTGCCGCTTCGCTTCCCTTTTTAGGGGATCGGGGCGGCATGAGAATGGGAGCGCCCGGCCCGATGAGGCTGCTGGGCGGCTTGAGGAACAACAATGGTTCGGATGGCGCTTCCATGCGACTCTCGTCGGCATGGGCGGGGTAGTTGAGGCCGACGCAGATGATTTTGGTGGGCACAACCGGGGACAGCAGTTGGATGTCATCCCGGAGGCTGATTTGAGCGCCGTGTTCCCAGGCGGTGAAAGGGTCGCCGTCCAGCGCGTACACTTGCTCGTTCTCGATCACGCCCCATCGTGGGCTGTCATCCACGGCTACCCGGACGAGGCGGGTGTGACGTTGGTTCATCGTTCTATCCTTTCTCTATGTTACGATCGTGCGAATGACGGAGGTTGTCATATTGTTTCCGTGTCATCCGTAGCCTGAACACTCCTTCCGCGCTCTTATCGTGCTCGAAACCAAATCGAAGAAGCGCTTGCTGACCCGCGTGATTGTCCAACCCAACGTCGTCGATCAAGACGCGCCCTCCAAATTGGTTGAAAAAGTAGTCGAGGAAGAGGAGCATCGCTTCTCTCGCATACCCCTTTCCCCGTTCTGTGCTGGCGATCTTGACGTTCAACTCGGCCGTCATGCTCTCCACATCCAGGCGATGAAAGCTGATCTCTCCGATTGGCCGCTCCTGGCAAAAGATCAAACGGTAACAATCGGTGGGGCTGCCAGGGTCTATTATCCTCGCAAACCATCGTTGGGCCTGGTCGTCGGTCAGATGAATCGGGCCTCCGATCGACTCCATCGTTTCAGGATCGCTCCATAGCCAGCGGATGAACGACATATCGTCCCATTGTGGCGGTCTGAGTTGAATGTTGTTCATTGTTTGTAAACCTTTCAAACCGCCTCTATCGTCGAGGGCGGCTTTTTGGTGATGTTGTACGTCACGCTGACCACACCCGGCACTTTGGTGGTGATTCTCTCCGCCAATCTGTCCAAAACGTCATACGGGAGCCGCGTCGGCGTCCCGATCCTGGCGTCCTCGCTCTCCCAACAGCGCACCTCGATCTGCAAGCCAAAGTCCCGCTTGCCGTCTCGCATCCCGGTCACTCGATCCTGGTGCAGGATGGCGAGGTACTGGAATGCTCCTGTGTGGGCCAGTTCCTCCTCGACGACCGCCGTCGCCTCTCTCACGATCTCCACCCGCTCCGGCGTGACCTCTCCGATCACGCGCGCGGCGAGGGCGGGACCGGGGAAGGGCGGGCGGCTGTAGATCTCTTCCGGCAATCCCAACGCCTGGGCGACGATCCTCGCGCCCGGTTTCCTCAGTTGGATCACCGGCTCCACGACCTGGTAGCCGTACACCGCTTCGGTATCGATCCCCAGTTGCGCCAGGATGTTGTGCTGCCGCTTGATCCCGGCGACGGTTTCCTCCACGTCGGTATAGATCGTGCCCTGAAGGAGAAACTTTGCCCCGCTCTCCCTCACGAGCTGGCCGAACACGTCCTTGTAGAACGTCTGCGTGATCGCCTCCCGCTTCTCTTCGGGATCGGTGACTCCCTTGAGCGCGTCGAAGAACTGCTGCCGGGCGTCGACGATTTTCACCGGCACGCCCAGTTCCTCGAACAACGCGACGACCTGCTGAGGCTCGCCCTTGCGCATGATGCCGTTCTCGACGAAATAGGTCAGGAGCCGGTCGCCCAGCGCCTTGTGTCCCAGCAGCGTAACCGTCGAGGAATCCACGCCGCCAGATAGGGCGTTGATCGCCAACCCATCGCCGACGGCAGCGGATATTTCCCTGACTTGCCGAGCTATGAACTCCGTGGGGTTCAAATCCTGCACCTTGATCTCTTCAATCGTCATTTTGTCACCTCCAATAAAGGGAGTATGGGGTAGAAAGTAGGGAGTAGGGAAAAACTGCCTACTTCTTACTCCCTACTTCCCACTTCTTATCCGTCCTCGCGATATCTTCTGGCAATCATCCGAAAAATGGCGTGCTTGTGAGGCACACCGCCGGACTTGCAGTCGAAAATCTGCTCCGCGCAGTAGAGAATCTCCCAGTCCCAATAATACCCCAACAATTCGCCCGATTTGAAAAAATGCGCACTCGCTTCGACGTCCGGCGCTGGCGGAAGAAATGGCTTGTCCACGAATACGGAATGGACGTTGATCCCATTCGGGGATGTGTGCTCCTTGTAACTCTGGAACTTGCGCTCCCTCACCTCCGGCGGCAGATACTGCATCGCGCCCGTCGAAAAGACGACGTCGTAGATCTCGTCAAGTTCATAGCCCATGATGTCCGCGTGGATCGTCTCGACGTGCACGCTGGCTTCTTCAGCATACTGCTTCGCTTTCTCCAACCCAGGCAGAGACAGATCGATGCCGACGACCTCAAAACCGTACCGGGCGAAGTATACAATATCTCTGCCTTCGCCACAACCCAGATCGATTAGCCTGGGGCGAAAGTCTGCGTCAGGCTCCATCACCTCTACCACCCGGCTGCACATGGTGGAGGGCTTTTTTCCCCAGTAGAATTCCTCGCCCGCATATCGTTGATCGTACACGTTTTCCTTGTCCACGTTTCACCTCTCGAAAAGCACATCATCCATAACCCGCAACGCCAGCGCCACCGTAGCCGCCCACGGCAGCAACTTGAACTCGCCGTTTTCGAGCGCGGTTTCTACCTCCGAGCGACTGAGCCGGAGTAGCTGCTGTTCTTCCAGATCATCGGCGTCGGCCTCGGCCACCTGGCGTGCATCACGGGCCAGGAACAAATAGGCGATCCCTGCCCCGCGATTGCCATCCACTCTGTAGCGGCCCAGATCGACCCATTTCGCCGCCTCGTAACCGGTCTCTTCGAGTAGTTCGCGTCGCGCTGCGAGCCGTGGATCCTCGCCCGGCTCCAGATATCCTCCCACGGGCGCCAACGATGTGCCATCCACGCCATACTTTGTCTGGCGGAAGCAGAGAAATTCGCCCCGTTCGCTCACGGCCAGCACGATGACGTAATCAGGCGTGATGAGCCAGGGCCATTCCGAGATGATTCGCCCATCGGGTAGCTCGACGGTGTGGTTTTCGACGACCAGATACTTGCTGTGATTCAGAATAGTGCGTCGTGCGAGAGTTTTCCAGGGTTGCATCGTCAAGCTCCTTGTCCTGAACCCCGCGCCAGCTTGAAGCCAAATAGCGCGCCTATTCCCCCGCCGACGATGTGCGCCATCTGCGAGATATTGTCCCGTGCAAAGCTCTGGAGCAGTTCGTTGCCCACAAAGATGCAAAACACGAGGATGAACGAGAGCGGAATGGTATTCTCCTTCAGGTTGACGATGGAGGCGAGGATGATCAGCATAAAGACGATCCCGCTCGCGCCGAGTAACCCCGTGGGAAAGAACAACACGTTGATGATGCCCGTAACTAACGCCGTGACCAGCATCATCCACACCAGGTTGACGCTGCCATATTTTTCCTCCAGGATCGGCCCCAGCAGCAGGAGTAACGTCAGGTTGCTAAGCAGGTGCTCAAAGCTGGCGTGCCCGATGACGTGAGAGACCAGCCGGACGACGTCCAGTGGATTGGAAATAGAAGGTCCAATCGTAAAGAATCGGGTCGTAAACCCAGGCCAGACGATGCTGACGAGACGAACGAAGATGACGACGATGGAAAACGTCAGGATCACCGGAGAATTGTAGTGCACTCGGACGCCGTTTGTCCGCTTTATTTTTCCCATCCTGCACTCCTTTTGCAAAGACACAGGTCGTCGCCATCCACACGCTGTTTAGTTGTCGAACGCCTGATCAATCGCCTCGCTCACCGCGTCGTAGCTGGCGGGCAACTCCAACGGCGGATTGGCGTGGCGAGCGATGACGCCGTCCAACGTCTGCTCGTGATAGCCGACCTTGAAATCGGTGAACTTGAGCCCATGCGCGGTCGAGATCACCACTACCCGGTCGGACGACTTTACCTCGCCGCGCTCGATCAACTTGAAGAGCACTGCCAGCGCGACGCCGGTGTGCGGGCAGCAGTACATCCCCGTCCGGTCGGCGCGGGCGGCGGCGTTCGCCAATTCGTCCTCGCTGGCTTGCTCGACGATCCCGTCAAAGGTTTCGAGTATCTTGACCGCCCGCTCGTAGCTGACCGGATCGCCGATCCGGATGGCGCTGGCCAGTGTCTTTTGCGCCTTGACCGGGTGGTAGTCCGCAAAGCCGGTCCGGTAGCTCAGATAGAGCGGGTTCGCCCGTTCCGCCTGGGCACAGGCGATGCGCGGCAGTCTGTCGATCAGGCCCAATTCCTTCATCATCAACAAGCCCTTGCCCAGCGCGCTGACGTTGCCCAGGTTCCCCCCGGGGATGACGATCCAATCCGGCACGCTCCAATCGAACTGCTGGACGATCTCGATCCCGATCGTCTTTTGCCCCTCCATGCGCAGCGAGTTCATCGAGTTCGCCAGGTAGATGGTCGGATCGGTGGTCAGCTCGCGCACGATCTCCATACAGCCGTCGAAATCAGTGTCGAGCGCCAGCACCAGCGCGCAGTTGGCGATGGGTTGGATCAGTTGCGCGGTCGAGACCTTGCCCCGGGGCAGCAGGACGACGGCGGGGATGTTCGCCGCGGCAGCATAAGCCGCCAGCGCCGCCGATGTATCGCCGGTGGACGCACAGGCCACTGCCCGGATCGGCTTCCCATCGGCCCGACCTGCTTTGTGGTCGGCCCGACCTGCTTTGTGGTCGGCAATCATCTGCCGCACCACCGAGACGAGCACCGTCATCCCCAGGTCTTTGAACGAGCCGGTGTGGCCGTTGCCGCACAGCTTGACCCACAGGTCGGGCACGCCGATCTTTTGCCCCAACCGCTCAGCCCAGAAACAGTTCGAGTGGCCTTCGTACATTGAGACGACGTTCTCATCCTCCACCTGGGGGCAGACCCACTCCTTCTTGCTCCACACGCCGCTGCCATAGGGCCACTCGTTCGTCCGCGTCCGCCGGTCGAACAGGTGCATCCACGCCGCCGCGTTGCGATCTTTGAGCGCTACCAGATCGTGTTCCACTTCCAGCAAGCCCCCGCAATCCTCGCAGCGATAGACGACGTCATAGATGGAATAGCGGCGGCCACAACCGCGAATACATTCGAACCAACTGTGATACGTCATGGGAAAACACTCCTTTCCTGGTACATTGGGGGGCACACGCTACCAATCTACCTTATCGATCATCTCCTACTGCGTGCGTCTCCACCTGGTGGATGGCCCGGTAGCCCTGGGCGATCAGATCGTCCGTTGGGATCGAGGCTTCGTCGGGCTTGTCCGACAGGCCAAAGAGCAACGCGCCCTCTGCTCGCCATTTGAGCGCCACCTCTCGCACCTCCTGGGTGATGACGATTTCCTCTTGCAGCAACTCCGCGACCGCTGCGTCGTCGTCCAGATGGCCCATCCGCCCGACGGTGGTCTCGAACTCGTTGTAGCGGAAGGCTTTGAAAGGTGTGGGGTCGCCTTGCTGCGCGAACGTGTAAACGCTGGAGTGGATGCGGCGCAGGTCGGCGGGCAGGTCGGCGGCGCGGTCGTTCACCTCGTCGATGAACTGGTCAAAGGTCGTCATGCGCCCCGCACGAACCTCGGCTACCAGCGGCTCCAACTGGTACAGGCCGCTGCCCAGGATCAGGCAGATGTAAGCAAGATAATCTTGATTGTCGGTGGTGAAGGGATGGAACTCGACCTGGTTGAGTTGATCATACGCGACCTGAAAGCCCTCTGGATCAAAGCTCTCCCCCAGTAAATCGCCGACAGTGCGACGCACCGCCTCGACCCGCGCCCGGTCGATGACGTGATCGTTGCGCCCGCGCGCACCCAGCGCCGTCTTGTCCAGGTCGACGATCACGGCCGTCCGCTCATCCAGTGGGAACCCTCGCTCGCGGCAAAAGCGGTCGAAATCGGGAAGCGCCGCCCAGCGATTCGACAGGTAGAGTGTGCCCGCGCTTTGCGCGTCTTGCTCGACGACCTCCACCTGTGCCGGATCGCTTTTCTCGGATCCGATAAAGGCCAGGCCAGGCCAATCCCCAGCGCGGCACAAGTTGGCAAAGGCAGTGCCGTCGTTCATCCGCGTGTCGCCCACGTAGACCAATCGCTCGATGGAGACGCTGGGCGCGTCCAACTCCCGCGCCTGCCGCAGCAGGTGGGCCATCACGCGGGCGTACTCCGGCTGGCTCTTGCGCGGGATGACGCCCTCCGGCAGCCCCACGTGTGGGCGAATCTCGGCCAGCGGCGGCAGGCGCGGGTCAACCGGCGCCAGGTTGCGGTAGACGACAAAATCGCCCAGAAATTCGTGAACGGACGTGCGGCCATAGATTTTCATCATCCACCTCACCCAAGCTGCTCGATATAGTGCTCGATTCTGTCCAATCCCTCGGCGATGTTCTCCAGCGAGTTGGCGTACGAGAACCGGAGGTAGCCCTCGCCATTGCTCCCGAAATCAATGCCAGGCGCTACACCCACGCGAGCCTTTTCCAGGATGTCGAAAGCGAGTTTGTACGAATCTCCCGACAGGTGCCTGGCGTTGGCGAATACGTAAAAGGCCCCTGTCGGCTCGACCGCGATGCCAAAGCCCAGCTCCTTGAGACGTTTGACGATGTATTGCCGGCGCTCGTTGTAGATATGCTTCATCCGTGCCACGTCCTCCGCCGACCCCTCGAGCGCGGCGATCCCGGCCATCTGGACGACGGAATTGGCGGAGATGAAAAAGTTCTGCTGGATTTTCTGGATGGGCCGGATGAACGCCTGGGGCGCGATGAGATAGCCGAGCCGCAGCCCGGTCATGGCGTACAGCTTTGAGAAGCCGTTCAGGACGAAAGCGTTGTCGGTGAATTCCAGGATGGAGCGCTCCTGGCCCTCGTAGACGAGGCCGTGATAGATCTCGTCCGAGACGATGAGCGGCGAGAATTCGGCGATGGCCTGCATGCGGCTTTCGGAGAGCAGGTTTCCGGTTGGATTGGAGGGAGAGTTGATGAATATGGCCTTGGTCCTGTCCGTGATCTTTTCCTCGATACTTTCGGGCCGATATTGAAAGCCGTCCTCTTCATAGACCAGAACGGTCACGGGAACACCTTGCACAAATTTGATGAAATTAGGATAGCAAGCATAGTGCGGGTCAGAAATGATCACCTGGTCGCCTTGTTCGAGCAGCGCCGAAAACACGAGGAACATGGCCGGCGACGTGCCGGACGTGACCACGATCTGATCCGGGTGCACCGATACGTTGTACGTCTCTAGGTAATACTGGCTGATGGCCTCCCTGAGCGCCCGGTCGCCGAGGCTATGGGTGTAATGGGTACGCCCTTGCTCAAGCGCCTTGCTTGCAGCGTCTTTGACGCATTGCGGCGTGTCGAAATCAGGCTCCCCGATCTCCAGGTGGATGATATGGGTGCCTTCCTGTTCCATCGTCCGCGCCCTCTCAAGGACATCCATGACGAGAAAAGGTGCGATCTCTTTTGCTCGTTTGGCGATCATTTTGTCGTTCTCCTTTGGCTGTCAACGTTAGAAAGTATGACCACTCCCGCGTTAGAGGTCCGCTGTGTAGTTTGACACAGCGCCCCCGCAGTGCTTACAAACTTCGTCCCGCCAGGCAAACCTCTCGCCGCAGTTCGGGCAGCTCCATCTAGCGTCCTGTTCTTTTAACCACGTGTCAATTCCTTTTTGACGTATATCCTCCAGGCTGTTGAACACGACCTGGTGGTACGGGTATTTTTCGTCGTCTCTGAACTCGATCATACGAGCGCAGGGAAATTCGTCACATTGAAAGCAAAAGTCGAGTTGTTTGTCCTCGGCGCAGGCTTTGATCTCGCAGTCAGTGCAAAAGATGGCCACTTGCCCACTCTTGCATCCAAAGCACTTTAGGTCATCGACCTTCATTTCCCATTGCTTGGCGAGAGATTCCAACTCGCCGTTCTGATTGGCGAGCATGATGGTGCAAGCGCCGCAATACAATCCGCAATACGCATCGTAAGTGAATTCCATTGGTTTCCTCCTGTGTTATTCCGTTCTCATCCAATTCGCGAGACAGTCTTGAATTATGTGCTTGGACGAGAAAAAAAGGCAAAGCGATCCTCGATTTGCGTCATTTCGAGTGACCGTAGGGAATCGAGAAATCTCCATTGTCGAGCGTGGAGACCCTTCGACAAGCTCAGGGCAGGCCCCTTCGGCTCCGCTCAGGGTGACGAATACGCATAGTTTCTTGCTCACTGAACAACACCGCGGCGTTGTGGTTTACTCGGAATGACGGATGTCCAGAGAGAGCTATAAGCACATAATTCACCACTATGTCCAATTCGCTAGACGCCCGTGACTTGACTCCTCCGCTCCATCAAGATGACGTCTCTCCAAGCGCCACCCGCCGCGCTCTTTGCGGCGGGCCGCATCTGGCCAAGCCGTTCTCGGCGCCCGACATCTCGAAACCCATACTGTTTGTGCAGAGAGACACTGGCGACGTTCTCGGGAAAGACGCCCACCTGCAACATCCAGATCCCCTGGCGCTCCGATTCCTCGACGAGCGCGCGGAGCAGAGCCTTTCCCACGCCCTTGCCTCTCTCCGAGGCCGCGACGTAGACGCTCACCTCGGCGACGCCAGCGTACACGCGCCTGCTCGAGACCGGACTGAGCGCGGCCCAGCCGATCACCTGCTCCCCTTTTCTGGCGACGAGCCGGCAATCGCGCCGGTGGTTTTTGTTCCAAACCTCCCGCTCCGGCACACTTGTCTCAAAAGTCGCGTTGCCCGTGGCGATGCCCTCGCGGTAGATGGAGCGGACCGCATTCCAGTCCTCATTCTTCATTTTGTCCACGAGTAAGTCCATTGTCTTCACCGCCACCAGAGTGCCCTTTTGGTGCGCAATCACAATCTCTCCATAGTGCATGGCCAATACACGCCTCAACTAATGGCCTCGTTGGTTGCGCCGCTTGAAAAAGTAGCCTTCGGTGGCGAAAGCTGTGAGGTAGAGCGATACTTTCAACAAGAAGCGAGCCGCATCCAGCGCGCCAACGCCAGATGCGGCTCTAACCAGCACCACCGATGTAGGCGACGGCATAGGCCAACTTTCAATTCTAGCGCATATAGCGCCAAAGGTCAAATGTAAGATAAATCATGAGTGTGAGATTTTTACTAAAGGACAACAGCACGGCAGAAGAGAGAAAATGCAAACAGCGTGGATTTATGCTATTCAAAAAGCCGCCAGTGCGAGGCCTGCGTTCGAGAAATTCTGCTTGTTACAGTATTGAGCAAGATGGTCAAGGCAGCCATTGCTGCAAGCACAGATAGATCCAAGGTTGATGTTCAAAAAACTATGGTTCGCTGTCCAGGGAGTGGGTTGAAAGAAGATGAGGATACTTCACTCCTTTGATCTGCACTTTTTGAACCGTGCCTTCCTGGAGCAAGGTGACTATTGTGCGCTCAAGTTCTGTGGATGTCCACTTGAGGACGTGAAACACCTTGCCGATCATCTTTTGATCTATGGCGACTACGTTTTCGAGGTACCGCGCTACCAGGATGCGTCGAGCCTCACTCCGCTTGATCCGCCGCGCTTGTTCCGGTAGTTCGGGAAAGTGTCGCTGGAGAATATCGTAGATAAATGCATATCGCCAGGCGCCCGCTTCGGCCACGCCGACGGGAAGCACCTCGAGTCCTATCTGTAATTCCACCAGCGCCCGATCAAAGCGGGATTTGGCACTCTCAGCGCTCATACGCGCCTCCCGGCGTAGCCGGATCGTGTTCAATGGCCCGTGCTCCAGAAGCGCCTCGTAGATCGCCTTGGCCTCGGCGGTCGTCAGCCCATCGGTGTACTCCTGGAGGTAGTCGTCCAGGGAGCCACAGTTCTCGCTGCAAGCATAAAACGCGGGGAGCAAGTCCAGCGAAACCAGTGTAGCGCGTCTGCGCAGGAGCTTGCCATAATACCACCACTTTTTATCCAACGAGCTGTCCTTCCAGCCCCAACACTTGCTGAGGTCAGGATCGCCGTGCTCCATCGGCACAGGCCGCACTCTCCCGGCGATGGCGTGGAACAGGTTGGGCGTTTCCACTCCCTTGATGGGCCAAAAGTGGCAAAAGCCCACCTCTTTGACAAAGGCGCGAGCCTCCTCCACCGTGTGGACCCGTCGCTCGGGGGTGCGGCGGTAGTTGAACTCCCGTCGGTGCAGAATCTCTTCTGCTTTCACGATTCCTCCAGTATTTGACAATACAGGACCCAGCTTCCTTTCTGGTGTTTGCTCCCCTTGGGAGTACGATCGTAGTACAGCTCGAACACTTCCCCCGTATCGGTGCGCACCTGGTAATAGTCTCGCCCTACCCCCCAGGAGCCGCGCCGCTCGGCCGCCTTGGCCCGAAAGGAACCGCGCTCCTTGGTGTAAAAGGCCGCCGTCTTGCCGCGTTGGCGATAGTCGTGCCACTCCTTGAGCACCGCCACGACACGATAGGTCTTTTCCTCCCAGGTGAAACCGTCCGGCGGCCCTGGTTTCTTCTCTAGCGAGGGCGGTTGATCGTGTGTGACCTGAATAACCCTACCAATGAAGCGGGAAGATGATTTGAATTTTTCCATCAGTCTTTGCGTTTACTCAATTGGGTGTGTTTCAAATGATGTGAGTAGCCGCGCTTTCCATAGCGCGCGGTATGGAAACCGCGACTACCTCCAACCGAAATGAAACACACTCTACTCAATTAGATGCGCTTCCTCAAGATCAGAGCGATTGCCGAGACGACGCACAATCCCAAAGCCAGCCCGGTAAAGGCAGGGCTGGGGCCGTTCTGGTCGATGATATGGCCTACCAAGGGGGTGATGATGCCCGCCGTCTCCTGGCCTGTGAGATAATAGATGCCCAGCACAGTGGCCCGCCGTTGAGATGGAACCACATCGGCGATGAGGGATTCCATGGCGGGCATGCGGGTACTGATGATCGCGCCATAGACGAGTAGCAAAAGCGGCAACCACAAGTTGGATGGCGCTTGTATCACAGCAAAGAGCAAAGGGCCGGCCAGCGAAAGGGAGAGCAGGATAACCTTCTTGCGCCCCATTCGGTCGGAGAGGGCGCCTCCCAGAGGCGCCCCCACGATACCTGCCCCGGCCACAAGGCCGACCATGATTCCCGCATACTCCGGGGCGATACCGTGACGGTCCACCAGGTACAGGGGCAAATAGGAGTGAACGCTGGAGAAAACTATTTGTATCGTTATCGAGATCATGGCCAGAATGCCGATAGCGCGGATAATCTGGCTCCAGGTGATGGTAGACTCTGGCTCATCTGTGATATTATCCCCGCAGTTGGAGCCACCTGTTGATGGATTGGATTGAGCCTCCTCGGTGATCTGCCCGACCTCGCGGGATTTCCAAGCGACGAAACACAGAAATATACCCATCACCAGGGCAGGGATTGCCAGCAGGAGAAACGACAATCTCCAGGTGCTGGTCTGCGTGGCGATGGCTACGGCTATCACGGGGGTGAGGAGAAAGCTGGCGCTGCCGCCGATGGTGTGGGTGCCCAGGGATCGCCCTCGCTGGGCCTTTGGAACCAACTGCGAAAGAAACGACGCCGCCGGAGCGTGGTAGGTGGCTCCCAATAGCCCCAGGATGATAAAGCAAGGGATCATCTGCCAATAGGTATGGGTGAGGCTTACGGCCACCGACGAAAGGGAGGTGCCGATCAGACCGATCACGATGAGAAGGACGGGACTGAACCGGTCGGCCAGAAGAGCCATTGGGAGTTGGCCAAAGCCGTAGGACAGGCTGAACGAGGAGACCAATACCCCGGCTTGAAAGTAGTTGAGACCGAGATCCTGGCGCAACAGAGGCAGCAGAGGAACAAGCACTCCGGTGGAGAGGTGATGGCTGAAGTGTGCCAAGCTGAATAAAGGAATCGTATATTTCGGTTTCATCGGGTAATTCTACCTCGTCTCATTTATTTTCGCACGCCCCCTCCTCCAGCAACGAACGGATGAGATTGAGCTTGGAGAACTGACCCCAGGTGAGGTAAAACAGCATATCCTTGGGCCCCAGAAGCCGATCGGTCGCCTCTCGCAGCAAAAGTCCCTCCCGCCTCAGCGCCCGCGCTTGCTCGGCCAGGCTCTCCCAATAGGCGATCCGGCGCTTGAGCGCCCCGCAAGCGTCCTCGACCAGGCCCGCGTGGGAGCAAACCAGCAATCGGGGACGAAGCGCCAGCATCCGCCGCAGTGACTCCAGGGTATCCTGGGCCTTCTCGTCGGCCCGCAGGTAGCGCACCCGCTCGTGGATAAACAGGTCGCCGCTGAAAAGCCAGCCTCGCTCGCGCTCAAAGAGACAGACGTGATCGGGGCAATGACCGGGGGCGGGGAGTACCTCGAAACGATGATGTTCCGTCTCCACGATATCTCCCAGCGGATTCGCCATCACACGGCCCGGCTGCCCCCAGACAATCCGGCGGTAGAGAGGAAGACGCGGGGCATTTGCCAGGATAGGGAGCGCCTCCCGGGGAGCCGCGATGGGCAGACCCAACGTTTTCTGGAGCGCGCGGTTTCCTCCAACGTGATCTTCATGGTGATGGGTGTTGACCACCTGCCGGATAGCTCGCTCGCGGCACCAGGCGACCAGTTCAGAGGACGTGACCGGGCAACCGGTGTCGATCAGCAGACCGTCCACCAGGTAGACCTCGACGGTGAAAGGGCGACCAAGAATCGTCCGTTCCAGGTGAATGCGCGTGATAGGACCGTGAGTTGTTGCCTTGAGCATGGGGGCGTCAGATAGAACGCAGCATCATAATTTACCACTTTAGCACGATGGGCAGATAAACCTCGAACAGTTTTCCCATCACAGTCACGCTATCGGTGTTGTTGTCGGGCGTGCTGTCCTTTGTATCCGAGATCGTGGCCGTGTTGACGAATAAAAAGCCACCTTTCAGACCAGGATCGATCTGGCCCCAGATAGTGATGGTGCCGCTTGTATTCTCCCCCAGCGGCTCGACGTTCCATACGTAGGAGAAGACGGAAGTTGGTGTGATAGCGAGCGTGCTGGCAAAGGTTGGGGTTACGACTTCTGCCGGCAAGTCATCCGTGACGATCACGGTCGAAGCCACACCATCGCCGTGATTGGCGAGGGTGAGGGTGAAGGTGATCGGATCGCCGGGTTTCCAGTCGCGACCGATGACTTGTTTGGCGATGCTGACATCTGGCAGAACAGGAGCGGTCACTGTGAAGCCATCGGTCAGTGTCCCGCTCGGAGCACTTGGGTTGGCGACTGCCACGTTCCATGGGCCGATAGCAGCTCCTTTCAGGTCAAAATCGCAGACGATCTGGGTCTCGCTCACCACAGTCACGTTGGCGGCGATGATGGGTGTCCGGCCCGATTGGGTCAGCTCGACGGCGGTTCCGACCTTAAAGTTGCCGCCGGCCAGGTTGGTAATGTGGATGGTGCCGGTGTTGACTCCGCTGGCCGGCGTGATGCTTGCCACCGTTGCACTCTCACCGACCCCGCTCTTGGTCTTGATCCAATCAATATACTGTGACACCCTGGTATAGACGCCTGGCTGCTCAGGCTTAGCACATCCTATTCCCCAACTGACGATGCCTGCCAATTTCCAGCCCTGATAGTCCGGATCGTCAGGTACCATCAGCGGGCCTCCACTATCACCATAACAGGCATCTTTGCCCCCTTCTGCAAAGCCAGCACAGAGCATGTTGGCCGTCACCCAGCCGTCGTACCAACTTTCACATTGACTGTTGGTGATGATGGGCACTTGAACTTGGTGGAGCGTTTCCGGGTAATCCAGACTAGGCTCTGAACGAGTGCCCCATCCAGTGACCGTAGCCGTAATACCTGCCAGACTGCCTACGTCGTCGCCAACCAGCGAAATGAGACCAACGGTTAACCCTTGTGTGACCTCCAACGTGGCCGGGCTGGCCAATCGCAGCAGAGCAATGTCGTTATCAACTGTCCAGTCGTCATAATTTTCGTGCACGATAACCTCGGCCACTGCAAGCTGTTGGTATCCCTGTTCTGGGGTATTGAGGTTGTGGATTCCCGCGATCACGTCTACCTCCGAGGGTGAGAGCGGATCGCCATACTCCGTCGTGGCGCAATGTGCAGCCGTCAGTACCCACTCTTCATCAATGAGCGATCCACTGCAGAACTGTACGTCAGGGTAAAAATCTGTGGCGCCACCCTCAACCAATGCCACCTGCCAGGGCCAGGCACCCGGTATTGCCTCTGTGCCGCCTACGATGAGCGGCGCTGATGGGGAGCCAGGCGGCGTCGGTGCAGGTGGCGAGGAGAAATCGCTCTCTTGCGCTTGAGCGTGATGAAGACCCATTGCGAGTAAAAGTAGCATGGCGGCCAGTAATATGATGGTAGCGAACAACTGTTTCATGGTCGGTCTCTGATTGCAAGTAATGATCTCTTCTTGGATCGTCCACAGTGTGGACGATCCCATTATAAGGGCAATATGCTGAAAGTCAATTTGGGGAAAGCTAGAACGTCGAGAACAGCGGCAGTTGATGGACTGGGCGGCGGCCATCCAGCAGAATGTAGGGGGCGGCCCGCTTTGTCACGACCCCGATCTTGCGCAGGTCGGTCAGGGCGCGCAATCGGCCGCGCCGCCGCTCGCGCAGGATACGCTCGGTGCCCTTGGGACCGATGCCAGGCACACGCAAAAGATCGCGCTTGTGGGCGGTGTTCACCTCGACCGGGGCGTGGGTCAGGTGCTGCTGCGCCCAGGCCAGCTTGGGGTCGCTTTCGAGCGGCAAGTTGCCGCCAGCGTCGTAAGGGAGTTCCTCGACGGTGAACCCATAGTCGCGCAGGAGGAAGGAGGACTGGTAAAGCCGATGCTCGCGCAGCGGCGAGCTGGGCGACTGATTCTCCAGCGGCGTGTCTGGCACGGGGGTAAAGCTGCTAAAGTAAGCTCGCGCCAGGCCCGCCTGCCGGTGCAGGAACTCGGTCGTGGTCAGGATCTCTAGATCGCTTTCGTCAACCGCGCCGACGACAAACTGAGTCGTGGAACTGGGCCACCGTCCCGGTTCCTCTCGCCGAACCTCCTCGATCCAACAAAGCCGCTGGAGCAATTCTTCGGCAAAGATCTTGCGCGGGGCCAATCGAGCGAGTCGCTCGGCGTTGGGCGATTCCAGATTGACCGAGACCCGGTCGCTTAGACGCATCGCCGCTGCAATCTGATCCCGCTCCGCGCCGGGCATGACCTTGAGGTGAATGTACCCCTGGAATTCATAGCGGTGGCGCAGGATTTCTGCCGTGGCGATCAGACGGTCCTGGATGCGAGGACCGCCTCCAGCCAGGCCGGAACTGAGAAAGAGACCCTCGGCGACGCCCTTTCGATGTAATCGCATAAAAAGGGCAGCCAGTTCGTCCGGCGTAAAGTTAGCCCGGCGAAAATCGCGTCCCTGGCGGAAAGCGCAGTAGGTGCAGTCTCGCTCGCAGGCGGAGGTAAGCATCGTTTTGAGCAACGCGATGCGCTTCCCATTGGGCATGACGGCATTGTGGATAGCGCCGGAGAGATCGTCATACTCACGAGTGGGTGTTTGGGGCATCCCGGTCTCTTCGGCGGGTTCAAAGCAGGTCGGTGGTCCCAGCAGTTTGAGTTTTGCCAATGCATCCATCCAAAGCCTCCACTACTATTATATGAACGAATGTTCTAATTGTCAAGCACGCCTCTCAGAGTATTTTATGAGGCCCGCCGCCGAGGCATCGCTTTAACAAAAGCCACTGACCAACCAGCACTGTACAAGAAGGTCGAAACCGTGTACAATGAAGACCACCAAGTTATAGCCGTCCACACATTTGAAAGACCAGAAGGAGACATTATGCTCGATCAAACTACGTTGCTCAACTATATTCCACAAGCCCTCGACACCGTCGATCTGGACTGGCCCTTTGGCCGGGAACAGGGGAAGGTGCGCGATCTGTTCTTCCTGCCCGACGAACGCCGCCTCATCGTGACCACCGATCGTCTCTCTGCGTTCGACGTCATATTGACGCGGATACCCTTCAAAGGCCAGGTGCTCAACCAACTCAGCGCCTTTTGGTTCGAGCAGATCGCCGACCTGATCCCCAATCACATCATCGCCGTGCCCGACCCCAACGTCAGCCTGGTGCACGAGTGCGCGATGCTGCCGGTGGAGGTCGTCGTGCGCGGCTATATCAGCGGCGAGACCAAGACGGCCCTCTGGTACCGCTACTCGTTGGGAGAACGCCATATCTACGGATATGACTTTCCCGATGGGATGAGAAAAAACGAGCAATTGCCCGATCCGATCATCACGCCCACCACCAAGGGCCGCGCGGGCGAGCACGACGAGCGCATCACCTGCGCCGAAGTGGTCGATCTCGGGCTGATGGACGCGGAGACGTGGGAACAGGTGCAGGCTGCGTCGCTCGCCATCTTCAAGCGCGGACAGGAGATCGCCCAACGAGGCGGGCTGATCCTGGTGGACACCAAGTACGAATTCGGGCGCGCACCTGACGGCACACTGATGATCATCGACGAGGTACATACGCCGGATAGCAGTCGTTTCTGGTTGGCCGAAAGCTACGGGGAGCGGATCGCAAGCAGCCAGGAGCCAGAAAACTTTGACAAGGCGGTCCTGCGACTGTGGTACGCCGAGCGCGGGTATCGCGGCGACGGCGAGCCGCCTGCCGCTACCGACGACCTGATCGTCCGGGTCAGCAAGCGCTACATCACCTGCTACGAAAAGTTGACCGGTCAGGTTTTTGAGCCAGGCTCGTATCCGGCCGATCAACGCATCGCCAGCGTGTTAAAGGGGTTTCTATAAAAGGAAAGCCGTAAAGTTCGAGTCCGAGAGGAGAATGTGTTAATGTTCGTCGTTATCATAATGGGATCGCCCAGCGATAGACCCATCGGCCAGCGAATTACCGACGCACTAGAGAGCTTGGGCATTCCCTGGGAGATGCGCGTGGGATCGGCCCACAAAGTGCCGCACTACATTCTGAATCTACTGGAAGAGTATGAGGCCGACCCGCGTCCCAAGGTCTATATCACCGTGGCCGGGCGCAGCAACGCCCTCAGCGGCCTGGTGGACGGCCAGGTGAGCGCGCCCGTCATCGCCTGCCCGCCCTATTCGGAAAAGTTCGCCGGAGGCGACCTGCTATCCTCCCTCCGTATGCCGTCGGGCATCGCCCCGGCGGTGGTGCTGGAGCCGGAAAGCGCGGCGCTGCTGGCGGCCAAGATGTTGGGATTGATCGAACCTGATCTGCGCCGGAAGGTGCAGCAGGCGCAGGAGAAACAGCGCCAGCGACTCGTCGACGCCGACGCTGCGTTACAGGAATGAACACGCCGATGCGTACATCTGTAGACAAGCCTCGAGAGGCCTGTGGCGTCTGCGGCATGTATGCCCCCGGCGTCCAGGTAGCTCGGCTGGCCTTTTTCGCCCTCTATGCCCTGCAACACCGAGGGCAGGAGAGCGCCGGTATCGCTACCTCCGATGGCCGCATCGCTCACATCCACAAGGGGATGGGCCTGGTCTCGCAGGTCTTTAACGAGGAAAACCTGCATCACCTGAAAGGCCACCTGGCCATCGGCCACAACCGCTACTCCACGACCGGCTCCTCCTTTCTGCGCAATGCTCAGCCTTACCTGATCGAGACGGCGCTGGGTCCGCTGGGGATCGCCCACAATGGCAACCTGACCAACGCCCCCGCCCTGCGGCGAGACCTGCTGGACAAGGGTGTGGGGCTGATCTCGTCCTCCGACAGCGAGGTGATCACCCAGATGCTGGCCGGCGCGCCGGGCGGCGCGTGGGAGGAGCGCATCACGGCCTTTATGGAGCGCGTAGAGGGCGCCTATTCGCTGACGATCATCACGCGGGAGGCGGTCTATGGCGCGCGGGACCCCTGGGGATTTCGCCCGCTCTGCCTGGGCCGGTTGAACGGGAAGGGCTGGGTGACAGCGTCGGAGACGTGCGCGCTGGCGACGATTGGGGCGACCTTTGTGCGGGAGGTGCGGCCGGGCGAGATCGTGCGCCTAGACGAAAGCGGCCTCACCTCGTGGCAGGGCGTGGAGGCGGCGGCCCGCTCGGCGTTGTGCATCTTTGAGTACATCTACTTCGCCCGCCCCGACTCGCTGCTGGAGGGACAATCGATCCACCGGGTGCGCCGCCACCTGGGAGCGCGGTTGGCCCAGGAGCATCCCGTCGACGCGGACATGGTCATCGGCGTGCCCGACTCGGCCACGTCCCACGCCATCGGGTACGCCAACGCCTCTGGCGTGCCGTTCGGTGAGGGGTTGATCAAGAACCGCTACATCGGGCGGACCTTCATCCAACCCGACGACCGGTTGCGCCGCCGGGGCGTGGCGCTCAAGTATAATCCTCTGGTCGACCTGCGGGGCAAGCGCATCATCGTGGTGGACGACTCGATCGTGCGCGGCAACACCAGCGGCCCCCTCGTCGCCCTGCTGCGCCAGGCCGGGGCGACTGAGGTGCACATGCGGGTGGCCTCACCGCCGATCCGCCACCAATGTTACATGGGCGTGGATATGAGCACGCGGGAGGAACTGATCGCCGCCCGCATGAGCGTGGACGAGATCGCCCGTCACCTCGAGGTGGACAGCCTGGGTTACGTTTCGCTGGAGGGGTTGCAGGAGGTCGTTGGATCGGAGGCAAGGGGCCATTGCCGGGCCTGTTTCAGCGGGGAGTATCCTGTGCCAGCTTTGACCGAGACAGGTAAGCTGATGTTTGAACCGGGTTAGACCTCGATCTGAAGACATCGGCTGGTGCAGGAAACCCGTTGAAACGGATTCGGAACGAATGCGATTTCATCGCATTTTGTATTTCAGCCGGGCAATTCATTGCTAGGCTTGGCTGAGATCAACAACGTCTCAAACGATTCGAATCATTAAGGGTGCATTTCATTTCAGTTTTGGAGGTAGTCGCGGTTTCCATACCGCGCGCTATGGAAAGCGCGACTACTCAACCCATTTGAAACACACCCAAATCATGAGGAGTTCTTTCGATGGGGGGACTTTTTGGCGTAGTTTCAAAAGAGGATTGCGTACAGGATTTGTTTTACGGGACAGACTATCACTCGCACCTGGGCACCCGTCGCGGCGGCCTGGCCGTGTGGAGCGGCAAGCGCTTCACGCGCTTCATCCACAGCATCGAGAACAACCAGTTCCGCGCGAGGTTCGAGGACGACATTCAAAAGATGAGCGGCAACATGGGGATCGGGTGCATCAGCGACACCGAAAGTCAGCCGCTCATCATCCGCTCGCACCTGGGCGACTATGCGATCAGCACGGTCGGCAAGATCAACAACGTCCAGCAATTGGTGGATGAGGCGTTCGACCGGCATACCACACACTTTACCGAGACAAGCGGCGGCGAGGTCAGTCCCACTGAACTCGTCTCGACGCTGATCGATCAGGAGGCAACGTTCGAGGAGGGCATCCGGCGGGCGCAGGAGGCGATTGACGGCTCCTGCTCGCTGCTGATCTTGACCACTCGCGGACTCTACGCCGCTCGCGATCGGCTGGGGCGCACGCCGCTGGTGATCGGCGAAAAGGACGGCGCCTACTCCGTCTCGCTGGAGACGTGCGCCTTCCCCAACCTGGAGTATCGCTTCAAGTACGAACTGGGGCCGGGCGAGATCGTATTGCTGACGCCCGAATCTATCGAGCAGCGAGCCGCGCCGGGAGACCATTTGCGGATCTGCGCCTTCCTGTGGGTCTATTACGGCTACCCGGCCTCCAGCTACGAGAGGCGAAACGTCGAGGATATGCGCTACCGCAGCGGCGCGGCCCTGGCCCGCAACGACGACGTGGAGGTGGATATGGTCGCCGGCGTCCCCGATTCCGGCATCGCCCACGCCATCGGCTATGCCAACCAGGCTCAGATTCCCTACTGCCGGCCGTTCGTCAAGTACACGCCCACCTGGCCGCGCAGCTTTACGCCGTCGGATCAGGCCGTCCGCGACCTGGTGGCGCGGATGAAGTTGATCCCGATCCGCGAGTTGATCCAGGGGAGGCGGCTGTTGTTCTGCGAGGATTCCATCGTCCGCGGCACGCAGTTGCACGAGACCGTTCAACGGCTGTACGACTATGGCGCGCGGGAGGTGCACGTGCGCCCGGCCTGCCCGCCGCTGATCCACGCCTGCCAGTTCCTGAACTTTTCCCGCTCCCGCTCCGAGCTGGAGCTGGCCGGTCGGCGGGCGATCCACGAACTGGAAGGCCGGGGCGACGTCTCTCTCGAAGCGTACGCCGATCCGAGTTCAGAAAAGTACCGCGCGATGGTGGACCGCATTCGGAATCGCCTGAATCTCACCTCCCTGAAGTATCAGACGGTGCCGGATATGATCGAGGCGATTGGTTTGCCGAAGGAAAGGGTTTGTACGTATTGTTGGGATGGGGCGGGATGAGGCTACGCGCCATAGTGGGAAAAGGGAGCGACACCTTCTATCGCTAGGAGGAGGATTGTGAACCCAGAATCGTTTAGGGAACTCAAGATTGAGCCAGGCACATTGCTTGGCTTCATCGGGGATTATAACGCGCCGTCCCGATGGAGTAGAGGAAAACAAGTCAAGGGTGTCCTTGCATCGTATTGGGTGGTAGAGCAAGATTATACACTTGGCACGGACAGAGGAGTGTTTAAGTGGGATGCTGCCGTCTTGGTATCGTTGGATGCTCCTTTGGAAACAGTACATATCGGAAACGAAGAGTGTACTGTAAGTGAACTTTTGTTAATCCAACGATATCCTGATTTGCCTTGGGATGGTAAGCCGCCAGGCGACACTGTTTTTATGTTCGGCGTGCGGGTTGGCGAGACATTGAATTTAGTAAAGGGGGCGCTCTCTTTTGCCGAGTGGCACGAAAAGACAGAACAACTGTCTCTTGCTGCCATCATGACGGTTCTCGAAACTCCCACAGATTGATCTCACTGATGCCTTGAAAAACCCCTGCGATTCAGCGAGCCTCAGCATCATCAGCGCATCAGCGATTCAACGCCTGCGCCAACAACTGCGCCAGTTCCTCCAGGCGCGGGGGCTTGAGCAGCCACCCCGCCAACCCCTGCGCGCGCAGGTTTTTTAGTTCGTTCTCCACCGGATGGCCGCTCAACACCACCACCGGCAGGGATAGGCCGCGCTCTCTCATTGCGTTGAGCAACGCCTGTCCTCCCATCTCTGGCATGACCATGTCGCTCAAGACCAGCGCGATCTCTTCTCCCTCTGCGGGCTGGAAAGGGTTTTGCTCCAGGAGCGCCAGGGCCTCAAGACCGTTCGCCGCCTCCAGCACGCGATAGTTGAGCAGCGCCAGGGTCTCTACCAGCGCCTTCCGCATGGTCTCGTTATCCTCCACCACCAATATCGTTTCCCCTTCTCCTTGGAAGAGGGCTTCCGTTTCCAGAGGCAGCTCTTCCAATGGAGCTATCGACAAGGGAGGCAGATAGATGGTGAACGTCGTCCCTTCTCCGATCCTGGTGGTCACGTCGATGTGGCCCTCGTGCTGCGTCACAATCCCCCATACCTGGGCCAGACCCAATCCCGTCCCAACGCCGACCGGTTTGGTGGTGAAAAAGGGATCAAAGATGTGCGGCAGAATGTCGGGCGGAATGCCACTGCCGGTATCCGTCACCTGTAGCTCGATCCACTCCCCAGGCTCCATTTCGGGCAGTGGCGGCTCTTGGCCGTCCTCGATCTGGATCCGCTCCAACTTGATGCGCAGGTTACCTCCCTCTGACATGGCATCCCGCGCGTTGACGGACAGGTTCATCACCATCTGTTGTATGCGCGTCGGGTCGGCGTGGATCGCATACTCGTCCGGCCCGTAACTCAGCTCGATCTGGATACTTTCTGGCAGCGTGCGCTCCAGTAGCTTGATCTGCTCCTTCAGGAAAATCAACAGGTCCATCGGGCGCCGTTCGAGCACCGCGCGCCGGCTAAAGTCGAGAATCTGCTGCGTCAGACGCGTCGCGTGCCGGGCCTGCTCGTTGATCGTCTCCATGCGCTCCCGGACGCGGGTGGGAATTCCTTCCTCCCGCGCCGACATCTGAGCGTAGAGAATGACGGTAGCCAGGATGTTGTTAAAGTCGTGGGCGATCCCGGCGGCCAGTTGTCCCACGGCGGCCAGCCGTTCCTGCTGCTGGGCGCGCCGTTCCATCTCGTGCTGCTGGGTGACGTCGCGGACGACCAGCACCCAATTCTGGGTTTCCGGGCCGCTTTCCATCGGACGGGCAATGACCTGAAAGCTCCGTCTATCCGCTTTCACAGGATGCCACAACCCCTGGGGAGGAGAGGTCAAAAGTTCCGCCAACGGTCGGTCGCCCAGGTGGGTGAGCGTGTCTCCCACTTTGGCATCGGCCAGAGCAACCAGCTCTCTTTCCGCCAGCGGGTTGGCCAGGATGACCTGGCCGTCAGCGTTCAGCAAGAACACGCCTTCCGGCACAGTATCCACGATCTGCTGCACCCGCCGGGCCTGCTCTTGGATTTGCGCCAGCAAATGTTCCCGCTCGGCCTCTGCCCGCTTACGCTCAGTGATGTCATATGCTATGCCGAGGATAGCCACAGGCTTCCCGTCCTGGTCTCTGATCAGCGTGCTCTTGGTTTCTGTAGGGAACGCTGTACCATCCTCTCTCAACATAGTATACTCGATGGGTCCCTCGATTGCACTTTTTTCGACCGTTTTGTTGGGGAGCGAGAATAGAAAGGGCCGCTCTTTTTCAGAGAATAACTCGGCGACGTTTTTACCTACCTGCGCCTCGGTATCCCCATCCAGCCCGTGCATGTTGACGAATTCCTGATTGCACGCCAGGATGTTTCCCTCCAGATCCGTGTAGACTGTGGCATACGGCGACAACTCGAACAGCGTTCTGAATCTTTCTTCACTGGCTCTGAGGGCCTCCTCCACTTGCTTGTGCTCGGTGATGTCTTTGACGTGTTCGATGATACCCACCACGCGCCCTGCCGCATCTTTTAGGGGAAACGCCGACAGCTCGATCCAACCGGCAGGATCTTGTTCGGACGGATAGGGAACGACCTCGCTGTGCACTTTACCCGTATCCAAGGTGGAGAGCGCCGGGCACCAGGGGCATGGGGATTCTCTCTGCGGGTAAACCGAGTAACACTTTTTACCTTGCAGCGGCATTTGCGATGCGTACATCCTCTCCATCCAGGCGTTTACCCGAACGAGATTCAAGTCTGTATCAAGCACGTTGATCCCGTCTTGGATACCGTCAAAGACACTCTGGAGAAATTGCTTGCTCTCCTGCAACGCTTCCTCGGCTCGCGCGCGAGCGACAAAACTGCCGATCTGGGCAGCGATGGTCTCCAATGTATCGCGGGTGGCTGTGGGTACCTGGTCGAGAGAGCGCGAGGTGATGTTCATGCAGGCGATCACTCGACCTTCGTGGGAGACCGGGAGAATGGCAATGACGCGCAGTCCCTCGCGCCGCCTGGTCTCGTCCATCGGCACATCCAAGTCCTGATACTGGATATAGATCGGTCGACCTTCCATAATCAGGCGTGTGTTGGGCGCGTCCACATCATAGTGGGACGTCGCTGCGATAAATTCAGGGGATAGCCCCGTAGAAAACGCCAGGTTCAGATCTCGCGAGATTTCGTCGACGAGATAGACTCCTCCGCCGTCCATTTCTGTGCCGCGTATCGCCGCTTCGACGCACAGACGCAGCGTCTCGTCCAGTCCGACCGCAGCGCCAAGTTGCAGGGCCAGGTCGTGTTGTGCACGGATCAAGTCCTCGGCCCGCTTACGCGCGGTGATGTCCTCGATGACACCATCAAAGTAAGCGACCGGGCCGTTTTCGTCACGTATTGCTTTAATTGTGACTGAACCCCAGAAGAGCGAGCCGTCTTTTTTCTTCAATCGGAGTTCGGCCCCGGTCACGCTGCCCTGGGCTAGTATGCGATCCGAAAACATCTTTCTCTCGTCGGGGTTGGCATACAGGTCGGCTACACTTTTCCCCTCAAGTGCTTCCGTAGAGTCAAAGCCATACATATTGAGAAAGGCCGGGTTCACCATCAGAAATTCTCCTTTGGGTCCCGGTGTGGTGCGAAACACTCCAACCGGCACATTTTCCACCAGTGTGCGAAAGCGTTCCTCGCTCTCTCGCAGTGCCTTTTCTATCTGTTCCAGTTCAGCCATGTTCTCCTCCAAACCACCGGCAAATAAACTTGGATTCTTTTTCCCCACGAAACGCACGGCAAACCTGACACCAGTATACACCGAAAAACCCCATCGCTCAAGCAATGGGATTTTTGTAGGCTCCCAAATTAGCGAGTCATTGAGCGTGGTGTTCACGTCGGCGTGAACTAGGACGAGGTCAACGAGTTGGGCGTCATCGGCATCAACGAGATAGCACTGACCAAAGGACGGAGGAACTTTTTTACCACTCAGCAAGCCGATGGTCACGTGGCGGTTCTGGCTGTTTTGTCAGACCGGAAAAAGAAAACCGTCAAGTGGTTTCTGGATACCACTCCCCAACGCTTATGGAGCACGCTGGACACCACCTGCACAGACACGTGGGAGGGATACGTCAACGCGCTCAAAGAATTCGCCGCCGCCCACTCTAAAGTCTCTCTCAACATGGTAGTAGATCGGTACCACGTAGCCAAGAACTGCCGTGCATGTGTTGGTAAGATGCGCAAGCAGGAACGTCGCCGTCTCAAAAAGAAACTACCTACCACAGAACACGACGAGAATGTCAAAGGGCAACACCTCAATATTCTGGGGCGCTTTTGTCGTAGCCGCGATTTCCATATCGCGCCGACCCTACGAGGTATGGAAACCTCGGCTACTCCCCACGTTATTGAGAAGATACATCAAAGGTACTAGGTGGATTATTCGCAAGAACCACCGGGATTTGACCGCTGACGAACGCAAAACACTGAATTACCTGTTCGAATACTCACCCAAGTTGAAGTTGGCGTACACATTGCGTCAGAAATTCACGACCTTCTTTGAGCGACAGATGACCAAAGCTCAAGCGAAAAAGCGCTTGCTCAAGTGGCGAGACAAGGTCCGCCGCACGGCACTGACTTACTCCGACAAATTCCTGACAACGCTCAATAACTGGCTCGATGAAATACCCAACTATTTCGTTAATCGCCTCAGTAAGAGCCGATATTCCGAGGGCACATCAAAGGCCAAATTTCGGATAAAGTTGTGCGCGTTGTGGTCGACAAGTAAAACAAACGTTGCTTTTCAAGCGATGATCGAAACCATATCCAGCACTTTCAAACCCAAAGTCCGATCTCCAACGACCGTCACCTGAGCTTGAGCCTTCTCCTTGCCAAGCCCCTTGGTGAACATCCTCCATGCAACATCTTCGTCTATGATAACCTCAACGTCTGGCTGGCGAGCCATGCTCCGGTAGAGATTCCACTTCGCTCTTTCTCTCAGCAGAGACCATTGCCTCCCAGATTCGCCGGAGATTATGAGCGTCACGAGCGTACCATCTGCCGCGTCGATCTCTCTATAGGTGTGCGGCAGAGCACGCACAAAGGTGTCCAACACGGGCGCCAAGAACCGGGGCTGCTTGAGGCCGGGTCTCGCAACGGCATCTCGGATGTGCTGCTGATGGAGCCATCGCTCGGTGTACTCGCGGGCGAGATCGAGCCAGACCGGAGCGGGATCGGGACCTGCCCAGCCCACAGAACCTCCCATCGCGTATGGATCGAGAGATCGAAAATAGTCACACATCTGCGCGCCCGTAAACCTCAGCAGGTCGCACAGGAGGCGCGGGCTGATCCTTTGCGTAGCGTTCACCCACATTTCGTTCCAGTCGTTGATCAAGCCGACCAGGTCATCCCAACTCTCGACATTTCCGGACAAGGAATGCCCATCCCGTCTCCTCGAAAGATTGCCCACCTCATCGCCCAGCAGATGGAGGGCAACCCCCTTGACGGACCAGCGGGCGCACGCGGTAGGCTTTTCCCAATCCTCCGCCGACAGGCCGGACAACAGATCCAGAAGACGTTCCAGGATTTCTGGAAAGAGATCGATGACGATGATGGGGTGTGGTCGTTTCAAATCGATCTCCCTTGAACGTGACTCACAACTCGATTTTCCCCAGGATGTACTGCTTGTACCACTCGACCGCCTTCTCTACCCCTTCCTCCAGCAAAGTAGTTGGGTTGTAGCCCAACACCCGGCGCGCTTTCTCGATATTGGCGTGGGTCTTGAGCTGGTCTCCCGCTCGCTTGGGCACGGTCACGAATTTGGCCGGTTTGCCGACGACTTTTTCCACGGTCCGCAGGGCCTCTCCGGTGGTGACGGCAGTGTCAATTCCAATGTTGAAAATCTCGCCGACGCACTCGTCCAGGTGATCCAACACGGCCACCAGCCCATCGATTGAGTCTCCCACGTAGGTGTAGCTTCGCAGATGATGTTCGCTGCCTTCGTACAGCGGGAATTCCTTGCCCTTGAGAATGCAGCGGATCAGCTTGGTGTACAGTTTTTCCGGTCGCTCGCGCGGCCCGTACACGGAGAACAACCGGATCGAACAGGCCGGCAACCCCTGCTCTCGCGTGTACGCCAGGGCGAGTTGCTCTCCGGCGAGCTTGGTCACGCCATAGTACGACGTCGGCTTCGGCTCTGTCGTCTCGTCCCCGGTGGCGTCAGCGCCGTAGACGGAGGACGTGGAGATGTTGACGAATCCGCGAAGCGACGGCGATGGCTTCACGGCTTCCAGCAGCCGGTATGTCGCCGTGATGTTGTTCCTCACATACGTCTCGAACGTGGTCGTGGTAGAGATCCCCGGCTGCGCAGCCACGTGGTACACGATTTCGACATCCTCGACGGCCGGGCCGAGATCGTCTTCCGCCAGGTCGAGCGGCAGGAACTCGACGCCCTTTTCCTGGATTTGCTTGGCGTTAAGCTCCTTAAGCGCCCTGGCATAATAGTCGGTGAAGCAATCCAGGCCGAGCACAGTGTGGCCCAGATCGATCAGTCGCTCTGCCAGATGAGATCCGATGAAACCCGCTGCTCCTGTCACGAGAATGTTCATATAAAAACCTCCACTTGCTTTCGTATCAGCAAATCATGCGTTTATATCAGCCATTGGGGACTATCCCACGTGCATGTCAACTTAAGATTGGCGACCGCCGGTTGAGTGCCACAGGCATATCGAAACCCTTGTACTGAGCCTGTCGAAGTGAAGGGAGCGGGTGCGGATAAACAGCATCCGTTTGCAAAGCCGCTTGGCTTCGATACGGGCCTTTCACTCCGTTCCAGGCCCTACTCAGCCGGCGCTTCTCGATCAAACGTTGAGTTGACGCACACAGGCTGCTCCCACGCATATCCGATGCCTTGCAACAATGCACGCGCCAGAATCATGTGCCCGGTCAGATTCAGGTGGATCCGATCTGACGCCAGACGCATCGGATGGAGTCACTGGAGCACGTGATCGAACGCCGCCTGGGTATCAACCAACAGAGCGTGATGCTGCGCTGCCAGCTCGCGGACAACAGCCCCGTACTGGTCCATCAAGGCCCGCATCGGCTCGCGCTGGTTGGGTTCCAGAAAATATGGCGTCATCAAGATCAGACCCTGGAGGCGTGGTCCCACCTGCTGGACGAGGTCGTCGAGAGTGCGTGTGTATTCCTCCAGCGAGACGTGGTGCTCCGTTTGCCACGGACGGCTGAACTGTTGCCACACGTCGTTGATGCCGATCAGGATGACGAGCCAATCGGGATGCAGGTCGAGCACGTCCGTCTGCCAGCGGGCTTGTAGATCGCGGACCGTATCTCCCGAAACGCCCATATTGATGACGCGAATGGCGCGATCGGGATAGGTGGCGGTGAGGGCAGCGTCGACCAGGCTCACGTAGCCGCTCCCAAGTGCCTGCTCGAAGGCCCCCTCGCCAATGGGCCTTTTGCGCTCACAGTCTGTGATCGAATCTCCGATGAACAGGATTCGACTGTTGGATTGGAGAATCATCGCCAGTTCCTCACGGATTTATGTCAGGAGTTACGCGGTTCGCCGGCTGAGTAGGAGTGAAACAACGTATCGAAGCCAAGAACGGGCCTTACAAACACCGCTCGCCCTGGTTTCGATACGCTGGCGCTACTCAACCGACGGACTCGCTATTGACTGCGTAACTCCTGCATGTATGCTTTTATGGGCACGTCTCTTCCACCGTTCCATCCCGACCGAGAACCACTACTGCTCCCAGAATGCAAAGGCCGCCAATAATTCGCACGAACTCTAACTTCTCTCCCAACATCACCGCCGCCAGTCCCACCGTCACGAGCGGCTCTACCGTTGACAAGATCGCTGCGTTCGTCGACCCGATTTGCTCAAGCCCGGCGAAGAAGGTCCCAAGCGCTATGATCGAGAAAAGCGCCGAGGCCAAGATCGCTCCCCATCCCGCCGCCGTCCCGGGCGATTCAAACCCTCTCGCCAAGACAATGCCTCCGTACGTCACCCCGGCCGCCAGCATGATCACCGCTGTCGCCGGAAACGCCCTTACCCGTTCCATCAACCTGCCCCCAACGACGATGTAACCCGCGTACAGCAGCGCTGCGCTCAATGCGAGCAGGACCCCCTCTATCTCTCCTTCTCCACTGGGGCCGATGGTCAGGACCGTCCCCACCAGCGCCAGGCCAAGAGCGCCCACCTTCGCTCTGGTCACTCGCTCTTTCAAGAAAACGACCGACAGCAATGTCACCAACGCCGGGTAGAGATATAGCAATAACGCTGTCAATCCCGCCGATGCCTTCCCCAATGCCGTAAAGTAGGCCAGCGTTTGTACCACATACCACACTCCTCCCATCAAAACCAACCCCAACAACAGCTTACCCTGGGGAAAGGGGATCCCACGAACGACCATCGTGCCCACCATCACCGCGCCCGCGATGATGAACCGTAGAAACAGGAGCGTGGCAGGGCTGGCGCCTTCACGGTACGCAAACGGAGCAAGCACCGCCAGCGTCCCGAAGGAGGCAGCAGAGATGACGACTAACAAAGCGCCGGATGATCGCCTCATCTTTCGTCAGGCAGCGTCCTTCTATTTCGCCAGATACCCTTTGACCTTGAGCAGTTCCGCGCTCAAGATCGCGCCGCCCGCCGCCCCGCGGATCGTGTTGTGCGATAGGGCGACGAATCGACAATCCATCACCGGGCACTCGCGCAAGCGCCCGACGGTCACGGCCATGCCTTTCCCGGCGTCCCGATCCTTGCGGGGCTGTGGCCGATCTCGCTCTTCACGGTAGACGATGGGCGGTTGGGGAGCAAAGGGTAGATTTAGCTCCTGCGGCTCGGCCCGGAACTCGCGCCAGATCGCGACGATCTCGTCCAGCGAGGGCCTGGCTGCCCCGAACTTGAGGCTGACGCAAGCGGTGTGGCCGTCGATGACGGGGACGCGGTTGCAATGGGCCGAAACCTGGAGCGAATCGGCGGGGACGAATTTGCCGTTCTCGATAGACCCCAATATCTTGAGCGGTTCGATCTCGGTTTTCTCCTCCTCGCTGGGGATGAATGGGACGATGTTGTCGATCATGTCCATCGCCGCGGGGCCGGGATAGCCCGCGCCCGATGCCCCCTGGAGCGTGGCGACGACCAGGCTCTCGACGGGATACCCGGCCGCCATCAGCGCATAGACCGGCGTCATGTAGCTCTGCACGCTGCAGTTGGGTTTCACGGCGATAAAGCCCCTGTCCCAGCCGTGATTCTCCCGCTGGAAAGGGATGATGTCGGCGTGGTGCGGGTTGATCTCCGGGATGAACATCGGCACGTCCTCCGTCGTGCGGTGCGCCGAGTTGTTCGAAACAACCGGGATGTCGTTGGCCGCGTAGCGTTCCTCAAATTCACGCACGGCTTGCTTCTCCATCGCGACGGCGGAAAACACAAAATCGCACTTGACTTTTACCTCTTCCACGTCGCCCGCGTCGCCGACGACCAGTCCCGCGATCTCCCCCGGAATATCCTCGTCCATCACCCACCGTCCAGCCACCGCCTCGGCATATTTCTTGCCCGCCGACCTGGGGGAGGCGGCGACGTGGGTGACTTGGAACCAGGGGTGATCCTTCAAAAGCCGCAAATAGTTCTGGCCCACCATCCCGGTCGCGCCGACGACGCCCACTCTGATTTTCTCTATGTGATGAACAGCATCACCTCTATCCGCCATTGAGAATCACCTCCTTGTGAATCTGCTGCACCGCGTCGGCGGCGGCGTCTGCCGCGACGACGAGCGATATACTGCATTCGGATGAACCCTGGGCGATGGCGATGATGTTGACGTTGCCCTGGCCCAGCGCGCCAAAGATGCGGGCGGCGACACCCGGCGTGCTGCGCATCCCCGCTCCCACGGGGGTCACGATCACCACATCGTCGAGCGACCAGACGCGGTCCACGTCTCCCCGCGCCAACTCCAGCGCCATCTCCTCCTCGATGGCGCGGATGACGGGCGCCGCCGCCTCCATCGGGATGACAAAGCAGATGGACTGTTCCGACGAAGCCTGCGAGATCATCAGCACGCTCGCCCCCTGGCTGGCGACGGCGGAAAAGGTGCGGGCGGCGATGCCGGGCACGCCCATCATGCCCCGCCCCTCGACCGTCACCATACTCAGCCCCTTGATCGCGGTGACCGCCTTGATCTTGCCGTCGGTCAGCTCCGACTCGCGCACGATGCAGGTGCCGGGGCAGGTGGGGTTGAAGGTATTCTTGACCCACAGCGGGATGCCGCGCTGAACGGTCGGCAGGATCGTCTTGGGATGGAGCACCTTCGCCCCAAAGTAGGCCAGCTCGCTCACCTCGCTGTACGAGAGGGCGGGGATCACGCGGGCGTCGGGCACCATGCGCGGGTCAGCCGTCATCACCCCGTCCACGTCCGTCCAGGTCCAGATCTCGTCGGCGTCCAGGCAATCGCCCAGGATGGCGGCGGTGTAATCGCTGCCACCCCGCCCCAGCGTCGTCGTCACGCCCTCCTCTGTGGCCCCGATGAAACCGGTCACGACGGGGACCATACCGCCGTCCAGCAGCGGCGCCAGCCGCTCAGAGACGCGGGCACGAGTCTGGTCCATCAGCGGCGCGCCGTTCTGGAATTTGCTATCGGTGACGATCAATTCGGTGGCGTCCACGGCCTCGCTGCGCACCCCGCGCTGGCGGAGCACGGCGGCGACAATGCGGGCATTGATCCGCTCGCCCAGCGAAGTGACGGCGTCCATCGCGCGCGGAGTGACCTCGCCCAGGATGTGGATGCTGTAGCAAAAAGTCGCCAGCTCGTCCACGTACTTGTCCACCGTCGCCAGCAGGCGGACGCGCTCGCTGTCCTGAGTGAGCAACTCGTCTACCACGGTGTGATGACGAGTCCGTAGCTCGGCGACGACGGCGCGATACGTCTGGTCGTCGCCGGAGGCGGCGGCTCGCGCGCTCTCGATCAGTGCGTTCGTCACGCCGCTCATCGCCGAGACGACAACGACTAGCCGATCCCACTGCCCCGCATGCCCCTGCAGGGCATCCTGCACGATGTCGGCGGCCTGGCCGATCGCCTCGGCGCTGCCGACCGACGTGCCACCAAATTTCATCGTCAGCGTGCTCATCTATTCATCCCCTGTCCGGTGTAGGTCGGATTTGTTATCCGACCCCACGGCTACTCGATCCACAGATCTCTTTCCACATCTTTCCAGAACTCGAGCTTCATATTCCCGTGGGCAAAGACCTCCATGTAGTAGGGATCGTGCTTCTTGTACTCCTCGTAAGGCCCCTCGTAATCAGCGCGTCGCTCCTTGTACGCCTCATAGTCCGCGCGATTGTCGTACTCCCAGAGGATAAAGCGCCGTCCTGACTCTTCTCCCGCGACCGTCTTGGCGAAATAGCGGATGCTTTTCCACTCGGGGAACAAATCCCGATGCTCGTGGACCCACTTGAGCCAGCCGCGCATAGCCTGGTCGTGTGCTTCCTCTTTTCCCTCGGCGACGAACCAGCTTTCCATCTCGAATACTGCCATAGTTACCTCTCCTTGAATTCAGAACAATCAACCTGCCATTTTCCCAGCCGTGGTATCCACCGTGGCACATTCTCCCGGTATCTTTTGTACTCCTCCCCAAATTGACGTTCCATATCCGCTTCCTCGACCAACGGTATGTAGACCAGGTTTCCCGCCAGAAACACCAGAAACCATCCCATCACTGCCAGTGACCGCGAAAAAATTGCTTCTCCCAGTAGTATACCAAACGCTCCACTGATCATCGGATTTCTCACGTTCCGATACACCCCGCGTACTACCAGTTTTTGTGTCGGATCCCAGGGTGCCAACGTTCCTTCTCCGACCCTTGCGAACAGCGCAATCGTCGCGATCAGCAGGATGAGGCCCAGGCAGGTGAGCACGCATCCGAGAATGCTGAGCGCCAAGTCCAACGGCGGCGTCAAAGACCAGATAGGATTTATCGAGCTAGTTACCAGGATCAGAGCGCCAGGAATGACAATCGTTACCATCACGGGAAGAATGATGATCGCTCGAACGTGCCTCCAAGCATCTTTCCGCGTATCCATAAAACAACTCGCTCCGCAGTTTCGTCAGTAGAAAATCCTGTCGTATCAAGCAGATCAATCGGAGGTATTGTTTCCCCAGCATTCTCCTTGAACCAACGATTGAACTGAACGTGCTCCTCAATGTACGCCGGATTGCTACACCTTCGCCACTTGGGTCGAGCTCGCAGCCGCTCAACCAGTGCATCATCGTCGCACACCAAGGCCAGATAGTGCAAGTTCGCAAAATACCGTCTCTCCACGCACGGTTCCACATTCTCCGGCACTCCCACGCCCGCGCCAAACAGCGCCACTGGCCGACCCGACTGTGAAATGTTCTTGCAAACACGTAACCACGTCTCGAAGTAGTCACGATACTTGTTTTTAGGTTCGTCGAACGCTGCTCGCCACAAGATGTCCGAGTCAAGCAGTACGACTTGATTCAACTTCCCAAGCAAAACCCGACACACTGTCGATTTCCCCACGCCGCTTGCCCCAGAGACAATCAGCAGAGGAAGCCTCACGAAAGGGTGTTTGTAACCGCACTCAGGGCAGATGGCATACGGCCCTGTTGGGTCAATGGTCTTGTCGGCGCGGTACTCGCCGCAGTTGAAACAAACGTTCAGCATCGTTCTGTATTCCCCCAACCGTCTCCGTCACCTTGAGCGGAGCGCAGCGGAATGAAGGGTCTCCAAGTTCGGCAATGTGAGATTCCTCGACTCCACTCCGCTGCGCTCCGTTCCGCTCGGAATGACGGAAACGACGAAATCTCGTTGTGGTACTAGGCGTTCCCCAACAAGTCCGTTTGCCATTTCCTCAATCGCGCCAAGTCGACGCCAATCCCACCACAGACAACGATCACCACAGTTTCCGCCTCCGCCAGGATGGGATGGTTATTATACGCCAGAGATAGAGACGCGCCGCACGCTGGCTCGACCAGAAACCGGTGTTCGTCGGCAAAGGCTGCGCAGGCAGAAACCGCCTCGGCGTCCGTGACGACGGCGGATTGAATCGGGTGCTCCCTGGCCCATTCGAATGCTTGCCGCGCCACGGTTTTCGCTCCCAGGCTCGTGGCGATGCCGGTAATCTCGCTCAAGGTCACGAGTTCGCCCTGCCGCAAGGAGGCCGCAAGCGAGGCCGTGCCTTCCGTCTCGACGGCTACCACCGGCACGTCTTTCCACCCCAGCCTTTGCAGTCCCTCGACGACGCCGCACAACAGGCCACCGCCCCCCACGGACAGGACGATGGCGTCCGGCCTGGCAATCTCGGCAGCGATCTCGTCGATCAAACTGGAGTGGCCTTTCCAGATCAGCGGGTGATCGAAGGGAGAGATGTAGAGCGCATCCAGCTCTCTGGAAAGCGAGAGGGCGGCCTGGTCCGCCTCGTCCCACACATCCCCTGCCACGATGACCTCAGCGCCTAGTGATGCAATCCGCTGGCGAGAATCTAGCGGCGTCGTGCTGGGGACCAGGACCGTGATCTGCGTTTCCAGCTTGTTTGCGGCATAGGCGGCGGCGTAGCCCGCGTTGCCCCCCGACGAAGAGACGAAATATCCCACCCCCTCGCTCTTTCCGGTTTGACATAGCAGCCCGATTCCGCGAATCTTGAAGGAGCCGGTGGGTTGCAGGTTCTCCAATTTGAGCAAGACGCGCTTGTTCCATCTCTTGCTCAGAGAAGGCGATTCGATAAGTGGTGTGTGGATATGCAGTGCTTTCACGTTTCTATCTCGATTTATGAAATAAGCGACCCAGCCTGATAATGTCGCCCAACACACCAGCAGCCGTAACCTCTGGGCCGGCGCCGGGGCCGGATATGACCAGTGGCAATTCGTCGTAGCGGGCGGTGTGCAGCGCGACATAGTTCGCCGGGCCGCGCAACGCGCCCAGCGGACTATCCTGGGGTACAGCCATCAAGCCCACTTCGCCTCCATCGGGGCCGACGCGAGCCACGTAGCGCAAGACCTGCCCCTCATTCCGCGCTTTCCCAACACGAGTGGCGTACTCTTCGTCCAGCGTGGGCGCGGCGACCACAAACTCCTCCGTCGAGACGCCCGCCAGCGATTCGGGGTACAGCGGCTCGACGGTCAGGTCGGTCACCGCCAGCGGCCAGCCGGCGGTGCGGGCCACGTCCTTGCCGCCCAGGTCCTCGCGTGGATCCGGCTCGGTGTAGCCCAGCGAGCGCGCCTGCACGACGGCGGCGGAATAGTAGACGTCGCGCTCCAGCTCGGCGCACAGATAGCCCAGCGTCCCGCTCAAGCAGCCCTCGATGGCTGTGACCCGGTCGCCCGTGTCGAGCAGGTAGTGCAGCGTCTCGATCACCGGCAGCCCGGCGCCGACGGTACACTCGCAGCGTAAGTTGGGGTGCTCGAAGAACGCCTTTGCTTCGTCCCACGGCCCAGCCAGCGGAATCTTGTTGGCCAGGACGACGCCGCAGCCGGCGTCCAGCGCGGCCCGCAGCGTGGGTTCTGTCTCAGGGGACGCGGTCACGTCCACCAGAATAGCGCCTGCTTGCAGCGTGCTATTCACTTCGCTCAAGGGGCGGATTCCCGATAGAGCGTTCAGCAGGCCACCGCTCGCCGTGGCCTCCAGCGTGGCGTGCAAGGTTTCGTCGGGCAGGCCGTCGGGGTCGAACAGCAGCCCGCTAACGTCGGCCAGACCGATGGGGACGAGCCGCAGCCCGGACCGGCGCTCCAGAACGTCGCGGGTGTCGAGGATCTGGCGCAACAGGGTTCCTCCCACGTTGCCCAGGCCCAGCAAGATGATGGGAATTTTTCTACCGATGGGCTGCCATCGTGTTGTCACTCTCTCCCCTCCTGGTCAGATATACAAAAATCCCCACGCCCTGGGGCGCGGGGTTCTCCCACGTGGTTCCACCCAAGTTCGACGACAAACGAGATTTGTCGCGCACTCTCGCGGCGATAACGGGCCGTTCCGGAGTCCCATACTCTCGCGCTTTTTGCGACGCGATTTGAGGGACCCGCTCCCGGGTGGTTTTCCCGCCTGTCCGGTCGAGGGAGCTTTCAGCCGGTGACCCCCTCTCTCTTGGACCTTTGCCGGCGGTACTCGTCCCGGTCAACGCATTTTACGCTTGATTATGGGCGGGATTATACCACCCACAGTCCGATTTGACAAATGGATTTCACGGGTGTCTTGTCAAAACCGATCGCGCCATCTCGATCACGCCGTCTTTTGCAATGGGATAAACGCACTCACAAGCCATGCAGCGGAATGCCTGCGGCTCGCGGCGCAGGGAATGCTGGCCGCCGCAGGCGGGACAGTGCAGGATCTCTTCCAGGGGCCGGATGGATCCCCCTTGTGGTTCTCCAGTCTTGACCGACCACGCCAGGTCGTAGTCCACCTGCCACGTTCGCACCTTGATCTGCTCGAGGGGAAACTCGCCCAGCAGGCTCTCGAACGCATCGCGGGGGAAGGCCCGACCGGGCAGGAACTTGGAGTCGGGGCCGACGCGGTTGGTCACCAGCAGTGCCCCGCCGGGCCGCAAGACCCGCACCAGCTCCACCAGCACCGCTCGCGGGTCGGGGGTGAATTCCAATGCCTCCAGGCATGTCACGGCGTCGAAGGTGTCGTCGTCGAAGGGTAGATTGCGGGCGTCTTGCCAGATGTAGGTAAGCCGGTCCGCAAACTGCGCCGTTCTGTGCACTGCCTCGCGCAGCATGCCGCGCGAAAGATCCAACCCGATGACGCGTCCGTGAAAGGGCGGCTGACGCAGCAACGCCCGTGGCAGCCGCCCCGTGCCCGTCGCCACGTCGAGCACCAGGGGAGCGGGGAGTAATTCCAATGCGCGGGCCAGGGGCAGGCCCAGAAACCACTGCTCGTCGCCGGCGTCGTACTGCTTGATGCGCTCGTAGGCCCGCGCCGACCAGTCGTACATCAGCGTCACGATGCGCGGTCCCAGGTAGGTGCCCTCGGCGATGATCAGTTGCCAATAGAGCAGCAGGCCCAGCAGCACGAGTCCGAGGATCAGCGCGGGCCAGTTCATCGCTCACAGCGCCCCGGCAGCGATCATCATCGCCGCCATCAGCCAGGGGCGGGCGTGGCACACGTACCAGGAAGCGGACTGACCGCGCCACAGCCAGGGGATCAGCGCCAGTTGTGGGACGATAAGCAGCAACAGGGTCCCCGCGGCCAGGGGATGGTACAGCGCGACGAGGAGCGTCGCCGCCAGGAGTTGGCCGCCGACTCCAAGTATGCGCCCCCCGACGGACCGAAACCGCCGGGCGCTTCCCCAGGCCAGCGCAAAAGCCACCGCCAGCCCGATCGAGTGCGACGTGGGCGATCCTCCAAAGGCGATGTGTCCGGCCAGCCAGGGCAGTGCTACAGCGATGATGGCGTCCCACCCTGGAGTGGCGGCGCCTCGACCGCCTTCCCAGGCCAGGCCCAATTGTGTTATGGCCAGGGCGGCTGCACTCAGCAGTAGCAACTCTGGCCCCAGAAGTATACCCAACAGCGCCGTCACCGGCAGGGCGACGATCACGCTCGATATCGCCGGGCCGCAGGTGGGCCAAAGGGCGTCGCGCCACCAGGCGCGCAGTTGGCCCATCCAGCGGGATGCCCGGTCGCCGGGAGAATTGGGAAGGGTGTAGGGAAGCGCCGCGCTCGGCTCGCTCAGGCGCCAGTCGCGCCAGTGGCGCAGTGGTGTGGCCCAATCGGTGCTCCCCAGCGCCGCCCACAGCGTGCCCCAACCCCCATCTACCAGCAGGATCAGCAAAGCCAGCCGTATCAAGTCCCCGTTTTGCCAATCAAAGCCGCCCGAAGCAACGACGCCACACAGGCACGCCCACGCTGGCCCCAACCAGGTGGTCGGCTCGGTCAGACGAGTCCGGAGACGGATCAGGCCGCCCGATGAAGTCGCTTTGCTCCCCTGTGTATCGAAGGGAGCCGCGTCGCTTCCCTGTGTATCGAAGGGAGCCGCGTCGCTTCCCTGTCTATCAAAGGGTGGGTGAGAAACAGTGGAATGGAGATTTTCTTCCATAAGCAGGATGGATTATACCACAGATTGCAGGTGTTCAACAGATTGACAGTCAGAGATGGACATAGTATACTATCGCAGAATTCCTTTCATTAGCAGGGAGAGAAAAATGATTGAGGTAGCCGAATTGGTTTCCCAGCGCACTCTGAGATTGCCATTGGAGGTCGCTTCTCGCTTTCGCCCTTCGGACACCTTTGTTGTCTGGGTCGAAGGGGATGACACTCTACATCTGAAACGCATCACACAGCCGCCAGTGATGGACATTGTCGCTCAGGCGCCAGAAGGAGAACCTCTGTCTCTGGACGAGATCAACGATATTGTTCACGAGGTCCGGCGCCGACGACAGGCAGAGTGAGTTGTGCGTATTGTAATTGATACCAATATCTGGATCTCCGGCTTGTTGTGGCGGGGGATGCCCTGGAATCTGTTGCACCTGGCTGAAAAAGGCCAGGTGGAATTGTGTATGGCTCCTCCCATGCTGGTTGAATTGTCCGAAGTGTTAAAGTACGAACGGCTACGACCTCGTTTGGAGTAATTGGGTTTGTCTCCTTCTGATTTGGTCACTTGGGCGATGAGTATAGCTTCCATGTTCGGGGTGCAGGCGCCAGAGGAGACTCCTGTCGTAGTGGCTGACCCTGATGATGATATTTTTCTGCACTGTGCTGTTGTGACCAGTGCTGTTTACATTGTATCAGGCGACCATCATCTTTTGGCTTTGGACAAGTACGCTGGCATCCCCATTCTCACTATTCGAGAGTTTCTCGTTCGAGAATTCCCCGATCAGGTAATTGACTAGACGGTTTTCCGTTTTCCGCTTCATCTCTGATTTGATAGTTCACCACAACTTGCTCAATGACACTCAAGATCGATTTGGCGCAAGCAATCCAGGAGAAACGGCGCACGTTGGCAAAGCCCCGCTCGATCAAGGATTCACGCAGGTGATGTTCGACGGCGACGCGCTGCATGGCGGCGGCGATGGCGGCGGTATCCTGCGTATCCACCAGGAGCGCCCCGTCCCCGGCCACTTCGGGCAGGCTGGAGGTGGTGCTGGCGATGACCGGGCAGCCGCAGGCCTGGGCCTCCAGCACCGGCAGGCCAAAGCCCTCGTAGAGCGAGGGGAAGAGAAAAGCCGTCGCTCCGCTCAACAGGACGGCCTTGTCCTCGTCGGGAACGTAACCGGGGAAGAGCACCTGCCCATCCAACCCCAGGTGGCGCACCTGGGCAAAGAGATCATCGTAGAGCCAACCTCGTTTTCCTGCCAGGACCAGGACAGTTTCAGATTGCAGGGTGGCAAAGGCGGCGACGACGCGCGATAGATTTTTGCGTGGTTGTAGGGTGCCGAGATAGAGGAAATAATCGCCAGAGATACCGTAGCGCACTTTAGTCGCCTCGATTGCCGCGGGGTTGCGCACCGGAGCGAGCGTCTCGTCTATCCCCGGATAGGCGACGGTGATCTTTTCTGGCGGGACGGCATAGTGGGATACCAGATCATCCTTGGTGGCCTGGGAGTCGGCCAGGAGGTGCGCGGCGGCCCGCGCGTTCCAACGGGTGGAGAGGTCGAGGTAGAGACGCTGTCGCCAGGGATGGGCCTGCGGGAAGTAGAGGTAGCCCAGGTCGTGGACGGTGACCAGGCTGAGGCGCGGATGGATCAGGGGCAGGACGTGCGATGGGACAAAGAGCGCGTCTGGTGGGCGGCGCGCCACCTCCCACGAGAGACGGAGATGGGTCCACAGGCGCGGGCAGGGGATGACGCAAGTTTCTGCGCGGTCTAGCTCGACGTCCGGGAATGTATCGGTGGAAGGCGCGCTTCGGAAATAGAGGCGGAAGCGATGACGGGTAGAAGGCGCTCGCTGACTGTCGAGCGTCAGCATCGCCCGGATAAGACGCTGCGAATAGACCTCGGTGCCGGTTGGTTGGGCGGCGATGGCGCGGCTGGCGTCGATCCCGATCCGCATCTACTCGGTGCGTTTGCCAAGCAGCCCGCGTAGGAGCGCCATCAAGCCTGCCAGAATCAGGAGAACGGGCCACAATTTCGGCAAGAGTTCGCGGGTCTCGGGGCCAAGTAGCTGGAGCGTGATCGCCAGTCCTGCGCCGCCAACCACAAAGCCCGCGAACGCCAGGAAAAGCGCGCCCCAATCGCGAAAGCCCGTCGCCGCCCATTGGGCCAGGAAGGCGACGCCGCCGATGAGGGCAAACACCGGCCACCACGTCTCCAGGTCGCGGTACTCCAACGGTCCCAGGGTGATAAAGAAGAAAGCCAGTCCTACAAGCATGGCGGCCACGCCGAGAAAGACGCGGTCAGGGTCGCGTCGCCGACCGAGGATATAATCCCCCAATATAATCAGGCCCCCGACAAAGGGGAAGACGGGCCACACCGCGTCCCAACCGGGGAGGCCGATGCCTAGCTGATTCAGCAACAGGTAGACGCCCAACAGGATGAGGAAAAGGGCCGGGATGATGGTTCTCTTTCTGCGCATAACGTCGCTCCTTTCCACGTCTACTCGGCGTAGACCTCTTCTTTCAACACGCCGATGAAGGGCAGATTTCGATACTCTTCGGCGAAATCCAGTCCGTATCCGATCACAAATTCGTCCGGCACCTCAAAGCCCACAAAATCCAGCGGTATATCGATCTCGCGCCGCGACGGTTTGCTCAACAGCGTGCATACTCGCAGGCTGGTCGGTCCGCGCGTCCGCAGGTTGCGCGTGACATAGTCCAGCGTGTTGCCCGAGTCGACGATGTCCTCCACGATCAGCACGTGTCGTCCCGCGATGTTCTGCCCCAGATCCAGGAGAATGCGCACCACGCCGCTGCTCACCGTCCCTGCACCATACGAGGAGAGCTCCATAAAATCCACCTCGTGCCGTATCTCCAGGTGGCGGATCAGGTCTGCCAGGAATATAAAAGCGCCTTTGAGCACACAGATCAGGAGCACTCGATCTTCGTCGGTGTAGGCGGTGTTGATCTCCTGTCCTAACTCGACCACCCGTGTCCGTAGCGTCTCCTCGGGAATCAACACTTTTGCTACATTATCTCGCAGTCCCATCTTTTCCTCGCTCTCTCGTTACTTTTCGTACACTTCCCGCTTGAGCGCTCCAATATAGGGCAGTGTGCGAAAGCGATCGGCATAGTCCAGGCCGTACCCCACTACCCACACGTCGGGGATCTCGAAACCCAGGTAATCAATCGGCACCTCGACCTGGCGGCGATCCGGTTTGCTGAGAAATACAGAGGTGCACAACGAGGCCGGTTGGCGGGCGCGGAAAGTGCGTAGCAAATAGTCGAGCGTGTAGCCCGTATCTACAATGTCCTCGACGATGAGCACGTGGCGGCCTGCGACGCTGAATCGCGTGTCCATGATCAATCGTACGGCCCCGGTGCTGACCGTGTTCCGGTTATAACTGGAGAGGGCGATGAAATCGACGCGGTGGGGCACGGTCAGATGGCGGGCCAGATCGGCCATAAAGATGAAGGAGCCTTTGAGCACCCCAATCAGCGCCAGAGCGTCGACATCTGCATAGTCGGTGTTGATCTGCGCCGCCAGTTCGCGCACGCGCGCTGTAATTTTCTCCTCGTCGAGCAATACGCGCTCGATCGCATCGGAAGTCGGCTTGGTCATCGGTTCATCGCCTCATTGTTCATTGCTTTGTTGCTCGTGGTTTCTTCTCACCTCGTGACAGCCCCGGCACCTGGCCTCGTACACCTCGCTGGCTCCCACCAGGATGACCGGGTCGTCGTAGGAGGCAGGCTGACCATCGATCAGCCGTTGCGTGCGACAGGCCGGCCCTCCGCACACCATGCAGATGGCCTGGAGTTTATTCACCTGTTCCGCCCGTGCCATGAGAGCGGGCATCGGCCCGAAAGGTTCGCCGCGGAAATCCATGTCCAACCCGGCGACGATGATGCGCATGCCCCGGTCGGCCAGTTCCTCGCACAGCATCACCACGTCCTCGTCAAAGAATTGTGCCTCGTCCAGCGCCACCACCGTTGTGTCTGGATCGATCAATGCCCGTATCTGTGCCGTGCTTTCCACCGGAACGGCCTCGACCTGCAAGCCGTTGTGAGAGGTCACCTCCTGCTTGGCGTAGCGCGTGTCTATGGCGGGTTTAAAGACCTGCACTTTTTGACGGGCGATCTGGGCGCGGTGCACGCGGCGGATCAATTCTTCCGTCTTGCCAGAGAACATACTGCCACAGATTGCCTCGATCCAGCCACCGCTGGGTTTGGTGTACATTTTGGTTCCTTTCAAACAGAAATGGGGCAGATGCGCGCATCTGCCCCTTGAAAAATCTCTGCCGTTCTCCTTGAACCTAATCAGCAGCCGGCGCGTCTCCCGGTAAGACAAAGTCCTGGGAGCGCAACCGTTTTTTGAGCGTCGCCAGCGACTTGAGGCCAAATCCCTTGATGTTCATCAGGGCCTCGTCGCCTCCTGCTTCCAAGCGGGTCAAGACATCACCTACGGTCTCGATGCTCGCTTCCAATAACACTTTCTCGACCCGGGTACCCAGGTCCAGTTCCGTGATGGGGAGTTCAGGCGAGGTTTTCTCTGCTTTGCGGCGTTCTATTTCCTCCATCTTTTTCTCGCGTCGCCTCAGTTTCTTGAGGAATCGATCGACCTGGCCTCCGGAATCCACAATGCGCTGCTCGCCGGTGAAGAAGGGATGGCACTTGGAACAGACATCGGTGCGGATCACGGGCACGGTCGAGCCGACGGTCCAACTGTTGCCGCAAGCACAGGTCACTTTGGCTTCGGGGTGGAACTCGGGATGAATGCCTTCTTTCATGCGACCTCCTGTACATGTGTAGGGTACACACTCACCCGCTTGCGCCCTCCACGAATGTACTCGAAGCGTACAAAGCCGTCAGCCGTGGCGAACAGGGTGTAATCCTTGCCCATGCCCACGTTGACACCGGGCTTGATTCGTGAGCCGCGCTGCCTGATGATAATATTTCCCGCGCGTACTTCTTGGCCGCCAAATCGCTTGACGCCCAGATACTTGGCGTTACTCTCGCGTCCGTTGCGACTGGTGCCGCCGCCTTTCTTGTGTGCCATCTCGAACTCCTCCTATACTACAATCTCGACCACTCGCAGCCGCGTATAGTGCTGTCGGTGCCCGGCAGTACGCCGGTACCGTTTCCTGGGACGATATTTGAAAATTTGGATCTTGGGCCCTTTTTCCTGAGCCATTACTGTTGCCAGCACCTTGGCTTTCTCGACTGTAGGTTGACCAACCTCGACCCACTCGTCGTCAACGACAAGCAATACGTCGTCTAACTCAAGTTGCTCGCCTACCTCGACGGGCAATCGCTCGACGAGGATTGTGTTACCCACATCGGCTCGGTACTGCCGCGCACCAGATCTTACCACTGCATACACGATACAACCTCCTACACAACACAAATAGTGGCCGCGCCTGAAGGCCCGACCCTCGAAAGACATTATACCGAATCTTTTGATTTTGTCAACCGGTGGCGCGGGGAGCATTACACGTCACGGCGTTTCCAGCACGGGCAGGAACACACTAAACGTGGTGCCTAGACCGACCTCGCTGTCGACCAGGATCTTTCCTCCCAACTGTTCGACGACCTGCGCGCAGGCAGGAAGCCCCAGGCCGGTTCCCCCACTGCTCCCCTTCGTCGTGTAAAATGGCATCCAGATCTCATCCACGTTTTCGGGCGGAATGCCGACGCCGTTATCAATCACGTCAACGACGACAAAATCAGGCTCGTCCGCCTGTCGGGTCCACACGAACAGTTTTTTATCCTCCACTTCCTCCATCGCTTCCAGGGCATTCTTGAGGAGATTGATCAACACCCGCTCCAATTGCACGCGATCGGCCTGCACGGAAAGCCGGTCGCCGGTAAAAAGAGTCCGCACGACCTCCTCCGGTATCCCCATCGAAGCGATGACCCGTTTCAGCAGATCGGGCAAAAAGATGGCCTCGAGTTTCCGCTGCCGGGCCGGACCGATGAGATCCTCCTTGATGTTGAGGATGGCGCGCGCGCTGTTTTCGATGATCCCCAGATCTTCGAAAATAGACTCGATGTTGAGTATCTTGTGCAACCGGTTCAACGGCAGGGCCTCCAGCTCATCCTGGATCTCCTCCAGAACGACGCCCCGGCTGGATACAGCTTGGACCGCCTGAGTCAGCAATTGAGCAAACCCATGCTCGCGCAGGGCGGGCGGCGCCTCTGCCAGCAGCGCGTGGACCATGACCAGGTAGCGGACCAGATCCTCGGCGACGCGCGCCACGCTGCCGGGAATGGGCGCGGCTTTGTTGCCCACCCAGTGGATCGCCTCTCCGGTGGCGGTGGCGATGACTCGAAAGGTTTTGGTCTGTACCAGCTCGGCGTGGGCGGCCTCCAGATCTCGGAGCAGCCGGGCGTTGTTGATGGCGATCGCCAACTGATCCGCCGTGGCCTGCAACGCGGTGACGTCGTCGTCGCTGAATGCGGCCTCCTTTGTGCTCTGCACCGTCAGCGCGCCGATGACCTCGCCGCCCACGAGCAACGGCAAGGCCATCTCGGAGCGGGTGTAGGGCAGATGCGACTCTTTGGAATACGCCGATTCCTCGTCCACGTCCAGGGCGATGATCGCCTGGCGCTGACGGATGGCAGCGCCAATCACCGACCGTCCTCCTACCTTGAGTTTGTGCCCCTGGGCGACCATAGTAGCGCCGGCTTCACCGCGACCGGCGTGCAGCACCGCCCACTCGCCGTTTGATTTGTTCTGTGCGCCCGTCGCCTCGATCAGGAAAACACCGGCGTAGTAAAAATCAAACTCGTCGCAAAGCACGTCAACGGTGGTGCTCAACAAGGTCTCCAGATCCAGGATAGAGGTGAGGATGCGGCCTACCTTGGCCCCGGCCTCCAACAACCTGGTCTGGCGCCGGGCTTTTTCCAGCAGCTTTACGTTCTGCTGGACTTTTTCCTCCAGCCGCTCCACCAGCCGCTGCTGATAATCCTGAAGGTAACGTTCGTCTTCAAACTCTTCCCGCTCGCCAGACAGATACGCCTGGAGCTGGTCCATGAAAGTGTCCAGGTCAATCGGCTTGGTGAGAAAACCATCGCAGCCGGCGGTCAGCGCGCGCTCGCGGACGTGGGCGGACTCGTCGGCAGTCAGAGCAACAACCGGGGTCTGGGGCATGAGCGACTTGAGGCGAGTGGCGACCTCGTACCCGGTGAGGTGGGGCATGTGCAGGTCAACTAGGATCAGGTCTGGCTGGGTCTCGACTGCCGTTTCGATCCCTCGCAGACCATCGCTGGCCTCCACGACGACATAGTGGGAGGAGAGCAACCGCCGAAGCAACAACAAAACGTCCGGCGTGTCGTCGATGCACAGGATTTTTGGTTGATTCATCGTAATGCGTGATGCGTAAAATGGTAACTGCTCAGCCTGCGCCGGTCGAGTAGGCCTTCAGGCCGTATCGAGACCAAGCAGGCGGCCTATGTGGAGCAAAAGCAACTGCAAGAGCCGCTCGCTTGGTTTCGATACGCCGCCACAAAAAGCGTGGCGGCTACTCAACCAGCGCTCGCTCCAATGGCCTGAGCAATTACGTAAAATGTATGATTTTACATCATGCCAATCTCACCGGCGGCGGCTGCTGCCTTTTGTACTGCTGCGGCGGGATGATGACCCTCGCGAACTGGAGCGGCGGGACGACGAGCTTCGCGAACTGGAGCGGCGGGACGAACTGCCCCAGCTCTTTCTCCCAAAGGAACTGGCTACACCGCCGCTGCGTGGTCGGGGATGGTAGCGACGCCGTGCCGCCAGGAGGGCGGTGATGGCCGTGATCGCCAGGCGCCGGGCCTCTCGTTGCGCGGCCGCGGCGGCGGTGAATCTACGTTCCCCGGCCAGTCGTTGCCCATCGGCCAACTGCTCCTGCGCCCGCCTGATCTGCTGGTCGATCTCCGCCCCGATGCCAATGCCTCCGCTGCCCCGGAGCGACGCCGCCCTGGAGACCTCCGCCTCGGTCGCGCGCAACTCGCGCTGGATACGTGCCTCGGTCGCCTGCACCTCCTTCAGGCAATGGAGAACGGCCTGAAGTTGTTTCTCGGCCTGAGTCAAGTCGCCGGAGGCCTCTGCAAGTTCCTTCTCGACGTCGGGAAACTCTTGCCGCTCCATGCTGTTGAGTCGCTCGATCTCGGGAAGCGACTCTTCCCGCAGGCGGCGGAGCGTTTGGGTAGCCCTGTCCCAATCGTCGGCGATGTCGTCCCAGTTTTCCTGGGGATAGGTTTGCAGCCGATCCCAGGCGGACGCGACCTCGCCCGACAGATCGTTCTCCACGCGGCTCAACTCGGCTTCCAATTTGTGCAGAACGGCCGTGTTCTGTTCGTGCAGCGCCTGCCACGCCTGCGCGTCGGCGAGGGCCTTTTGACTGGCGGCGTCCATCTTTTCCAGCGCAGAGGCCGCCGCGACGTAATCGCCCGCCTCTATCTTTTTGATGGCAGTCTGAAGGCTGCCCTCGACCTCCTTGAGAGCGTCGGCCAGATTTTCGGGCCGATAGCCCCGGTCGGTGATGGCGTCGATCTCGGCCTGCCGCTTCTCGCGATCATCCAGGACGGTGATGAGGGATTGGATCGTCTCCAATCCCCGCTCCACCTCGTCCGCTCGCTCGATGACGCGGAGAAACAGTTCCTCTTCCAGGGCGGCATCGGCCTGAGCCAACCGCTCGTCCATGCTCTCAAAGATCTGTTTCTCCGTCATCACAAAAGGGGAGGGGATATCCTTCTCCGCTTCCTTGCGGCGAGATTTCGCCTCGGCCAACCGCCCCGGTGCTTTTTGCGGGGCCTCTCGCAGGCGCACGATCTGCGCCTTGATCCGATCTATGTAGCCCAGGATGCCCTCGGCGTCGGTTTTGGCCGGGTCAACCATCCTCAGTTCGACTTTGAGACCCGTTCCACCGGCCAACTCGCGCCGCAGGTCGTCCAGTTGTTGGGCCAGTTTCGCGTCCGTGGTTTCGCGGTCCAGCGTCAGCAGCGGATCGAGCAGGGTGCGCAGCTCGTCATCGGTCAGCTTCAGAATGCGCTCGCTGTTCCCGACAAAAGTGACGTAGAGCATCTCCCAATCCTGCACCGTCTGCGCCAGAGAGCGTTTCTTTTGCACCTCCGGGTCGAGCAGCTTTTTGCGCAGGTCAAAGGCGTCGTCGAGGGCGTCCTGGCAACGGCGCAGCCAACCGTGGACCTCGGCTTGCACGTCTTGATACTTCTCGCCCCCGTAGGCGCGGAAGAGTTGGTAGAGCACCGTCTCTTCCGGCGCGTCGCCCTCGAGCAACTGATAGCAGGCGTTGAGCAGGTTCGACGTGCGCGTGCGCAACGCCTCCTGGTGGCGCTGTAGCTCCAGGCGACGGTAGAGTAGGTACCCACCGACGCCCAGCCCGCCGATGACCAGAATGGCGACCGGGATCAGCAAGAGTATCGCCAGGTTGCTCGATGGAGCCGGAGCAGGCGTAACCTGCTCCGGTTCGGCCACGGAAGATGGCGGCTCGGTCGGGAGAGGGGCAGCGACTGCCGGGTAGTTGATATCGTACGCGGTGTTCAAGGCCTGCACAAAGGCGTCGGTCGGGTCGCCGGCGGCGATACCGTTGCGCATCTCGCTTTTGACCCGAAAGATGGCTGCATCGTCCGCGTCCAGCGGCGAGTCGTACAGCAATTCGCCGTAGGTGACGCTGTAGGCCCAGCTCAGATCGCTGGCGGTGCTGGCCTCCAGAGCCAGGACGTTCTTGTCGAAACCATCCGGGCTGCGGACGCCGGCCTCTGCTTCCACCTGGTCGAGCAGGGCGAACCAATCATCCTCGCTCGCCGGGCGGTAGTCGGTCAAAAAGATCAGAATGCGGATGCCCTCATCGGCCCAGGGACGGGCAGCGTCGCAGATAGCATCCACGTCCACCGTCTGATCGGTGTCCAGGATGATGTCGGCATGGGGACAAGCGGGTTGAGCATGGGACACCTTCCACGTTGTGAGCAGCATCGCGAGTAAAACAAATATGCTAAGCCATCGTCTGGAGTTCATGGCTTTTTCCTCCTCAAAGCTCGCTGTCGAGCCATTTCAAATGATCCGACTCAGCGCCTGATCAGCGGCAGGTAGATATGATTGGTCTCACCCAACAAAGCCCACGCCGAGAAGTGATCTGGCGTGGCGGTGATTGTGTTGTCACCCAGATTCAGTTGACTGGTAGGCTCCTTCACCCAGCCGTCGCCATCCCAATAGTACAGGGCCAGTGTTTCCTCAATGGCCGGGCCACTCATAGTGTAGGTGATGGTAGCAGTGTAGCTGGCTCCTGGCGTCAACTCGGCCAGCCATCCAGTATCCGAGTAGACGGCGGTGAGATCAAACGTGCGGCCTATCCCGGCGAGAGCGCCGGTATCCTGGTCAGCCTCCAGCAAGCTGCATGTGAGTCGCACAGTCTGGGTGAAAGCGCCGCCGGGAAGAATAAAGCTGACGCCTTCGGCAGTCGAACTGAGCGTGCCTCCCGTGGGCGGCACGTAGCCCACCAGGGTCCCGACCACGTGAGACATTTTTGCCACAAAGGCGTCTCCGCCGTCATAGCTGTCGTCGATGGCGCCCGCCGTGGTGGGGAAATCGGACGAGTATGTGCTTCCTGTCAAATAAGCGTTGCCCGCTGCGTCAACGGCGATGCCCTGCCCATAGTCGGAGCCACTGCCCCCCAAGTACGTGGAATAGGCAAGCCCCCATCCGGTGGAACGAAGCTTGGTCATAAAGACGTCGTAATCTCCTTTATTGGCAGCCTGATCTGGCGCCGCCGTGGGAAAGTCGGTTGAGCGAGTTTGGCCAACCACGTACACATTCCGGAAGGGGTCCAGTGCGATGCCATTGATCTGCTCATCTCCGCTGCCACCCAGAAAGGTCGAGTAGTTGAGTCCCGAACCGGTGGCATTCAGTTGGGCGACAAAGCCATCCCAGACCCCCGCGAAGGTCGGCTGAACAGCCCGGACCGTCGGGAAGCTGTCAGAGCTTGTCATACCTGCCACGTGGGCGTTGTTCGTGATGTCCAGGGCAATCGCCAGGCCATAATCGTTGTGGAGACCGCCCAGATAGGTCGAGTAGACGAGCGCCGTTCCTGTGCTGTCGAACTTGGTCACAAAGGCGTCCACCCCGCCGCTGTGTGACGCCTGGAGTGGACTCTTGATGGGAAAATCCGTCGAACTCGTCGCACCCGTCACGTAGGCGTTGCCGGAATCATCCACAGCGATATCGTTGCCGTTCGCGCCATGGTCGCCGCCCAGGTAGGTGGAATACACAAGCGCCGAACCGCTGGCGTTAAGCTTGGTGACAAAAGCGTCGGCGTACCCCAAATCGTTAGCCAGGGCAGTCTGAAAGGCGTTCACGGTGGGAAAGCCTTCGGATTGAGTGAGACCGGTGACGTAGGCATTGCCGTCGTCATCCACTGCAATGCCGTGCCCCTCTTCCGGACTGCTCCCTCCCAGATATGTCGCGTACACCAACTCAGAGCCAGTGGGGTTCAGTTTGACCACAAAGGCGTCCTCTGCATCTGCAGACGAGCCGGCGCCAAAGCTTTGGTCGAAAGCGCCTGCCGTGGTGGGAAAGTTCGACGATTCGGTCGTGCCTACGATGTAGGCGTTGCCATCTTCGTCCACAACGATATCGCTACCCCTGTCATTTTCGCTGCCTCCCAGGAAAGTGGAATAGATGATCCCCGTGCCCTGGGGATCCAGCTTGGTCACAAACACGTCGCCGCTTCCACCTCCGTACGTCTCCTGGGCAGGGGTTTCCGTGGGGAAATCGGTCGAGCCGGTGCCCCCTGTCAAAAAGATGTGGAACGAAGCATCCACAGCAATTGACATGCCACCATCAGAACCGCTGCCACCGGTCGAGGTAGAAGAGGATACTGAGGAACGGCCAAACAGCAATTGACATGCCACCATCAGAACCGCTGCCACCCAGATAGGTCGAGTAGCTCAGGCTCGGGTCGATCAGCAGGGGTTTCGTCGAGTCATAGTCTGCGATCTGGAAGCCGACCCGGTGTTTTCCCTGGAGCACGTACCTGCCAGCAATGGCCTGCTCAATCCCGTCGCTTTCCTGGTAGATGTAAGGCGCTTCCTGGCGAATTTCGCCGTCGGGTACGTACAGGACGAGATCGCCTTGCTCCTCGATTTCCAGCCGGTCCACACCCTCGAACGTGAATTGAATGAGGTCGGGATCCGCGCCGGGAGCCACAATATATGTGCCCTTCAGCACGCCACCCTCGCCATCGTAACGCAGATCAATGCCGGGATAGAGTTCCCGATAGACGATGGCCGCATACGTGGGTACGTTGGTGCGCCATTGTGTGGCGTCATTCCCGACAAAATAGTTGACAATGCCCCGCAAACGCCCGACGCCCACCATCTCCGCTGTGCTCGCGCCCTCAAAGCGCGCGCGCACGACGGTGGGTGTAGATGCTGACTCGGCTACCGGACGCGGCAACGACAACACCATCTCGCCTGGGGTGAAAAAGATCGTCCCCCCCAGCGTGTGTACCTGGAAGCGAGCAGTAGAATCGGCCTGCCCGGCGCTGGGCGCGAAGGAGAGCGGCAGCTTGCCGAGGTCCGGCGCAATGACTGCTCCATCGAGTGAAGCAGGCGCAGTGCTCGGCCAGGTATGTGGGCCGATCGCCAGCAGGGTCGCGATCAGCAGGAACACGAGCCACAGGTACGACGAACGGGGGAACAAACGTGAATGGGGATAGAAAAGGTTCATCACTTTATCCTCCTACTAAAGACCAACGTATCTTTTCAATATTCTGGGGAAAATGGCAAATGTAGGTCGGATTTGTTATCCGACCAGCGGCGGTTAGCAAAACCGCCCTACATTCGCCCTCAATTTATTGAGAAGATACAGACCAACGAATTGGTGGTAAATGGTTTTATACGATTATACTTAAGGACGGCTTGCTCGTCAAACCCGCACGGCGCGGGCCGCCAAGCACCTCTTATCTCAGTTCGATCTCAAAGAGCTTGGGCCAGAGCTTCCCGGTCACGAACAGGCGGTCATTCTCGACGTCGTAGGCGATGCCGTTGAGAACGTTTGCCCCCACACTGTCCTCCGGACTCAAAAGACCGGTGAGGTCGATCCAGCCGATTATCTGACCACTCTGAGGGTCAATGATGGCGATGAGATCGGTGTACCAGACGTTGGCATAGACGCTCCCCTGAATGTATTCTAGTTCGTTGAGTTGGGTCACGGGGCCGTCGTCGTCGTGTACCGCAACGGCGCTGATCTCCTCAAAGGTTTCGGGGTTCAGAAAGTGCAACGTCGCTGTGCCATCGCTCATGATCAGAGATTCGCCGTCGTGGGTGATCCCCCACCCCTGAGAATTGTAATTGAATTCGGACAGCTTTGCAAAACTCTCTTTATCGTAGACAAAGCCGACCCGAGACTTCCAGGTCAGTTGGACGATCTCTTCCCCGTAAACCGTGATACCCTCGCCAAAGTACGAGGACGACAGATTCAATATCTGCAACACCTCCCCGGTTTCCAACTCCACCCGACGCAGCGAGGACCTTCCGTACAGCCCGGTTCCTTCAAATAGCACTCCGTTCTCAAATACCAGTCCCTGTGTGAAAGCGTCTGGATCATGCGGATACTCATTGATGATCTCATACGTGTACACAGGGATCGGCGTCGCGGTACCAGTAGGCGTGCTCGTGGGGGTAGGCGTGGGCGTTGCCGTGACGGTCGGGGTAGCGGTCGGCGTGTTCGTCGGGGTAGCGGTCGGTGTGCTCGTCGGGGTGGCGGTTGGTGTGCTCGTCGGGGTAGCGGTCGAGGTAAACGTCGCCGTCGGTGTAAGTGTTGTAGGTGGAGCATCTATAACAACAATGCATCCTGGATGATCCGGATCAGTACCCAGGCAACACGTCCCAAAGCGATAAGGATTTTCCCCTAGATCTGCCGCGGTAAAGGTCCAACTCCAGGACTCGCCCGGCTCGATGGCCGCTCCCCAGCCCGAGAAAGTTGATTCACCTTCACTTCGAAAAGTCTCCCCAGGCGTAAAATTCTTATAGATGGGCAGGAGAAGACAAACGTGCGGCAGGCCAGAATGAATCGCCGCCGGCTCGGCGCGGTCGTTGACCCAGGTGATCGTGCTTCCTACAGGCACGGTGATCGTCTGGGGAGCAAAGCCCTCATACGTGATATGCACCACGTATTCATCCGCGACGCCAGGTGTCGCAACCGAACTCAACAGGATGGCCCCGATGACCACAACCAGTAGCGCGAGAATCATACCGATGATCATGAATGTTCGCATTTTCATATCCCTATCCTGTGAAGCCAGTCGCGCGGTCGCTGAGGCGCAGGAGCAGCACGCCGATCAGAATCAGGCCCCCGCCCCAAAATTGCAGCGTCGTCAATCGCTCGCCCAGGAAGATAAAAGCCCAGGTCGCCGTCATCGCCGGTTCCAGCGTAGAGATCAGGTTCGCCGTGGTGATCGAAAGATGCCTCAGGCTGACCGTATACAGGCCATATCCGATGAGGGTGGGGCCGATGGCCAAAAGCAGCATCATCCCCCATCCCTGGGCGACCTCACGCCCCTCCAGCAAGTGAAACATCCAGAAGGTGGCGGGTCGCTGCACGAGCAAAAGAAACGCCGCGCTGAACCCAAAGCTGTACAGCGTGGCCGTCCACGGATTGACGTTTCGCTCCACGGCGATCTTGCCAAACACGTTGTAGGCGGCAAACATCACGCCCGGTATCAGGCCGACCAGGATACCGAGGGGATTGAGTTGCCAGGCGGCGAGATCATAAGCGCCGGAGATGAGCGTGCAGCCGGCGATGCTCAGGAGCACCGCGCCGCTCTTGAGCGGCCCCAATCGCTCACCCCACCAGCGCCAGTCGGCCAGCGCCGTGAAAGCGGGCGCGCTGTAGGCCAACACCGTGGCTACCGCCGCCCCATTGAGCGACACAGACACGATCCATAACCCGTGAAAAAGAGCCAGGGCAAATCCATAGACGACGAACAGACGCACGTTCTGCCGCCCCAGGTGGAGCAATGGCCGGGCAAACGCGGCCAGCACCACTCCAAGCGCGCTCGCCACGATAACGTCGCGCCAGAACGCCAGCGCCAGCGGCGGCGCCTGGAGATGCACGTTCAGGTAGCCGATAAAGATGGCTGTGGTAGACCAGAGAGCCGTGGCGACGAACGCGATCAGGTAGCCGCGAGTGAGAGGTGACTGGTTCATAGCGCCTCAGTCGAGCAGCATCACCCGCACCCGCGCGCCGGCCGGCACGCGGCTCCATTCCTCCGGGATGATCGCCAGCGCGTTCGCCTTGACCATCGAACTGAGGATGCCCGACCCCTGCCCGCCAGTGAGATGGGCGCGGTATTCCCCCGCCTCCCTTTCGAGGCGGACGCGCAAAAAGTGGCGGCGGTCGTCCTTCTGCTTCACCTCGTCCACCAGCGTGGCCTCGACGACGGGGCGTTTCCACTCGGTCATTCCCAGCATCTTGAGGATGGCCGGGCGGACGAACATCTCGAAGGAGACCATCACCGAGACGGGATTGCCCGGCAGTCCCAACACCGGCACGCTTTCCCCCCCCTTTCCTCCCCCCCATTGGGGGGGACAGAGGGAGGGGAGGTTCAGGCGACCAAAGACCATGGGCTTGCCCGGTTTCATCCGCACTCGCCAAAAGTTTACCTCTCCCTCGGCAGCCAGTACTTTTTTCACCAGGTCAAAATCGCCCACCGAGACGCCGCCGGAGGTGAGGAACAGATCCACGCCCTGGGCCAGCCCCGCCCGGATCGTCTCCGTCAACTCTCTGACCCGATCGCGGGCGATGCCAAGCAGGATCGGCGTCCCTCCGCACGCGATGACCTGGGCGGCGTTCGAGTAGCTGTTCGCGTTGCGGATCTTGCCTGGCGCGAGGGGAGCGTCGATCTCTACCACCTCGTCGCCGGTAGCCAAGATCGCCACGCGGGGGCGGCGCGTGACCGCGACCTCCTTCTGCCCCAGCGCGGCCAGCATCCCCACCTCCTGGGGCCGGATGCGCGTACCCCGGCGCAGCACCAACGTTCCCTGGCGCACGTCCTCCCCGGCGGGACGGATGTACTGCCCCGCCTCGACCTCGGCAAAGACGTTCACCCACTCTCCCGTCGCCTGCGTGTCCTCGACAGGGACGACGGCGTCGGCCCCCGGCGGAATCGGCGCGCCCGTCATGATGCAGATGGTCGTGCCGGGCGTCAGCTCCTTCTCGGCGACGTAGCCCGCCGGCACGCCGCCGACGACGAGCAGACGAGCGGGCGTCTCGCGGCTGGCGCCAACGGTGTCGGCGGCCTGCACTGCGTAGCCATCCATCGACGAGTTAGCGTAAGGCGGGATGTCCACGTCAGCGTAAACGTCCTCGGCCAGCACGCGGCTCGGCGTCTCCAGAATGGGCACTCGCTCTGATTCTAGCGGCTGGAACGCGCCCAATATCCGTTCCAAAGCCTCTTCCACACTCAACATCGGTTCCGCCATCCCTTGTCTCCTTGTCCCCTTGTCACCCCGTCTCCTGCTCACTCCTCCATTCCTCGCCATTCGCCCACACCTCTTTCTTCCACAAGGGCACGATCTCTTTCAGCCGGTCGATGGCATAGCGGAGAGCGTCAAAGACCTCGGGCCGATGGGCGGCGGAGAGAGCGATGACCACGACGGTCTCTCCCACCTGCAACCGCCCCACCCGGTGGACGATGGCGACCTCTCGGATCGTCTGCCAGCGGGCGCGGATCTCGTCGCCGATCCGTTGCAACTGCTCCTCGGCCATCTCCGGATACGCCTCGTACTCTAGATAACGTACTTTTCGGCCATCCGTTTCGCAGCGCACCACGCCGACGAACGTGGCTATCGCGCCGTTGGCCGGGTCTGCCAGCCGGGCGACCACTTTGTCTATGGATAGTTCCTCTATCCTGATCTCGAACCGTTTCTCTGCCATATCAACCCCCTCCGACCGGCGGCAAGCAAGCGACCTCGTCCCCATCGCGCAGTTCGGTCTGCATCCCAACGTACGCGCGGTTCACGGCGACGCTGATGAAGCGAGCGTAGGCGCGCAGGACAGGATACTTTACCGTCAGAAGTTCGAGCAACTCGGCCACCGTCGCGCCCGCCGGAATCTCCAGTTCAACCTTTCCCGTTCCCATCGCCTCCCGCGGCGCGGCAAAAAACTTGACTCGAACCAGAATTTGTTCATTGTTCATTCGCTCATTGTTCACTGTATTCTCCACTCTTTCCCCCGCTCTTGCTCACCAGGCGGATGTTGCCGATGTGCATCGTCTTTTCCACCGCTTTCGCCATGTCGTAGATGGTCAGGGCAGCGACGCTGACGGCGGTGAGCGCCTCCATCTCCACGCCGGTCTTGCCCCGGCAGCGTGCGGTCGCCGTGATCTCGATGCGGGAAGCCTCCTCGTCAACGTGGAACTCGACGTCCACTTTCGTCAGCAGCAGTGGGTGGCAGAGCGGGATCAGGTCAGGGGTGCGCTTGGCGGCCATGATTCCCGCCACCTGCGCTACCGCCAGCACATCACCCTTCGGCACGCCGCCCTCGGCGATGAGGCGCAGCGTCTCTGGACGCATGTTCACATCCCCTTTGGCGACGGCGACCCGCTCCGTGTCCGCCTTTCCGCCGACGTCCACCATCTGAAAGTGGCCCTCTTGATCCAAATGCGTCAATTCCATACCAATCTCCGATCTCTAATCTCCACTCGCCATAACCTGGTTATAATACCTGACCCCCTCTTCGATGTCGTCTCGACTTACGTCGGGCCAGCACGCATCGACGATGTGAATACAGGCATACGCGCTTTGCCAAAGCATAAAATTGCTCAGCCGTCGGTCGCCGCCTGTGCGGATCACCAGGTCGACGTCTGGAAGCCCCGCTGTCCACAAGCGAGCGTTTATGGTGGCCTCGGAAATCGTCTCGGGCTGCGCCTGCTCTGCCGCCAACTCGCTGGCGACGCGCACCAATTCAGCTCGCCCGCCGTAATTGAAGGCCAGGTTGAACACCCAAGGGCCGTTGTTTCGCGTAAGCTCCACCGCCTCGTCGATCACCCGCAGAGCTTTTGTCGTCAAGTGGTCCCGGCTTCCACCGTGAACGAAGCGGACGCCTCTGGTGTGCAACTCTTTCACAAACCGGGATAGATGCGTCTCCAGAGAATGCACGATAAAATCCACCTCGGCCTTGGGGCGGCCCCAGTTCTCCGTCGACCAGGCATAGGCGGAAACGATCTGAACGCCCAGATCGTGGCAAATCTTGAGCACGTCGGGGATGTGCTCGAACCCCGCCTTGTGCCCGGCGCTTCTGGGGAGACCGCGTCGCTGCGCCCAGCGCCCGTTTCCGTCCATGATGAAGGCAATATGGGGAACGACCAATCTAACCTCCAATCTCCGACATTGCCCGCTCCTCCGGCAACTGGCACTCGTC
>DAOTUB010000006.1:0-6998 GCA_034437455.1 Anaerolineae bacterium | reverse complement strand
CCGCGCCCCCACCGCCCCCGCCCCGCGCAACCAGTAGGCCGGCCGCGAGACGGTCGGCGGCGCCGCGTGGCTCAGCGCCAGCGTCCGCAGGTGGATTTCCAGCAGTGTCTTGATGTCAGCCGCCATTCTGGCCTCCTCCACGCATTACGGCTTCAGGTTTCATTTTTTACTTGACCCTCTTCAAACTCGATCTCTTCAAACGATACTCGCTGTCGCGCCGCCTCGGTGGTGTAGGGTACCAATTTCCGGAGCGTGAGCACGAGATTCAACGTCAACTGGGGATAGTCCACCGGCATGCCGCCCTCCGCGACCACCAGTTCCAGCAAGGGCTGAAACTTGAGGAAGTATTCGTTGCCCCGGCGGTTGACGCGCAGCGCGGCCTCGACCATCAGTTCGTCGTCTCCGGGGACGGTCAGCAATTTCTCCATCGCGGCCACGACTGGCCAAGCGCGCACCCGCTCGCCCCACCTGTTCACCCGCGTCTCGCCGCGAAAGTAATCGTAATTTTCGTAGAAGGCGAGGAGCAGATCGCGGTGGGCGTTATGCCCGTCTCGGCGGCGTAGGGCCTCGAGTACCAGGCCAGTGTTTCGGCAGGCCGGGCGGGTTTCGGGCAGCGCCAACCAGCGATGGCGTGCCCAGCGGGCCACGTGTGCGTCATCCAGCAGAGTCGCCACCGTCTCCAACCAATCGTCGGGGCCGGGCCAGGCGCTGGCCGGGCGATCTTCAGGGTCCCAACCGGACAGTAACTCGGCGGCCAATGGATCCAGCGCCGAGGGGGTGTGCACGTCCAGCGCCCACAGGGCGGTGAGAGGGCTGCGTTCGATCAAGGCGTGAAACAGGCGCCCCCGGGGACGGGGACGCCGAGTAATCTGTTGTTGGGTTCGGGGACGCTGAGCAGTCTGGGGTTGGGGATAGGGGCTTTGAGCAGGTTGAGATGGGGCACCGGGGGCGGAAGCGGCGAAAGCTTCGGGCAGGCCGCGCAGGACGGCGTGGTAGGCCAGCGCAGCGTCGTGCTCGCGGGCTGGCGGCAGGGTGGCGATCAGAGCCGCGGTGAACTCGCCCACCAGGTCACGCCGCTCCTGCTCCCCCGCTCCCGTGCTCCCCTGCCCCTCTGCTCCTCCGCCGAGGCAATTCAACGCCGCCAGCGCCACGCCCAGCGCCTCCACCGGCGCCGCAACCGGCGCCGCGACCGCGCCCCACACACCCGGGTCCGGCCCCAGCTCGACCAGGAAGGCATCCAGGCAGTGACGCAGCGCCTCCTGGAGATCCGGGTGCGGGCTGGCGTAGAGCGCGCGTAGTGTGTCGGGAGCGGCGATCAGCGGGCGCTCGGCCCGGGGATGCCCGTCGCGGACGGATACCAGGTAATGGAACAGGGCCTCGGCCAGCTCGTTCTTCTTCGACAGGGCTATCCACATAACACTTTCTCCACTTCATCCACGCCGGCCTGCGCCAGCAGTTCTTCCAGCAGCGCCGGGTAGGGGCTATCGCTCAAGATCTCGATCCCCTCATCGGTGACGGTGATGCGCACGCGCACCTTCTTTACCTCGGTTGGCGCGGCGTAATCCTCGGCCGTCATCAGATCCGGCAGGTGAGACACGAATCGCACAGCCGGGCGGGGTTTGTTCTCGTTTTTATCTCTGTTGGGCATATCGTGTCTCCAGGGTATGGGTTTCAGGTTTCGGGTTTCAGGTTTTTAGTTATCACGGCGAACTCGCATTCCACCAGGTCGCCCTCCGGACCGCGCTGGTAGCAGCGTATGGTGCGCTCGCCATTGACATTCACGTTGAGCAACACGGCCACCTGCCACGGCTTGGTCAGGTAGCGGCGGTGCAGGTCTTGATCCATCCCGGAGAGGCCGAAGCTATCGGTGGCCTCGAAGAGATGGGTGTGGAACCAGCCGACCAGTTTCTTATCGCCCCCCTCACGGTCCAGGCGGCGGGTGACGCGGCTCCAGGATTCGCCGGTGAAGAGCAACATCCCCGGTCTGGCCCATGCGCCCTCGGCCAGCACCGGGTCGGTGATCTCGAGCACCCAGCGGTAGCCGTCGTCCTCCTCATCCTCCAGGCTATCGGGCTGGCGGTAGGGCACGCCCAGCAGATAGCCGCCATCCTCGGTGCGCGCGCTCAATACCAGCCCCTCCTTCAGCGCCCGATAGACGCTGGCGTGCATCAGCACCACGCCGCGTCCCGCCTCCCCCTTGCCGTGGGTCTGAAGGTCGCCGAAAGAGGCCAGGTCACGCTCCGGCAGCGGCGGGGGCGTCACCCGGCGGAAGACGGTGCGCTCGCGATCCTCGGCCAGCAGCGGCAGTTGGAAGACGCCCTCCACCTGGTAGGCCTCGGGCGGGAAGAGCTCGGGCGGCGCGGTGCGCACCGGCTCAGGGCTGGGCAACACCTCGTAGGTGAACGGTCCCTCGTCGGCCTCCAGCCGATCTTTTTCAATCTGACCGCGGGCCAAGTACTCGGCGCCAGCGCGAAATATGTCATCCACAGTATACACTCCTCGATATAACTCGGTCCGGAAATCCAATATCCGCACAGTGAAGTAACGGATAGGGGCTTCGGGGCATAACGTGACCCGCGGCGGCGGCTCCTCATCCGGGACGTAACGCACGCCGTATAACGACGTCATCCCGGCCGGATAGTCGGCCCGCCGGCGAGGCCGGTCGCCGTGGAGCGGTTCCAGGGCGTACCACGGCTCGTGCAACGTCTCGCGGCGGTCGGGGAGCGCCTCGCGTAAGAGGCGATTGGCGAAAGGGGCGGCCACCGACAGCGGCACGTGAAAGATCCCGCACTCCTCCCCAGCCCCGTTGTACAGGACGAAGAAAAAACTGCGTATCTCCCTGATCGACCGCTCTCTTGTTCCCATGCTATCTCCGATGCTCATTTTGTCACCACGCCTCTCGGGTTACGCCACGCGGGCAAACTGGATCAGCGGTCGTTTGCCCTGTCCGCGATGCTGTTCCTCAAACATCGCCTGGATCTCGTGGATCGGCTTCTGAAAGGGATAGCCGCCGATCTGCTCGATGTATCGCCAATGGCGCTCCACGTCGGCGGCCCATTGGGCGGCCTCTTTGTTGAGCACGCCGTGCAGGTCGAAGTTGCGCCACTGGAGCATCTCCGCCAGCATGGTCACGATCCGCTTCAACCCAATTCCCGGCAGGTAGCGCTCCTGTAGCACGCCCAGGCAGACCGTGTTGCCTCCTGGGGCAATGTTGGGATGGAAGATGTCGGTCAGCCACTTCACGCGGGGGGCGCTTCGGGGGTAGTCGCTCTTCAGTGTGATCCGCACCTGGTGCACGTCGTCAATTCGGGGGGTGTCGCCATCGGCCTTGAGACCGACAAAGCTCTTGCAGGTGAAGGTCACCGTGTACTCAAAGGGAGCGTGGGTCATATTCGCCTTGAAAGAGATGTAAGGGTGCCAGGACGCCAGGTCCTCCATATCCCGGTGATCGGCCACCAGGGCGCGCATCCGGGCCCGCTGGTCCACCCGGCCGGCGATCGATTCTGGGAAGATGCGCAGGATCGCGCCGTCACACAGCCCGGCGTCGCCCACACTCTGCTCACCGCCCAAACGTTTGGAGCGACCAGGATCCTCGGGGTCGATCAATTCAACGACGGCTCGCTGTTTCTGCCCCTGGCTGGACGTCGGCCAGCCACGGACCTCGAAAAAATCAGCCGCCAGCCGGCTCAATTGGGTCGAAGCGGGTATCTCGCATTCGAAACGCTCCCCATCCGGGGAGTCGATGTACAGCCTAACGTTCCCGTTTGTGCTCTCGCTCATGCTAAAACTCCTTTACGAATAGTGAAATCAGGATACACGCTTGAACTGGATCCGACCATCGGGCTGAGGCGACGAGGGACTGGACGTGATCTGCTCCTCCAGAGAGTCGATTTTCTTCTTAAGTTCGGTGATAAATTGCGCTTGTTCCTCCACTCTTCCCTCGCCGCGGAGATATTTTTGCACGGCGTTGTCCGGCGACTGGGGATCGGTCGCTAACTGATCCAGAAACTGGGCGAGTTTCTGACAAAATCCCCCATAGTCATTCTGTGCGTCTGATGAATAGAGAATTTTATAAAAAGAGGCCTTATCCGCGCTCAGGCTTTCTTGATCCTGGGCGATCAGGATCGTTTGATTGGCGCGAGCGTGGCGGACGCCCAGTTGGTAGAAGACTGTCGGGTCATCACATCCGGTGGCATCGACGATCACCAGATCGGCCTGAATCAGATTGGCGACGTCACGCTCGATTAGATGAGGGTTCGTTCCCAGCGGCGCGCCCACCTCACAACGGAAGTCCCGCGCCTGCACCACTTCCTTGATCAGATATTTAAGCACCCATTCCCAGCTTTCTGTATCGACGTGGGACGATTTGACAATGTAACAAAGTTTATCTGACATGTCCACTTTCCTCTCTGATGTCTACTATAGATCGCGCCTATCAAGCCGCCGGCCGAATGCGCAACCGCACGCCCTCGCCGACCCGTTCGTCGTAGAGCGTGGCTTCGTGACGCAAGCGCCGGTACGTCCCGGCGCCGCTCGCCACCTCGACGAGCGGCCGCCCGCTGCCCTGCACCATCTCCAGGAAGGCGCTTCCCAGGGCCGCGACCGGCGTATCCAGGCGCACCTTCGTGACGTAGCGCTGGCCCTCGGCGTCCTCCACGGTCAAACCGACTGGCGCATCGGGCGGGAGCGGTTCCGCGACCAGGTACAGCGTCGCACCGTCCGCCAACCCCGCCTCCTCCAGCGTCAAGGCTGGACTCAAGCAAGCGGACTCGTCCGGTCCCGGCGTTTCCTCCCAGGCAATGTCTGGACGCAACCGCCGCCCCGCCTCAATCAACTCGGAGATGCGCCCTCGACGTTCGAGATAGACGATCAGTTCTCGAGCGTGGGCCGCCTTGCCCCGGCCGGGCAGATCATCATAATCCACCGCCAGCTCGAAACAGAGTGTGCGCAATTCTTCCTCGTTGAAACGAGTGGTCAGGGTCTGACGCAATCCAGAGCGATCCCTTGTTCCCTCGACCCCGGCGGTCGGCTGCTCTGCTGGTTCACGTCGCAGCGTGTAGCGCACGGCCCCGGCGTCGTCCGGGGGCCGCCAATCGGCCAGGAAGGCGGACTGCAAGCGAACGAGCAGCGTGTCCGCCGGCGCCTCTGTCTCGTAGCGCGCCCCGTCGGGCGTGGCGATGAACAGGCGCACCGGCGGGAGGGCTTCACCCGCGTCGCCCTGCGCTTTCGGCTGCACCTCATCTGGCGTCTCCTGCTCCAGCGCTTCCAACGCCGCTTCGGCCTCGCGCAGGCGCACCTCCAGATCCTCCACCGCCTCCTGTTCCGCCTTCAGGCGGTTGGTCAGCTCCAGGGGCGCCTTGCCTGGTCCGTAACCAGCCTCGCGCCGCGCCAGCTCATCCACGTTGGCCCGGCGGGTGCGGAGCAGGACTTGCAGGTGCTCGATCTCCGCCTGGGCGTGACACAAACGTGCTTCAGTCGCTTTGCGCGTCACCGCCCCGGCTGGATCGGCGGCCTCAAGGCCCCGTAATTCCGCCTCGGCCTCCGCGATGCGCCCGCGCACCTCCGCCAGGTCGTTGCGCAGCGCCAGGTCCAGGTCGAACGCCTCGCGCCGGGCCGTGCGCCGTTCCAGCTCGCGGCGGTTGGCGTGATGGACGTCGAGCAATTCCAACAGTCGCTGTGCTCTCTCCAATCGTTCTCGTTCGTTCATAACTGTGCTCCTTGTGTGTTAGCGTGTTGCGTCATTCGCCATTCGCTATTCAGAAAAACTCGCCAGCCGCGAGCGCTGCGCGCGGCTCGAGCCTGGGGGGACACCCCCCAGACCCCCCGCAGAATTCAGCCGCCAGAATCCAGGATCCAGCATTCAGGAGTCAGAACCGCGGGGTAGGAGACGACGTGGGGCCGAGACCCGCAAACCCCTGCTGAGGTTCCTGTACCTGCCCCTGGGGATGCTCCCGCTGCGGCAAGCGCAGCGCGCCCTGCGCTCCAGGTTATCGTCATTCCACCAACTGGAACTACGATAGACTCGCCATACCTCATCTCCACCGCTCAGATCCTCACGCCCATCCTCGGCGTCGTAGGGATATGTGTAATTTTTCCCCTCTTCATCTCGCCATCGCGTGCTGCACCATTCCCGTACATTGCCCGCCATATCCCCGCAGCCATACGCGCTGTCCCCTTCTGGCGAGTGTTCCCCCACAAGCGCTGCGTATCCCCTTTCCCGCTGATTGATGTCACATTTCCCTTCATCCCACTCATCCCCCCAGGGGTATTTGCGCTTCCGCCCCCCAGGGCGCGCCGCTGCATCAGGGCGACCACGAGGGTGCGCCCCTACGGGGTCCCAACTGGCGGCTTTTTCCCATTCGGCCTCGGTGGGCAGGCGCAGTCCCCGCCAGCGGCAGTAGGCCACCACCTCGTACCAACTCACGCCCACCACCGGCTGGCGCGGTTGGTTGCGGTTCTCGTCGTCCCAATACTCCGGCTGATCTCTGAGGCCGCTCAGCCAATCATTGTACTGCCCGTCCTTCCAACGCCCGGCCTCGATGGCTTCTTTCCAATATTCCCTCTTCCCGTAACCTCCATCGGCGATGAACTCGGCATACGCCTCGTTGGTCACCGGCGTGCGCCCGATGTAGTAGCCAGATAGCGCTACCTCGTGTTGGGGCTTCTCGTTGTCATAGGCGTCCGTGTCGTCGTCGGTGCTGCCCATCAGGAACGGCCCGGCCTCCACGTAGACCATGCCCTCCGGCGCCAGGCCGCGCAGGTAGTCGTCTATCGCCGCCTGGTCGGGGTCCTCGGCCACCTCAGCTAACTCCCGCCATGCTGCAAGCTGCACCTCTTCATCCACGAAGTGTAGCACGTCCCGCACGCCATCCTGGAAGCCGATATCCTCAATCTCATTCCTCAGCCGTTCCCAGTCTTTTAGTTCCCCCTCGGTCTCCCGCGGGGACCACTCGGCCAGCCGGGCCTCGATCTCGGCCGCCAGCAAGCGGTTGGTCTCG
>DAOTUB010000005.1:0-12462 GCA_034437455.1 Anaerolineae bacterium | reverse complement strand
CTCCCTGATGAAAGATGATCGAGAAGAACTCAAACCAGTTCAGGCACGGTGGTGGGCGACGTGTCATCCAGGTAGCCCGCTATCAGCAACCGCACCGCTTCAGCCAGACGGCGACGCAGTACAGGGTCGGCGATGCTTTCCAGGTCGTCGAGCAGGGCGCGGACGGACGGGCTCAGATCCTCCAGGTCAGCCGGTTCCCGCTCAAAGATCGCCAGGGGCTTGTACCCAGCCAGTTCGAGAAGGTCGTTGGGATTGACGCCAAAGTGATCCGCCAGCACCAGGAGCGAGCCGCGACTGGGCCGCTGCTCTTCACGGATGTAACGTCCAACGGCGGCGTGGTCGAGGCCCGCTCGCAGCGAGGCCTCGCGATAACTCTCGTTGTGCTCTTCCAGCAACCGCTTGAACACGGCCGCCAATCGTTTCGCATCATACGGTTTTGGCATTCTTCTCCTCCTCGTGGTATACTGACGTCCCTTTTCACCCTCATTATATCACACAGGAGTGACACAATGATCGATAGTCGATTCTATGAACCTCGGACGAACGCAAGTGATTCGCCAATGATCCTGAAGGGTCAAGTCAGGCTGCGCGTCGCGACCTACCTGCGCGTCTCCACCGACGATCAGGTCCTGGGACACTCGCTCGATGCCCAGCGGCGCTCTACCCGTCTTCTCGTCCGCCAGCGCGGCTGGGTGCTGGTCGAGGAGTACGTCGACGCCGGTCTTTCGGCCAAGCGCGGCGCTCGCCGCCCCGCTCTGGAACGGCTCATCGAGGACGCCAAACGCGGTCTCTTCGACGTGGTGGTGGTGGACAAGGTGGACCGCTTCTACCGCCACCTACGTGGACTCCTCTCTGCCCTCGACACCCTCAACGAGGCCGACGTCACGTTCGTCTCGGTGAGTGAGAACATCGACCTGTCGACTCCGTGGGGCAAGTTGACGCTGACGGTGTTGGGGATGTTGGCCGAGATCTATATCGACAATCTGCGGCAAGAGACGCGCAAGGGCCTGCTCCAGCGGGCGCGGAAGGGCCTTCACAACGGACGCATCCCCTTCGGCTACTGCGATGGACAGTGCTCCGAGTGCAACGACCCCAACGGCGAAGGGTACTGTCCCCTCCACGGCGGGCCAGACCTCAGCGACGGCAAGGTTGCTGTAATCCATCCGATCGAGGCCGAGGCGGTGCGGCTGGCCTTCGAGTGGTATCTGACCGGCCGCCACTCCGACGGGGACATCGCCGAGCGGCTCAACGAGCACGAGCACCCCTTGGATGATGGCGCGGTCGTTCATTTTCGCACCAAGGGCGCGCCGGGACGCTATCCCCCGAGACGTTTCTCCAAGAGTGCGGTGCGGCACTTGCTCCAGCATCCCTTCTACGCGGGCGTGGTTCCCTACTATGGTCGAGACGAGGACGGCAAGAAGCGCAAACGCGACGACTATGCTCGTCTCTTCCCCGGCCAGCACGAGGAGTTGATCACGCTGGAGGACTTTGAGCAAGCGCAGGCGCTCCGAGGACAGAAACCCCATCGGTGCCGCTGCCCACAGACGGGGAAGCCGAGCCTTCACCCTCTGTCGGGTATCCTCGTCTGCGGTTTCTGTGGGGGCACGATGCGGGCGACGACGATAAGGACTGGTCACCGCTACTATCGAGACGCGAACCAGATCGAGCATCGACGCGACTGCGACCAGCCGACGTTGAAGGCCGAGGAGATCGAGGAACAGGTGGTGGCCTTTCTTCGTGAGGCGTCTCACTGCCTGCCGGCGGACTGGCGGAAGCGTGTGGAGGAGGAGATGATACCGCAGCAGGAACGAGAGGACCTGGCACGGCAGGAGAGGGAGATGGAAGAGCGGATCGAGCGGGCGACGCGGCTGCATCTGGAAGGTCATATCAGTTATGAGCGTTTCCTGGAGGAGAAACGGTTTGCACAGGCGGCCCTGGCCCACTTGCGTCCTTCTGCATTGGGTGGTATAATAGAAGTCGGAACGTTGATGGAGGCATTTGACCATCAATGGAGTAGTACGATGGATATGGCACAAAAAAATGGGCTCCTGCGACTCATCCTCGCAGAAGCCCAGGTCAAAGGTAAACAGCTAACCACTGTCAGGCCAACTTTACCCTTCTACCCCTTGGTGGGGCTTGTTTGTCGGAGCGGGAGCGACGGGCGTAACTCCCTTATGTGACATCATACAGGCCCAGAGAAATATCTCTGGGCCTGTTTTTTTGGTCAGCCTGATCGATCTTGAACTACGAAGTTGATAATGCTGCGTCTTGTCAATTCCAGAATGGCTGTGAGAGCCTGTTATGGAATTGGTATCTATCGGGCTCGACTTTGCGATCAACACCGTCCTTTCATCGCTACAGTGACGGATCGACGCTGAGCCAGCCAGTTAGAAACAGCGATCAGTACAAACGTCAGGCTGCTATACAGCAGGTAGAGCACGTGCAGTCCAGCCGCACCCACTGCGAATCCCAGGCCGCCTTTCCGCGCAAAGAAGTGGTACAGATCGACGTTCAACCCGCCCAGTGCCAGCAACCCGCCCAGCGTCCCCAACCATGCCCAGGGAAACCAAAAGCCTAGCACCAGGGATACCAAAGCCGCCCACGCTGTCGCTGCACTCCACCGACTTTTGCGGTCGAGATTCAAGTCGGTGGGGAGATGGCCGTCGCGCAAGATCAGACGAGTCCAGGGGATCGCGCGGTCGAAAATGTCGGCGCGGAGCAAGCTGACAAATGTCCATTGCTTAAGGTGTGTGACCAGCACATCGGGGCATAACCACACTCGGCGTCCGGCGCGTCGGAGTCGCACCCCCAACTCAATATCCTCAATCGCCGGTCGAGCGTAGCCTTCGTCAAAGCCGCCGAGGGCGGTGAATGCCTCGCGACGAACGGCGCCACAGCCTGCCCAGAAGGTGAATGCTTCGCGGCGACCTCGCTGATGGACGTAATGGTGCAACAGGTTCTTGTAACGAGTCGCCAGGCCGCGCGCCGGTGGGTCGTCGTCGTAGGAACCAAAGAGTGCCGCGATCTCGGGGTGCTTGCCCAGGTATTGCTCGATGTGGACTAGGGTATCGGCGTGTACGGTCACGTCAGCGTCGAGAAATACCAGCACGTCCCCTTGGGCGATCTCGGCACCTCGGTTGCGGGCGAACGCCGGGCCGCGAGGCAGCCCGTCGAGACGGACGAGTTGCGCACCGTGTCGCCGGGCCAAGTCGCCGGAGCCATCGGTTGAGGCGTCGTCCACGACGATAACCTCGTCGGGGAAACGCTTGGATGCCGCCAACGCCTCCAGACAACAGCGCAGGGCGTCTCCTCCATTGTACACAGGAATGATAACAGAAATTTCCATCGTTGGTTAACGCATAAACATATACGTTGCCCGGTTCCAGTCGGCATACAAATATAAAGAGCCCCCGCAAAGGAGTAGCGCTAACAAGATCACTTTTTGCGGGACCTTGAAAAAACGTTCCATGCCACGGGCCATAGCGAGAGCCAGGGCAGGGAAAACTGGCATAAAATACCGAGGATCTGGGAGCGTGAGGGTCACTGTTGCAAACACCGGGACGATCCACAGGAAAAGAAAAAGATCGGATTTGCTTCTTTGTTGCAAAAGATGTAATCCACCCAGGAACAGAAGCGGGACATTGTAAAGCCCCAGAGCCGAGGTCAATTCAGTAGCGATCATCTCGATCATATACTTCAAGCCGCCCATTCCTGATGTTACAACCCCGGCGTAACCGGAGATCGTCTCGGCGTGCGATGCGATGATGTCGTTGCGATGTGCATAGGCGAGCCAGATAACCAGCAACCCCAGCGACGTCAAGAACAAAACCCCCAGATGAGGTTTGATGCGGCTGAAACGGTTGTCCATGACAAAGTAACAAAGGAGCACCAGGTAGATGAACGCCATCGTGTACTTGCAGAGAAGACCAGTGCCGATAAATATGCCAATGATCACGGCGAGCGGAAAACTTGGCGCGCGCAGCAAACGTCGTATCAGGAGCAAGCTGAGAGCAAAGAGGAACTCGATCAGCATGTCGGTCAGCACGGCTGTACCCATGCGGAGGGTATAGGGAACCGCTATCAGGAGCAATGCCGCCAGCAAGCCGGTGCGCGTGTCATAGAGCTCCTCACCCAGGCGATACGTCAGCAACATTGCACCGAGAGTAAGAGCGATGGCGATAGAGCGAAGAGAGGGAATATCCGCTCCTAGCACGCGCATCGCAAAGCCATAGATCAGCGGAGCCAGCGGCGGATGCTGCACTCCCAGCCAGGGGATATCGGTGTATTCAGCGAAGAAAGCTGCCACTCCCCTCACCGCCACGATCCGGGAGGCGCGAAAGAGAGATACTTCGTCGTTCAAAGGCTCCTGATAGCTCGCGTAAACGATAGCGGCGGTCAAGAAAGCGACACAAAGGACAACGATCAGCCGCTTTTTGTTCTGCACGAGGTATCCTTGGATCCGTCCGAGCCATGACGCAAAGGCAGCCGGTATCAGATAAACCGTTACGCCGGCGATGATCGTGTAGATGATGAGTGGCCCAAGTTTTTGCCAGTGGTATGCCGCGCCCGTTATCCAGATCACAGATAGCCACAGCACTTGAAGTGCGGTCATGGCCGCCAAAAGGTATCTAGGTTGAGCGAAACGCTCGACGGCGCGCATCACGTCTGGTTGGACTGACTTTTGGTTATCTGCCATGATAGATATCTCTCCACATCTCTAAAGCCAATTCAGTTTTCAATGGCATCATTAAACCTTCGGCGCGGTGTCTTTTTCGCGCTTCAGCAACGACCAAGCAAACGCCAAATCCTTTCCTGTCAGCTCGCCCAGCAGAAACAAACATGCCAGGATGATGACTGCTATTCCCGACAACTCGAGAATGACCCACGCACCCGAAGGTTGCCAGATGCTGGAAAGGGTGTAGGCGAGCACTGTCGTCAGCGTGATTCGGAGGAGCGTCTGCGGCGAGGGCCGAGCGCTACATTGCAGGTAAACAACCAGCATCGTCACACCCGCTCCGAACCAAGCCAGGACAGCTCTGGCTGCGGCTGCGCCGATGGGACCAAAGCGGGGCACGAGTATCAGATAAGCCCCCAGAGCCAACGGCGCCAACAGTCCTGTGGAGGCAAAGGTCCAGCCAGGTCGGTCTGCTGCCGTCAAGATCGTCGTGGCGACAGAGATCATCATTTGGGCCACCGCAACCAAGATCAAAGGCATTAACAGCGAGGCGGTGAATGAGAAGGAACTACCGTACACCAGGTCAACGATCTCGGGAGCTGCACCGGCTACCAGCCCTGCAAACGGCAGTAGACACAACACAAATCGCATTGCCTGCTCGATCATAAACCGAGCGTCCTCATGTTGTCCTTGTCGCCACATCTGGGTTAGCATCGCTAGCAGCGGCGATGTGAATGAAACAGCCAGGGAGCTGATAGGCACGATGGTCAGGTTTGTTGCTGCGCTGTATAAACCAGCCGCTGCCGATGTCTCACTTGATGCCTTCACAACTAGAAGGTCAAATTGCTTGAACAGAAGCATCCCCAGGTTGTAGAGAAAAAGTGGTAGCATGTAGCGCACGAGACGGCGGACGGGAAAAGGCACTCGAAGGTGACTCAATGGGGCCACTGGCCGAACAAAGACGCGGGCCATAACCAACTGCACAGCAGAGGCTCCGACATTCGCCAAGATCGCACCAGGGACAGAAAGGCCCAATCCGACAAGCAGGAACATCAATATAATTCGGCTCACCCAGTAAACGGCGGTCAAGAGTGCCCCTTGACCGAAGGCGCCCTGTCCAACCAGTGTTGACCGGTGAATGAGAGCTAAGGCAAATAGAGGGATTTCCAGCGCAAATAAGCGAAGATAGGCGGTTAGTTCAAGAGTTCCAAGCCAAGAGGCCAAGGTTGGTGCAACGAGCAGTAGAAGCGCGGCAGTTCCCATGCTGATGAGTAGTTGAATTTGCGCCAGCATCGATGCCGTGCTCCGCCAGTCGGCAGCTTCGGCTACGAATTTCACCGTGGTGCTTCCGAACACGGGGGTCGTACAGAATTTGGCCCATAGGATGACAGTGAAAGCTATGGAATATTGGCCGTAGAGTTCAGGGCCAAATTGCCGAGTCAGAAAAATCGTCGTTACAAAACCCGTGATCAGGGCAAGCGCCTGAGCGATGAGATTTTTAAACGTTCCAATTGCTGTGTGGCGTCCTTGGGCCATGCCAGTTTTGGCAGTATGTTCAGTTTCGACAGTGTCAGATATCAATAGTTCAGACGCTGCTATGCCCCTCAACCCTCTTTCTCCTTCAACGAGACAAGCGCAACAACGGCCATAAGCGTGGTTGCGAGACACAGGACCATTGTTTAATAACTAGTCCACCCACTCCGCATTGTCGAGGCATTCTTTTTGCTCCAACTCATCACGGATGCCTCACCCATGGATGAACTTTCTAGTCACAACCTGGCCAATTGTCCAGCAACTCCTTTAGCTGCCTAGAGTCGCCTGTGTTTCTTTGAACAAGCAATACACCGTCTCGATAAAAGGTTACTCCGAAATCTGAAAGCATTGCTGATTCTAGATACTGGCGGTAATTCTCACAGTTCACTCGCCCACGCAGATCTTTGAGATTTAAAAAGATAGCTGCAACTCCCGATTCAACGGTTGGATTGGGCATGCGTGGCAGTAGCTTTATGTTGCGTCGGTGTGACAGGTGGGGAGCGTAGGTATTGGTCGTTACCAGATACACATCGTCAGGAACGTGCTCGAGACCCTCGCGGATGGCGGCATCGTTCGGTTGGATGAGCGAGGGGAATGATGAGACCTGCGGCTTTGTATCTACTTCCACCATTTGTTGAACAGTCATAGAAGCTGCTATGGTGTTAGTTGTAATCGGGTTCTCATAAGCCCAGCTTGCCAGTATAGCAAACAACATTATACTCAGCCCAAGGCTGAGCCCCCGATTGGAGCGCGTCTGTCGAGGCAAGATCCAACCCCAAATTCTGCTTCCCCACATACTGGTGGTCAGCCAGTGCAATCCCATTATCCCCGCAACGCTCATAAACGGTATCACAGAAGCCATGTATTGATAGTATATTGTTGTCTGAGTGGGGGACGCCGACAAGAAGCTGATCATCAGAGCTGGTACTGCCGGGAACAGAGCAGAGAAACCCAATAGAGGTAAGAAGGCCAGTGGTGCGAGCAGTTGTAGGAGTGTTAGAATATGTTTGGCCACTATCACCTTTTGTAATACAAAGCCAGGACGCGAAATTATGGTACTCAGCATCACGAGAGGTGTATCACCCAGCCATTGATAGCGCAAGAGTGTATCCGATGGCGCTCCACGAAAAGCTGGAATGATTACAAATAGCGCCACCAATGAATAAGCTGCACCCACCAACACCCAGATCAAGCCAAAGCGCCACTGCCTATGGCAAAAAGCGACCATCAACCCCAGGCCCGCTACAGTCAAGCCAGTGTCCTCTTTAGCAAATAGCGCCAGCCCCATAAATACCGAGGCGCCCCTCCAATCGCATGCGTCTATGCGTTCACATGCTGCGAGCAGCAGGGGAACAGCGACTACCTCGCAGTGAAAATCGGTACGGTTCAAAAATCCGAGCGCTGGATAAGCCAGACCACAAAACGCAACCGCCAGCCCTATCGCTGGCGAATTGAACTTGCGTCTCCCCAAACGATACAACGGCCACGCGCTCAATGCTAGAACGAACGATTGGAAAGCCAGCAGAACATATGGCGAAGGAAACACTATATAAACCAGACTTGGCAAAACAAGATATGGCTGAACATGATCACCAAAATAATGATCTACCTCGATTGAGCTTGAAAATAGACGCCCTTGTGAAGTATTCCACACAACCTGATCTTGAATGCCTAGATCGTATGCGCTGGAATGGAAAAAGTAATGTCGGAGAAACGTGACCCCATTCCACATCGTAGTATATCCAAGGATTAACAGAATAAGCAGAAGAATGGTCCTACGCCCATTTTGCAGCAGCCATCTATCTGCTCTTTCCAGTGTTTCTGCACCCCACCGATCCATGTACTCACCAACTGTGAAGACAATAACTAATCCCAGTCCTGACCAACGCACGATACGTTGGAATATCCGGAGCTGACGAGGTTCGAGGGATGAATGACCAATTCCGTTAGCAACGACAAACACCAAAATACCCAATAGGACTCCCATTGTGCGTATCCAAGTCTTGGTACGTGGTGTAGTCACGTGACTATTTCCCTTTTTGACTGACCGCGAAGAGCTGCGATCTCACGAATTAACGTAAAGTAGCGCTCTAGGTGCACTTCGGTCGTCCATTTCTGTAGATAAGCCTGATAACCTTGTAGGCCCAGTTCACGCTGATATGACGGCTCAGCTAGTAACCGCTCCATCGTTGCCACCAATTCTTCCTCTGTGTCAAAAATGAATCCGCCCCCGCTCTCTTTGATAATCTCTGGCATCCCGCCCAGGCCCCTGACAATTGCTGAAGTTTTCTGCCTAAAGGCCTCGACAATCACCAGAGAGAATACCTCAAAACATACGGACGGAACAATCACCGCCACTGCTTTTTGGTACAGGGCTTGCAATTGCCGACCAGGCACATAACCCAAGAATCGGATGTTGGCATTGCCGTTGGTCAACTTTCGCAAGTGAGGTTCGTAGCTGCCCGCGCCGGCGATCCACAATTGTGCCTTGCGGTAGCGACGAAAGATGGGAATAAGCGTCTGCAATCCTTTGAGCTTCTCCAGACGCCCCACAAATAGAAAATACGGCTTCTCTTTGGGTATTTTGCTATCGGGCTGTTCGAATGATGGCGCCGCGCTCTCTACCAAAGGGACAAAATTGGGCAGTTGAACAATAGGAGCATCGAGTCCCCTTTGATGGTGGATCTCCTTGCTGAAGCGACTCGGCGCGATAAAAGTATCCACATGTTTGACTGCGGCTTCCAATAGGCCAGAATATCGCCACCACTGTGGCGGTCGCTTGTAAACCAGGCTACACAGAAAGCAATGTGGCCGCGTGCAGGCCATGCGGTCGAAGCGAAACAGCACGTGGGTAGGGCAGATCAGCCAATATTCGTGCATCGTGTAGAGCTTGATACCTTGCCCATACTCCAGAATCTTGGGCCCGCCAACCAGTGAGATATTATGATAATGGATGACGTCAAACCCCTGTTCCAGAATTTGCCGGATGCGGGCTGACTTGAAGAACGGGTAGCCGGTCTGTTGGGTGGCTAACGGAGAGAGAAACCCAAAGGGACTCTTGAGCCCGTGCACAGTCACGTTCGGATGGTCATCGTAGGTTCCCTCTGGTTCCCGACGCGCCAGAAGGCGGTAGGCATCTATGCAGTAAATCACATCTACCTGATGTCCTCGCCGCGCCAGTTCGTTGGACAACCGGTGCACAAAGACACCATCCCCGCCAAAGTTGTAGGGTGGGTAGAAAGTTGTGATCATACAAAAACGGAGCCGTCGATCCATCATCGTAATCTTTGTTGAACCGCACGCCGAATCCGGCGTGGAATGCTCCGCGCCCGGATGTACCCGGGAAAGAACCGGGTCAACATAACATCAAAGAGCTGGTCAGTGCGGAGATAGTAAGCGTCTGCGCGTTCAAGGGCGTAGGGGTCGCTATCGACAGTGAGCAGGCCCAGTCTGTCCGTACAAGCGCAAGCAAAGTGATGTTCCACGATCTCGCGGCTCTGACGATCATGGCGACCGTAGGGGTAAGCAAAACAGGTCACAGGTGCGCTCAGCGCATCCTCAATGATCGCCTTCGAGTCACAAACCTCGGTTTCGATTCGGCCAGAAGGCAAGCGAGTCAGATCAAGGTGAGTGAGCGTGTGAGCGCCAAAGTCGATCCCCCAGCGGTGCATCTCTCGGATCTCGCGCCAGGCCAGCATAGAGCGCCCCTCAAGAGAGGGCAACCGACCGACAGTCGCCGTCGCCCCCCTTTCTCCCACGGTTAGGAAAACAGTGGCCGACATGCCATACCGTTGCAACACCGGGAAAGCCTCATCGTACACGCTCTGGTATCCATCGTCAAACGTGATCGCCAGGGAACGGTCCGGGAACGGCGCGCCCTGGCGCAGGCGATCCACCGCTTCTAGCAAACTCATCGTTCGGTATCCGCTTTCGTGCAGCTTGGCCATGCCACGGTGGAGCAATCGTGGTGAGAAAGAGATAACGGATGGCCGGTCATCCAGTGCATGAAAAGTCAACACAGGTAGATAAGTAGTCATTTCCTAATGAGCCCGCCTTTCACCATTGCCTGTATCCAACTGCCAACGATTTCTAAAAGAACACTTTGACTCCAGAGCAGGGTAAAGGTGTGGTCGGTCCCACGAATAACCTGCATAGTCAGCAACCTGCTCGCACGCCATCCTCGCATCCTGTCGCCGAGAATCACGTGCAGGTAATCCAAGCCTTCGTCTCCTTCGGAGTAGACGTGGAGAAGACGGACACTGCGTTCGGCCAACGAGCGCATATCTCTCTCTGCCTGACTAGCTGCGGCGGATATTTTCTGCCTGGACGCGAACAGGCTCGTTAATCGAAAGCCCGTTACTGCTCTTTTCACCCCGCTCCGGCGAACTTTTCCCGTGATAATGTTGGACCAGATCTTGGCACTGAACGAGCTGGAAAAGGCGAGCCTAAAATAATGGTGGATAAACGTGCGGTTTCTGATGTACACGTCGAGATCGTCGCTCCTATCATGCAGATGATACCGGGGATTGAGCAGGATCGCCCCGGCGACGCGAGGATCGCAGCAAGCTGTTCTATACGAGAGATTTGCTCCCGAACAGATGCCCGTCAGGACGAACCGATCAACCCCCCGCGCCGCCTTCAGATAATCCATCGCCTCCGCTATCTCACTGACGACGCTTTTGTCGAAGGGAAGATGATCGCCACGGATCGGGCTATCCCCAATTCCAGATAGATCCAACCGGAGCACCGGGAATCCCAGAGAGGCCAGCTCTCTCGCCATCTTGACGTAGAGCCGGTTCGGACCGACCCGGTGCACGATCCCGGCGTTCAAGAGAATGACGACGGGAAAGTTATCATCCCTTTCTGGATCCGGGGGGTCGGTCAGGATCCCAACTAGGGAAGTCGTTTTTCCAAAAAGCACGGCTTTTTCTTTCACGCGCACACCTCGGACATCCAGGAGATGATGGACTGCAAGATCGAATAAGGCACGAGCATCTGTCCAAAATCCTCGATCCAGGTCCATAGCTCGGGGGTCGGAAGGAGTTGGTGGGTTACAAAAACTTTTGTGTTCACGAGATGCTCTCTTAGTCTTCCCTGATCCATCGCTTCATTAGTTTCGACGAGCAGAACGTCGCTTGCGGGCCTCCGCTGAATCGCCAATAGATCCAGGTGCTCAAGCTCGGTGAGTAAAGAGTCGGCGATGGGAAACCCTAGGAGCTCGGTATGTCCTTCACCGGTCAGCTGCTGCTTTGGCTTGACGTGGGCATATCTCAGCATGTCCTGATGCAAAGCCGTCAACTCTTTGATATAGGCACACCCGCTGATAACCGGATCCCAGAGGATCATCTTGTCAATGTCTCCTTGCTCAGCTCCGGCCATCATCGCCAGGGTTCCTCCTAAGCGAAGGCCAATCAAACAGATCTGTTTGATGCTGTTTCTTCGTCGAATTTCACCGATCGCCGTGGATATGTCAGAGAGCCATTGCTCGATCCGGCCCTTCTCGCAGTCGCCGCTGGAATCGCCGCATCCGTAGAAATCAAATCGAAGTACGGGGAAACCAGCGCGGGAAAGACGGAGAGCCAACTGCCGATAGGCGCGATGGAATTGGATATATTCCCGTCCCATAGGATAACAGAGAACCACTCCACAATCTCGACCAGAGACCGACTGAGGTGCGTGATAGCAGCCAAACAATGGTTTACTGGATGAACCGAAGTAGAATGGTTCAATATGCTCACTACGCATGCTTCTGTCCAATCGCTTCCTTGATCACATCCGAAACCCTCTGTGCAAAGCTTGTCGAGCGTGGTTGTTGATTGGTTTGTATCCGCTCCTCGCCAGCGGATGCAAGCTGTCCCAAGGTTTGAAATATCAGGTCTCTGGGATGGAACCGCAACCCCAATTCCTTTTCTAACCTGGCAATGACTCGCATGGCCAACAGTGAATGTCCCCCTAGATCAAAAAAGTTGTCATACACACTCACTCGATCCAAGCCCAACATCTCCTGCCAGACTTGAGCGATTGTAGTCTCTAGGAAAGTATGGGGGGGCACAAAATCCTCTTCCAGTTCGGGGCTTGTCTGAGCGGGCGCGGGGAGCGCCTGACGATCCACCTTGCCGTTCGGAGTCAGCGGAAGCATATCCAGCATCACAAAGGCAGAAGGCACCATATACTCGGGCAGCTTCTGCTTCAAGAAGCTGGATAATTCACTGTTTGTGGGAGCCTGTTCCTGACCAGAGACTATGTAAGCCACC
>DAOTUB010000004.1:0-5693 GCA_034437455.1 Anaerolineae bacterium | reverse complement strand
GCGCCATCCTGCGGGCGATGGCCCAGGCTACGTCACCGTCCGGGCGGCGGGCCTTTCTGTCCAAACTCGAGCCGGTCGAGAAGGCAACAACCGCTTCCCAGGTGATCCAGCAGGAGGATTTGCTGGCTGATATTGATGATCTGGCCCGGGAACTCGATGACGCGATGCAATCCGCCGACGCCTGGGAAGAGCGATATGAGTGGGGCGAGTACTACGACGAGGAAGACAGCCTGGGACCCTACGAAGAATTCGTGGAGCCGTTCGTCGAGCTGTTCGACCGGGCGGAAGCGGCCTTTGACTATGACGAGATTTCCCTGGCCCGCGCTGCGTACCAGAGGCTGTTCGAGCTACTGAGAATCGAGGACGACTATGGGCGCGGCGTGAGTGTCTCCGACCTGACCGGCGTGGACGCTGACGAGACGGTCGCCCGCTACCTGCGCGCGGTCTATGAGACCGAACCCCCTGCACGTCGCCCCCAAGCGTTATGTGAGCAGATGCGGCAAGCAACAGCGCGGCTGTTCCGCCCGCGCCCGATGCTGGACGATCTGATCCAGATTTCCCCCCGCCCACTGCCCGACCGGGAGCAGTTCCTGGCGGACTGGATCGCCTTCCTGCGCGTGCAAAGCGCGCCGAGCGGCAGCGACGCCGACGCCTGGCTGCGGGAGGCGGTGCGGCTTGCCCAGGGCACACCGGGCTTGGAGGCGCTGGCGCGGGCCGAGGGACAGACGCGCCCTCGCGCCTACCTGGACTGGTTCACGGCGCTGGAGGAGGCGGGCAAGCATCGGGAGGTGCTGGCGGCGGCCCAGGAGGCCCTGCAAGTGCTGCCGGCTCGACTCCCCATCCGCGCCGCCATCGCCGATCACCTGTGCGCCGCCGCTGCCCGATTGAACGAGGCGGGAGCTTTGCGCCTGGGGCGCTGGGAGGCGTTCGTCGCCAAGCCAACCCTGACGCGATTGCTCGACCTGTGGAATGTCGCCCGGATGCCGTTTATCCGCATGGACGCGGCGGCGCAGACGGCGCTGATGCAGCGGGCCATCGAGCACATTCGAGACTACCTGGCTCACCCACCTGCCCACCGAGATGAAATGATCATGCGGGGCGGCGATGGCCTCGAAAGTCCAGCGTGGATCGGTTCCTCCGTTCTCGCCCACGCCTGCCTGCTCGCCAACGACTGGGACGCGGCGCATCACCTCGCGGCCCAGGGGAAGGTGCTGGGCTGGAGCAGCAGCGAAAGCCATCAAGGGCTGGTCCTGGCGGCCTTCCTCGTGTTGCTTGCAGACAGGACCCTGGAAGCGATGCCCTCGAACCTGGCGCAGCTCTGGCAGTGGAACGTGCACTCCAGCGTCGCTGCCTGGAGTTGGGATTACGAGCAAAAAGACCCTGCACGCGAGCGATTGGCGCACGCCTACGCGGAGCAATTCGCCACAGCCGCCTTGAGCGCCGACCAACAGGAGCGGTTTCTATCCTGGTGTCTGGACGTGACGCAACAGCGGGTGGACGCTATCGTGGGCAATCAGTACCGTCGCAGCTACAACAAGGCCGCTGTGCTGACCGTGGCCTGCGCTGAGGTGCTGCGACTGCGGGAGGATCAAACAGCCGCCGACGCGCTGGTGGACGACGTGCGCGGTCGTTTCCCCCGTCACCGCGCCTTCCAGGCGGAGATGAAGACCGCGCTCTCTCGGATGGGGCACGACCGGCGGTGAAAGAACAGATCGGAATCAATTTGGAGGTATACCATGACGAAATTCGATGTGGGAGCATTGATCGAGAACCGTTACCGGGTTCTGGACGTGATTGATTCTGGAGGGATGGGCATCCTTTACCGTGTTTCTGACGAGGCCAGAGATGGTGAAATCATAGTCCTCAAAACGATGCGGTTGGGAAAAGCGGCGGAAGAGGCGAGCGAGCAAGTGGGTCGTTTCCAGCGCGAGTTCCAGTTGTTGATCCAGTTGAGCCATCCCAACCTGGTTTCGGTCTATGACTATGGCATCACAGTGGAGGGAGAATTGTACTTCACGATGGAGTGGGTCAAGGGTCGGAATCTGGAGCCTAGCCTGAGTTCATTGGAGCCGGGGGTAACCATTCCGGTGATGGTGCAGGTTTGCCGGGCGCTGATCTACCTCCATGCGCGGGGCGTGATCCACGGAGACCTGAAACCACAGAACGTGTTGATGACCGGTGACGGGCGTCACCGGGTCAAACTGGTGGACTTTGGCGTGGCGCATAAAGTCAGGTCGCCCAAGGATCGAGCACGGTATTACACACTGGGATATACATCTCCAGAGATGAGACAACCTTATCCCGTTGATCGGCGAGCAGATCTGTACAGCCTGGGAGCAACGTGGTACGCTTTATTGGTGGGAGAGCCGCCGATGTTCATGCCAGGGACGGGTAAAGAACGACTGATCCGATTTGCACTGGACGAAGCGTTAGAGAGCCAAGATCAGATTCCAAAGGCAATAGGGACAGTGATCGCCCGGTTGATGGCGACGTCGCCTGGAGATCGCTACGGCAGCGCGAACGAGGTGATCGAGGCAGTGAACGAGATCACGGGGAGCGCGTACGAGCTGGAGACGCGAGAGACGGCGGCCAGCTACGCGCTGCGGACGCATTTTGTGGGCCGCGAGGCGGAACTTGATGCACTCCAGACGGCGTGGGAGCAAGCGCAGGAGAACAAGGGGAAAGTGGTGCTGATCAGTGGAGAGAGTGGAGTAGGCAAGACGCGGCTGGTGACAGAGTTGGAGGTGCAGGCGGAGTTGGCAGGGGCGCGGGTGGTGTGGGGGCAGTGCGTGGAACGTGGAGGCGATGCCTACCAACCCTGGCGCGAGGTGCTGCGGGTGCTGGTGCGGTACGTGGAGAGCGCAGACGAGACGGCTATACAACAGGTGGGGCCGGTGCTGGCGGGGCTGCTGCCCCAGTTGTGGGATCGGGGTTATATGGCGGGCTTGGTCCCTCCCGCAGATCTGGAACCGCATGCTGCACAGTTACGACTGAATGACGCCATCGTGAAGGTGATGCGGGCCGCGGCAGAGTTGCGGCCCACAATGATCGTGGTCGAAAACGCACACTGGGCGGACGAGGCAACGCTGGATCTATTGCGCTACCTGGCAAGAGTTCCCGGGGCAGTGGGGTTGCTGGTGTGCGTCACGTATCGTGACGATGGAGTGGATTCTGAGCATCTGTTGGAGACGCTGACTGGCGAGCGAGTGCAACGTGTGCGGATACACCGACTGTCACCGGAGATGACCACCGACTTTGTGCGCGCAATGCTGGGATTGGGGCAATTGCCAGCGCTGTTGTCAGAGCGGGTACAGCGGACGACGGGAGGGAATGCCTTTTTCGTGCAGGAGTTGATCCGTTCGTTGGCGGCAGAGGGGAAAGTGTTGCGACGGACCGTAGAGGGCTGGCAGGTGGATGGGGAAGCATTGCAGAAAGCGCAGTTGCCGGAGTCGATCCGGCAGGTGATAAATCGGCGGTTGAGCCAATTATCGGAGGGCGCACGGCAGGTATTGGAATGGGCGGCGGTGGTAGGGCTGGCGTTTTGGGAAGAGGTGGTGGCAGAGGTGGGAAAGGTAGCGCGGGCGCAAGTGCGGGCAGCGTTGGGAGAGTTGCTGGAGCAGGAGTTAGTGGCGTCGCGAGACGAGACCTCCTTTGTGGGGGAGCGAGAATATCTATTCCTCAATCCCACGGCGCGGGAGATGAGCTACGAGAGCATCCCCCAGGATGAGCGGCGGGAGTGTCATCGTCGAGTGGCAGCCTGGTTGATGACTCGCAGCAGCGAAGAAATAAACGAGCACTTGGGGCTGATCGCCGACCATTTGGAGCAAGCGGGGCGGATCAAGCAAGCAGCAACCTATCTGACGCAGGCTGGAGAACAGGCAGCGGCCCAGTTTGCTAACGCAGAGGCAGTAGTTTATTTCAACCGCGCGCTCGACCTGATACCAGAGGACAACTTGACTGAGCGTTACGCCCTCCTATTGGCACGGGAGAGGGTGTACGATGTACAGGGGGCGCGTGAGGCCCAGCATCAAGACCTGGCGGCATTGCAAGAGGTAGCCGAGGCGCTGGCCGACGACCGACGGCGGGCCGAGGTGACGCTACGGTGGTCCTACTACCTCGAGGTGACCGGAGATTATTCGGCGGCCATTGAATTAGCTCAAACAGTCATTGAGCTGGCCCAGGCAGTCCAAGATGTGAGTATGGAAGCATCAGGTTGCCTGTGGTGGGGGCGAATCCTCTGGCAGCAGGGGAAGTACAAGGCAGCCCATATCCGACTTGAGCAAGCTTTGATCTTATCCCAGGCAGCGGGGTTGCGTCGGGTAGAAGCCGACAGCTTGCACAATCTCGGTATCCTGTTCGCCTACTTGGATGACTATGCAAAAGCCAAATCCTGGTGGGAGCAGGGCTTATCCATCTATCGTGAGATTGGGCATCGGCATGGCGAGGGGTTGGCGCTGAGCAACATTGGAGAGATTTGGGTGCGCGAGGGCGATTATACCGCGGCCAGGAACTATTTTGAGCAGTCACTGCACATCTTCCGCGAGATCGGCTACCTGGCAAGTGAGGGTTATGTGTTTGGCAATCTTGGCCTTGTCTACATGCGCCTAGGGGACTATGTCAGGGCGACGACCTATATAGAGCAAGCCCTGCGCCTCTGCCGCGAGACGGGCTATCGGCGGGGGGAGATTACTGAAATGGTTTATCTAGGCCTGCTTTCTTACCAAATGGGTGACGATGAAGCTGCGCGGGAGTACAGCCAGCAAGCGTTACTTGTGACACAGGATATCGGCGAGCGTGATCTTCAGGGGCGTGCCTTGACCACCCTGGGCCACATACTGATGCGTCAGGGGTGCCGAGTAGAGGCTGCCGAATCATACCGACAAGCCCTGGCCTTGCAGCAAGAATCGGGGCAGCACGCCCTGGCTATGGAATCTCTGGCTGGTCTAGCCCGGGTCTCCCTGGCCAAAGGAGAGTTGACCCAAGCCCTAGCCCAGGTTGAGGAGATTCTGCACCATCTGGATCAGGGAAACACCTTGGCTGGCACAGAGGAACCTTTCCGAGTATACGTGACGTGTTATCACGTCCTACGCGCCAATCAAAATTCTCGCGCTGAGGATATTCTGCGCACAGCCCATTGCTTGCTGCAAGAGCAGGCTGTTAAAATCGGCGACGAGGAGATGCGACGCTCGTTCCTGAAGAACGTGGCCGTGCACCGCGAAATCGTGAGCGAGTGGGCGAACTTGTCCCGAGTTTATCCCGAGTAAAGCCGAGGCGAAGGAGCAAATCCACGAATGGAAAATAACGGTTCTGGTCGTTCACCGGGACCCTCTGTCAGAAGGCAAAGGCGATGGACATCATCACGGTCTTGTTGGTAGAGGATCACACCGTCGTGCGAGAGGCCACAGCCGAGATCGTGGATCACCAGCCCGACATGCGCGTGGTGGGGCAGGCCGGGACCGGCGAGGAGGCAGTGAGCCTGGCGCGAGAGCTCCTGCCTCACGTGATCGTGATGGACATCGCGATGCCCCGGCTCAACGGCCTGGAAGCCACCCGCCAGATCGTCGCCGAGCGCCCTGAATGCCGGGTGCTGGCGCTCACCGCTCACGAGGAGGATCGGTACATCATTCAGTTGCTGGAGGCAGGTGCAAAGGGCTACCTGCCTCCAGCAACTGAATGATGTACCGATCCTCCTC
>DAOTUB010000003.1:0-18460 GCA_034437455.1 Anaerolineae bacterium | reverse complement strand
GGTGGCGGTGTCTCGGGCCGCCAGGACCCACTTACCTTCGTTGCCGCGCCAGGCGCTGACCCAGACTGTCCGTCCATTCACGGTCGCGATGGCCTGGCCGCGCTGCACCCCATAGGTTGGATTCGACAGCGCGGTTTGCACAAGCCCCCGACCGGTGTTGGAATAGTGCCGGTACTGGAGATAGTTGGAGTTGCCCCGCCCCAGCAGCATCAGGTTGTGCGGTCGCCCGACCACCGCCGCCATGGGCGTGTTGGCCGTCCAGCCTGAATTGCCCGCGCTCCACCCCTCCCAGCCGCCCGCTGCGGTCCACTGCCGGGTGTACAACTGGCCCGCGCTGTTGACGCCGTACATGAATATCTCTTCGCCGGAGGTGGCTGCCAGACCGAGCGGCTCGACGTAGCCGCTCAGGCTCACGGTGGCCTTCCAACCGGACTCGTACGTCCACTCCTTGTACTTGATCGCGTTCGACGTGTTCAGCACCGCCACGGCCATCTGGGCGCTGTGGCGCGAAACCACGGCCGGCTTGGAGATCTTGACGCTGCCCAGGCCCGTCACCTCGGCCCATGTCGTGTCGCTCCAATCCGACTCGTTGGCCAGGGACCAGGTCTTGACCCACAGCCTGTTGTTGGCGCTGACGCCAAACACGGCGATTTCCGTCTCCTCCCGGGCGACCGCGCTCAGCTCGGAAGCGATGGTGGTGCCGGTCGGCTTGCCCAGGGAAATGGGCGTGCTCCGCCAGCCGATGCCCGATTCCCACTCGGTGTACTTGACGACGCCGGCCGAGGTGCGGTAAAAGAGCAGGATGTGATAAGGGCTGGCGGCCACCACGGCCGGGTCAGAGGCCGCGTCGTTGACGCCGGGCACATTTTGCCACGCCGGATCCAGCACGCGGTTAGAGGCGTGCCGGGCCTTGATGTTGGCGCCGGAGCGAGCAAAGATGGTATAGTCCATCTGCGTCCGGGCCAGCAAGACCGGGTTGGCGCTCGTGGAGAGGCCCAGGCGCGCCAGGTCCCCCCAACCTCTATCGGCCACCCACGATTGGGCCGCCAGCTCGCCGCTGGCTGAATCCGTTTTCATCACCACCAGGGCGGCGTCGGTGCCCAGGGGGATGGCGGCGGCGCCGTAGGTGCGGGGTTTCAGCCAGACCTTGATCGAGCTGGTCCGGTCGTTGACCGAGGTGGACGTGCCATCCCAGTCGTAATCTCCCACACGAGAGATTGAACTCGAAGTGTCAAAGGTATCGCCCGAGAACTCGGAATCCCGGTAGAGCCTCACGTACACGTTGCTGCCGACCTTGATGGACGAGAGCGAGTCGTTGGAGAGGCCGAAATTCGAGGACTTGGGATATTGGCCGGGGATGAGGATGGCGCACGTTCCGCCATAATCCGAGTGCTGATACACGAGCACCTGCTCAGGGCCGGGGTTCGTCGGGCACGACGAGGTGCTGTCGGTGATTGGGCCGATATAGCTCACCTGAGCGCGCGAGCTCCAGGTCGGGTCCTGGTCGAGGCGGGTTGTAGTGTGGCTCTCTATTGGCCCCAGGGTGATCTCCAGATCCTGCCCAAAGGGGATTTTGGCCGGACCGCTGCACACCTCCGGGGATTGGGGAGCAGCCGGATTCGTGGCGTCGACCACGACCGAATCGGTTACCTCGCGCGCCTGGGAAACGGGCGCGCTTTCGGGCGGCGCGGCCTCGGACGGAGCAAAGCGAATCGCTCCGCCGGGCGGCGCTTGGGGCGGGTCAGGATTTGCGGCGGGCGCTTGAGAGAGCGCCGGCCCTGCCGGAAGCAGGCTCAAAAGCAGCGCCAGCAGGACTGCGCCGTTCAGGAGCTTGGAAAAGATACGTTTCTTTGACATGTGAGCCTCCTTTAGAGTTGTTTAGCCTTTTCGCTATCGGTCGAATTTTTCATCACCAATGGGTAAGCGCGAAGCCTCTCTGCAGGACAAGCCTCGAGCCCAAAATTTTAGCCGAATGATCATCAGGCACGCCACGGCGGCCACGATGACCAGGCCCGGTTTTTGTTTACGGGTGAGCGTTATCGCAGAAACCGGTTGCCACAGCCGGTCGAGGTAGCCGGTCAAGCCGGGTGGCGGATCAAGCGCTTGTGCCAAATCCTGCGTCGTCAGCGCGCACGTGCGCTGGAAACAAAAAGCGAATTGCCGTATAGCACCACCGTTCGTGTTTTTTTCATTCCATTCCCAACGAGGTCAGGCCGAGCCATTAGTCTGGCCTGGACAAGCCAAGTCCCCAATCATACAATCTAATGTGGTGCCAATGTCATCAAGTTAAGCGCCGTCGGTTGAGTAGTGGAAGCGCGCGCTTTTCGAACTGGAGTGCATCGAAACCCTTAGGTTGAGCCTGGCGCTTGTCCTGAGCCTGTCTAAGGGAAACCACAGCGCGGCCCATGCAGTCGAAACCGGTTACAAGACCCGCTCGCTTGGTTCATACGGCCTTTTGGGCCTACGCAACCGGATACTACCCTCAGTCTCATTTTCGCCCCGTTAACGAATGCTCTAGACCCTTTCTCCCTTGTTTCTTGTCCCCAGCGTGATACGCTCAACCAACGTCTGACGGATGATCTCGATGGCGGCGCTGATCTGCTTGGTCAAGGCTTTCCACTCGATGCCGACGATCTCAAAATGCGGCTGGTTGATGGGCAGGAGCAGCTTGCGCCCCGGGGCGCTGGCGACCGCCTCGGCGATGGCTGGCGTGATCTCGCCCATCATCGAGTTGGGCACCACGACGCCGATGGGGGCCAGGATGAAATCGGCCTGCCCGATGGAGACGCGAATGGCGTTCTCGCCGCTGGCCCCCCGGCTGGCGCGGGCCTGCATCATCTTCTGAGTCGCGACGGCATTCGCTCCCAACGCCAGGATCTCGGTGTCCAGCGGCAGATCCTCGCGCAACTGGGTTACGATCTGTGCGCCGATCCCCCCGCCCATGCCGTCGAGCACTGCGATGATCACGGCGCACTCCAATCCCATTGAGCCAAAAGGGGCACAGGAATCGCGAATCCAACAGGGAAATGGTTTTCAGGCATCCTTGACATTTCCTCCCGGCTGTCCGCAAGGGAATGTACCACACTTGTCGAGAAACGTCAATGTTATGCCCTGCCTTGCAGAGATCACATATAAACCTCCGCACCCATCCTATATGATGCGCACCTCCGCTCCGGCCTCTGTCTCGATCCTGCTCGCCAGGTTCTCCAGATCTTGCAAAGCGAAGGCGCTCTCCTCGCCGGAAGGTTTGCCCAACACGACCAACGCGACGTTCAGTTCCTCGTCACAGGCGGCGGTCACCAACTCCTGGCGCAAGTCGCCATAGCGCAGGATATAGTCTGCCGCCACGCCCTGGTCCTGCGCCCGTTCCTGGGCCATGACCAGCAGAAACTCGCCCATTCTTTCCATCTCGGCCGTCACCACGTCGGGGCGAACGGCACGGGCCGTCTTTTTCAGGAATTCAATATCGACCACGTAAAGGAACAACAACCCATCGCCCCGTTCCTGGGCCAGGGCGATGGCCGCGTCCTGGGTGCGGTAGCTGGCCTCGCCTCCCCGCGTCGCACAGAGTATCTTTGCCACAGCGCCTCCTAAAATCGAATCAGCAGCCACAATGTGCCGACGGCCACGGTGATGATCATCGCCGGCATACCGGCTTTGAAAAACTCTTTGTACGTGATGCGATAACCGGCCTGTTCGGCGATGCCGGCCGTCACCAGGTTGGCCGAGGCGCCGATGAGGGAACTGTTCCCCCCCATCGCCGAGCCAACGGAGAGGGCGTAGAAAAGAACCAGGCTCGACGCGCCAGGGGTCGTCCGGGTGAGAAAGCTGACCACCGGCAGCATCGCCGCCGTGAAAGGGATATTGGCGATGATGCCCGACAAAAAGGCGGCGGACCAGACCAGCACCAGGATCGCCACCGTCAGATTGCCGCCCACCAGCCTACTGATGGCATCGGCGATGATGCTGATCAGCCCCACCTCCTGGATGGCCCCGACGACGATGAACAGCGAGATAAAGAACATCAAGGTCGTCCAATCCACCACCTTGAGCATGCTCTCGATATCAGGGGCGACCCACAGCAGCATCGCCACCGCGCCGATGATGGCGACCACCGCCGGCACCAGGTGGATGCTTTCGCCCACGATAAAGAAGAACAGCATCACGCCAAAGATGATGCCGGAGCGAAGCAGCTTGGTGGGCTGGGTGATGCGTCCGCTCTCGCGCAGTCGATTCAGCAGCTTTTCCGAAAGCCCGCCACCCTCCACCAGGAACTGCTTACGATAGCGAACGAGCACGTAAATCGTCAGGGCAGCCTGGGCCAGCAACACCCCCGGCGTCAGCTTGGTCAAAAAGTCGGTAAACGCAAGTCCGGCGTAGGAACCGATGAGGATGTTGGTCGGCGTGCCGATGAGGGTGCTGATGCCGCCGATATTGGAGGCCAGCACCTCTGGAATCAGCAGGGAAAGCGGGTTGACGCCCAATGCAATGGCGATCTGAATCGTCATCGGCGTCATCAACAACATCGTGGTGACGTTATCCAGCAGAGCCGAAGCGACCGACGTGATGAGCATCAGGATCGTGACCAGCAACCAGGCCCGTCCGCCCGACAGCCGGTAGGATTGATAGGCCAGCCATTGAAAGATGCCCGTCTCTTCGATGACGCCGATGACGATCATCATCCCCATCACCAAAAAGATCACGTCAAAGTTGACGTATTCCAGCGCCCGCTCAAAATCAAAGATGAACAGATCCGGGTTGACGGCCCCGCCGACGAACGTCGTGCCCAGGACCACGGCCACGCCCAGCAGAGCGGCCATCGTGTTGTGCAGCTTTTCCAGGGCGATGATGACGAGTATGACGACGAAGGTGAGCGTCGCCACCCAGAAGCCGGCCGTGATGCGTCGGGCGAGTTCCACGTTGGGCAGCCGCAGCGACTCGCCCTGATTCAGGTGGGCGATCTGCTCGCTCTCAAGCTCCACGTCCTGAGATTGAAAGTGAGGCCGCGAGATGTTCAGTATCAGCGTCTCGATATCGCCCACAACCTCAGGCGGCAGGTCCAGCAAAAAGGCGCCGTCGGGCTGGCTCTCGGTCGAGGGGTTCGCCTGTTCGCCCTCACCATCTGCACGATCATCTCCGTTAATCACCAGGACGATCTCGGCGTCTCTGACAGGCTCACCCTGGGGATCGAGCACGCGCCCGGCCAGGCCGACGCAACGGTTCTCGTTTTCAGGCGGCTCTTGAGCGCGAGCAAGCGCGGGTGACGAGCGACCGGAGGCACGCGACAGGATCAGGGCCAATCCCAGGCCCAGAACGGTCAACAATGCCAGGCGTTTCCAGTGTGGTTTGATCATAGAGGCTCCTTGTCGTCTATATCTCTCTACCACGTCATTCCGAGCAAAGCCGAGGAATCTCACGTCATCGGATTTGGAGACCCTTCGACTTTGCTGCGCTCCGCTCAGGGTGACGAATACGTTTCCCTGGACAATCGAGCGAGCAAGTAACTACTCAGGCCGTTGAAGCGAGCGCCGGTTGAGTAGCCGCCACGCTTTTTGTGGCGGTGTATCGAAACCAAGCAAGCGGCTTTTGCAGTCGATTTTGCCCCACATGGACTGCCTGCTGGGTCTCGATACGGCCTGAAGGCCTACTCGACCGGCGCAGGTTGAGCAGTTACGCGAGCAACGTCTCCAACCAACGGCGCACGGCCCGGGGCGATTCCAGGCAATAGTCGGCCTTTGTCTCGCGCGGCTCTGGAGCGACCCGGATGGCGACGCCCGCGCGTGCCTGGATCACGCCGAACGCTTCCTCGTCCTTGTCGTCGTCGCCCAGGTAGAGCAGTTGAGCGCCGGGCCAGGGATGCGCGTCCAACAAATAGGCCACCGTCTTGCCCTTGTGCGCCAGCGTGGGGCCGACCTCCAGGAACTTGTGCCCGCCCAGCACGCGAAACGAGTCGGAGGCCGCCGTCCTGGTCGCCACTCGGCGCGCGTCGGCGAGCACGTCTTCTGCCTCGTTGTCGTCGGCAAAGCGAGCGTGGAGCGCCAGAGACCATCCCTTGTCCTCCAGGAAAAAGCCCTCGCGCCCGTCGATCAACTGCGACCAGCGCGGCTTGATCGACGCCAGCACGGGGCGGACGTCCTCGTAGGCCACCCGGTTGACCTGCTCCCCCGTAGGCATCCGCATCTCGACGCCATACGTTCCGGCCAGCAGGACGCCCGGCACCGGCACCAATCTCTCCACGTGACTCAGGCGGCGCCCGCTGATCACCGCCAGCCGGATGCGAGCGCGCGCGTCCAGCCGGGTGAGAAGTTCCACGAGTTCCGGGTCTGGGTGAACGTGTTCCGGCGTGGGCGCGAGGTCGGCCAGCGTGCCATCATAGTCCAGGAACAGCCACAGGCGCTCTGCCCGGGCCAAACGCCCCACGAGCGGTTCAAGCGTCTTCAACAGGCTGTCCCTTTTCGTCCCCAAGCAGCGGTTTGATATCCCGCTCGAAAATCGCGGGCCACGTATAGCTCCGTCGCACGCGCCCGCGCAGACGATGGAGCGGATTCCCCCTGGCCCAATCCAGGATGCGCTCGGCGACGCGCGCCGGGTCATCGTCGGCGTCGAACAGGTGCACATCCGCGCCGCCGATCTCTTCCGCGGCGGGGACCGGGGTGCAAAACACCGGCATACCAAGCAACCCCGCCTCTAGCACCGGCATGCCAAAGCCTTCCCTGTGGCTGGGCATGAACATCACGTCGCTGGCGCGAAACAGGTCTCCCACCACCTGACTGTCGATGGTATACGGTTCGTCCGGGTCGGGGCCGGACTCGAAGACGAAGCGCATTTCCTTCTCGACGCCCAACTCTCGGCGCATCGTCTGTAACAATCGGAAATAGGTCATGCTCTCGACGTCGTGGGGATCGGGCGGGCCGGTCAGGATCAACTTGGGGCGACAGTCCCGCGCCTTTAGCGCCGCCACGACCCGCAGCGCGTATTCGATGTTCTTGGCGCGGGTGACGCGCACGGGCATCAACAGGACCAGATCGCACTCCAGCAGGCCCAGGCGGGTCGCCAGCGCCTGCCCTTCGGCAGATAGCCCCATCAGCGCCGTCGGGTCCACGCCGTTGTAGATCACCGAGATCTCTTCCGCCGGACACTCAAAGAGAGCCGCCAGAGCACGCTGCCTGCGCTCTGACACGACGACATAGGTCACGTCCGCGCGGCGCGTGCGCAAGAGGTCCCATGGGTAGCCCGGATGGACCTTGGAGCGCGAGCTGGGGCTGGTCCACGTAAAGTCGTGGCACCAGGCGATGCAGCGGCGAATCGCGCCCGCGTCCAAAAGGTAATGAAGCGCCGCCGTGAGCGGGAGGTTAAAGTGCTTGGTGAACACGTTGTGGACGATCACGTTGTCAAATCGAGACAGGGTCGCCGTCAGGGCCTCTATCAGGCGATTGAGCAGACCCTCAAATCCCTCCGGCACCTGGCCCTGCTCGAGGGAGGCGCTCATCTGCGCCACTTCCTTGTAGCGCGAGTCGATCTCTGGGACGCGCACAAAGCCCACGCCGGGCGGAAGCGAAGTTGGCTCACCCCAGCCGGCGACGACGGTGACGGGGTATCCGGCCTCGACGAAGGCCTGCGCGTGCGCCTGGATCACAGCCTCCACCCCGCCGACGACGGGCGGAGCCGTGTAGTGCAGCATAGCAGTCTCGGATCGTTTCATCGGTCGTTCCTGTTCCTCTCACAAGTCCAATTCGGCGACGGCCTCCAATTGACTGTTCAGCCAAAAGTGGATGTCCTCCTGCTCGACGAGCCAGCGCAATCGCTCGCCGCGCTCCTGGCGTTCCTCCGGGGACATGGTCAGCGCCTGGTGGAGCGTCTTGGCGGTGGCGTAGACGTCGCACGGCGAAATGACCAGCGCCCCCGTCTCGAGCTGCTGGCGCGCGCCTGCCCGTTCCGAAAGAATGAGCGCGCCGTGACGCCGGTTCACGATCGGCCCCTCCTTGGCGACGAGGTTCATGCCGTCGGCGATGGCGTTGACCAGCAACACGTCGTACTGCTGGAGGGCCGCCACAGCCCGCGGATAGTTCTCGCCCACAATGACGCGCACCGGCTCCCAATCGCTCGTGCCGTAGGTGGCGTTGACCTGACCGGCGGCGGCCATCAGATCGTACAAATAATCCTGGTATTCATCAACCCCCAGTCGAGACGGCACCAGCAGCGCCAGGAACTTGACCCGCCCACGATGCTCTGGATGGAGCGCTAGCATCTCCTCAAAAGCCTGAAAGCCGCGCACAATGTTTTTGCTCGGCTCGATGCGATCCACGCGCAGGATCAACTGCCGATCCTCGACAAAGTCCTGGACCTCGGCGTTATATTCGGCCACTTCTGGCGAGGCCGCCAACTGCCTCAACCCCTCCACGTCTATCGAGATCGGAAAGTCGCGCACGTAGGTGGCGTGGTTGCGGTACCAGACCCTCCCGCGCCCAAAGTCCACGTGCGAGCGCGGCAGAAACGACTCGCAGGTGCGGATAAAGTTCAACGCATCCTGACGGGTCTGAAAGCCGACGAGATCCACGGCGCACAGTCCATCCAGTATCGCCTGTCGCATCTCAGGAGGGAGAATCCTCCAGTACTCGGGGCCGGGCCAGGGGATGTGTACAAAGTACAGCGTCGTCGGCCGCTCGCGAGGGGGCATACTCTGGCGCAGAAATCGCGCCGTCAGGTAGAGATGATAGTCCTGGAGCATCACCAGCGTGGGGCGAGACGCGGCGCGAACCTGTTCCGAGATCGCCTCCGCAAACATCCGGTTGACGACCAGATAACCCTCCTCCCAGGCCTGCCAGGTGGCCCGGTCGATCACCGGCGCCCGCGGCACGTCCCACATCGAGTGTTGCAGAAACCACAGCAATGGATTGGCGATGACGTTATAGTACCCTTCGTAGGCCAACGCCTCCGGGGCGAGGAACCGCACCTGCAAATCAAAATCGTCGCCGTCTGCTAACAGCACGCGCCCCGACTGCCAGGCCTCATCTGCCTCGGTACGCGCACAGGCGATCCAGGCGGCATCGGTGTAGCGGCAGAGACCCAGCAGCGCCTTGACCAATCCCCCCTCCCCGCCTTCCATCTCCTCCCCTCCGTCCGGGGTCGCTTTGAACGTCACCGGGCCGCGGTTCGCGGCGATGATCAGCGAGCGATTGGCAAAAAAGTCATCCGGCCACGTCTGGCAAGAGCTTTCGGTCCCCACGATTTTATTCATCGCCAGTTTCTCCCTGATGGCTGGCCTGGATCGCCAGGTCGATAAAGACGGCGGCAGTCCACCCAAACGTCTCGGCGGCGGTGGTGGGCGGCTGGCCGGTCTGCGAATTGTAATACTCGTAGATGCCCGGATGGTTCATGATCAATTCCAGCGTTTTATCGCGCAACGTGCGGGCCAGATCGCGTTCCCCCACCTGGCGCAGCGCCTCGATGAAAAAATAGTTGATGTTGGCCCACACCGGCCCACGCCACATCGTCTCCGGGTCGTACCTGGGATCGTCCCGCGCCACCGTCGGGATGATATACTCGCCCCAGAACTCGTCGGAGCTCGTGAGGTGCGCGAGGATCCGCTCTCGAATCTCGTCGGGTAGCTGGCCGGTCCACAGCGGATAGAGGTTGAACGGCGTAACCACGGGAATGGGCTGCTCGTCGCGCAGCGCGCAGAACAGGCCCGCCTCCTCGTCCCAGAAACTCTCGATCATGCGGCGCACGATCGCCGCGGCCCGACGCCGCCACATCGCCCCCTCGGCCTCCATCCCCAGCGCCTCGGCCATCACCGCCAGCGAGCCCATCTGGACGCACAGATAGGTGTTGAGATCGGGCGATTCCACCGGCATTCCGCCGTCCCACAGCGGACTGTCGTCCAGCCCAGAGGAGTAGGGATGGTTGTACTGCGCCAATCCATCCACGTCGTCGTCGTTCATGCTGAACCACCAAGCGTTCCAGCGCACCAGCGGCACATAGATTTCCTGCAAAAAGTCCAGATCGGGATCGGTCTCGTGAAGCTTGAGCGCCGCCCAAGCCAGAATCGGCGGCTTGGTGACCTCGGCGCGGATGGGGTGATCGATCTCGGCGACGACCCCCTCGTCGTAGACGGCATCGGGCAGCATGCCATCGGCAAGCTGGCAGGCCAGCATCGTGCGAATCTGATTGCGCGCCAGCTCGGCGTCCACGTGGCGGTAGGCGAGGGCATGCATCGCGCTGTCCCACAGCCACAGCCCCACGTAGTTGATCTTGGAGGGCGTCATCGCCTCGTAGGCCACCTTTCCCTGCGGGCTGATGAGGTTGTTCGCCATGATCCACCAGGCGTAGGCGTAGGTGAGCCGGTATCGCTCGTCCACCGGCGGAACGCGGCTGAACCAATCGTGCCAGCGAGCCTCGGCAGCGGCGCACGAGGTGGAGAACGGTAACGGCTCCGGGGACGGCCTCGGGCTCTCTTCGACGGCCAGCGTGATGACGCAATCCTCGTTGGCCTGGACGATAAATTCCACCGTGTAGCCCCCTGCGTCCGGCGTGATCTGATTGCGAACCGCTTCGTGGTTACTGGCATAGGTCAGGTTGCGAATCGCCTTGAAAACGCCGCCGTTTTCCATCTTTTCCCAGAACTGGGGTGAGACGTGGAACCGCAAACCCGTCACAGTCTGGGGGGGCAGGCCAAAGGCGAGGGTGCGCCGGTCCTGGAAAATCAGGCGAAAGTCGCCCAGGCGGGTGCGAAATTCCAACACGTGGGGATAAGTCACGACCTCTGTGTCGAGCACCTGGCCCTCCTCGTCCACCAGGCAGAGGTCGCGGATGAAAGGAGGACGATGCAGGTAAGCCTCGATGTCAGACTGAAGCCCTATCAGTCGCTCGGCCAGCTTCACAAAAAGCCGGCTTTGTCCCGGCGACCGAAAGACCAGCAGGCGCGACCCGCGATCGCTAAAAGGCACTCGACAGATGTCAATGTGGTTTCTAAGCAAATTGAGATAGGAAGATGCGATCATATCACACCACCTGTCGAGCGCAACGGTCTCGCGCGCAGGTTTAGGTTGCGGCGCTGGATGCGGCGCCGGTCGCGGCTGTAGATTGACGACTGCGCTGTGCAGCGGCTTGACCTCGCTTGTAGCGATACACAATGCGCCCCCGCTCCAGATCGTAGGGCGAAACCTCCACCTTGACCCGATCTCCCAGCAGAACGCGGATGTGGTATCTCCGCATCTTGCCGGAGAGATAGGCGATGATCTCGTGGCCGTTATCCAATTTCACCCGGAACTTGAGGCCCTTCAAGGCTTCGATGACGGTGCCCATCATCTCGATCTTTTCCGAACTGTTCCGTTTCATACACTCCCCTCTTTATCATAATCTTTTAGAATTGTCAAACATTCCCCCTATGTCTCTGCGACACGATGTCCCATAACCGCAGCTCGACCCTGGTCTCGGTGTCCTCTGGATCGGTCCCTTGAACGGCTGCTATCTCCCCTGCCAGGAGCTTTATCCCCCTCCGGTAGATTCGTCTATCCCCGGCGGTCAAGCCGTCCCGCTTCTGTTTCCACGTGAGATCCCTCATCGCCTCCGCCACCTGGAAGAGATCTCCTGATTGAAGTTCGCAAATCAGAAATTTCTCTCGCTTTTGGTGATCGGCAGTCAGCTTGCCAGGCTCGGCGCGCAGTACACGCCACAGTTGATCTAACCTGGACGGTCGAATGGCGCGCCGCACGCCTTGCTCCTCCGCTCGCTTCACCGGAACCATCAAATTGGTCCGCACCGGGTTGAGTAGATCGATCCTGTAATATTGTTTGCTGTTTCCCTGAAGTTGCAGTTTCTCAACATCGGTCACGATTCCGGCCCCTCGAACAGGATGAACGACCGCATCACCCACTTCAAACATCTGCACATCTCCTTTTATCGCGCTCTTGTGCCCGAAACCACAGAGTCTTATATCCCTTACGCTCGCGCGCAGCGAATACACGTTTGGATACCCGGCAACACCGCCAGGCGGTCTGGATGGATCGGTTTTCCACACTGGATGCAGATCCCATACCCGGCTTCATCTGCACTTGCCTGTGACAGAGTCTCTTCCAACTCCGCTGCATGCTCTTTGAGCTGCTGCAGAAACGCCCGGTCTAACTCCCAGCGTGTGACCGCGGGCGATCTCGAATCGGGCTTTTCTTCCACCATGGTCTCTATGGCGACAATTTGATCCTGCAACTCGTCCAATTCATGTCGTAAAACTCCTGTCTCTTCCATATTCTCCTCCAATGCAGTCGGGACGTGACAGCAGCCCTTGGACTAGCAACCGCAGAATGGATCATTGCCCCCACGTTTATCCTAAATAATTTTCTAGATCGCGACTGTGCCGCGGATGGCGCAGTTTTCTAAGCGCCCGACGCTCGATCTGCCGAACGCGCTCTTTCGTCACTCCCAGCTTCTCCCCGATCTCTTTCAAGGTGTGATACTCGGCATTTCCCAACCCAAAGCGCAAGCGCAGAATACGAGCCTCGCGTGGTTTGAGAGAGGATATGATCCTCTCCACGTCCTCGCGCAAAAGACGTCGCTCGGCATCCTCGGTCGGTAAAGGGGCATTCTCATCCTCGATAAACTGCCCCAGTTCGCTGGCGCCCTCTTCTCCGCCCACCGGCTTTTCCAGAGAGACGGGATGCTGCGAGATGCGCAGCATCCAGCGCACCTCTTCAGGGTTGAATGACGTCTCCTGGGCTATCTCCTCAGGGGTAGGCCGTCGCCCCAAGCCCTGCTCCAAGCCCTGGGCGGTCCTGATAAGTTTCCTGACGCGGTCGCTCATATAGACCGGAAGGCGAATCGTGCGTCCCTGTTGAGACAAGGTCCTGATGACAGCCTGCCGGATCCACCAGGTGGCATACGTGCCGAACTTGTATCCCCGCCGATAGTCGAATCTATCGGTCGCTCGGATCAGGCCCACATTGCCGGCCTGGATCAGATCGGTCAGGGGCATTCCCAGGCCCTGATATTTTTTGGCGATGCTCACCACGAGGCGCGTGTTCGCCCGGATGAGTTGTCGGCGAGCCTTTTGCCCCTCCTGGATCGAACGTTGTAACCTCGCTCGTTTCTGAGGGCTGCGCCCATTGTGGGCCAGTTGGTGTTGCGCCTCTCGCCCCTGCTCCAACTGCCTGGCCAACTCTACCTCCTCGGTGCGCGTCAACAGAGGCACGCGACTTACCTCCCGGAGGTACAGGCCGACTGTATTTTCAACGGGAACACTCTTCAAGCTGACGGCATCCAAATCAACTCCAGCCTTACCAGGCCCTTTCGATGTCGCTGACTTGTTCCTTTCGGCCTCCATTTCGGCCACCCTACCAGCTTGCTTTGCGCACGCCGGGAATCTTCCCTTGCAGCGCCAGCTCGCGGAAGCAGATGCGACATAGCTGGAACCGACGCATGTAGCCCCTGGGACGCCCGCACAATCGGCAGCGATTGCGCACCCGGGTCTCGTGCTTTTTATGTTTTTCTTTTTCGATCAAACATTTTCTAGCCATACTTTCTCCTTAATAGATTACACTCTTTCCAGGCGCACCGTCTGGATGGGATACGGTAGGTCTATTCCTTCCTCTTCGGCCACTTTTTTGATCGACTTTACCACCGCCGAATGGACGTCGAACAAGCCGTGGGTTTCCTGGTTCACCCAGAACCGGGCGGCAAGGGTGAGCGAGGAATCCCCCAACTCCTCGGCGAGCAGCTCGGGTGCTGGGTCCTCCAGCACGCCTTCGACGCCACGGATGGTCTCCAAAAATACGTTAGTAGCCCGTTCCGCGTCTTCATCATATCCAAGTCCGATCTGAACAGTACGCCGTCGACAGGGCAGCTCGGAATAGTTGGTGATCGGGTTGGTAAAGACGTCCATGTTGGGTAGAATCACCATCTCGCCGTCCCAGGTTTTGAGCACCGTGTCTCGCGTGGTGATCTCTAACACACTGCCGGTATAATCCCCGATCTCGACGGCGTCACCGATGTTAAACGGCTGCCGGACCAGCAGGAGAATCCCGGCGACAAAGTTCCGGGCAATGTCCTGCAAGGCAAAACCAATGGTGAATCCGGCAATTCCCAGGCCAGCTACAAAGCTGGTCACGTCAAAGTTGACCTGATCCAGCGCGACCACCGTCCCCAAGATCAACACGGACCAACGAGCCAGCCTGGAAAGCAAGCGGAGTGCCTCGCGATCCTGGATCCTTGCCTGTGCAGTTCGTCGCGCCCACCGCGCGGCCACTCCTGAAAGTAACAGCGAAGCTGCAAAGGTGATCAGCGCCGTAATGAGGCGCGGTATGAAGCGCAGGACATCCTGTAGCAATCCCTCAAAAGTTCCCCAGTCCATTTTATTCACCTCCAGCAATTATCTCAGCATCGCAGCACCCAAAAGCATGGCGAGAGCGACCAGACCAGAATTTGCAATTGAACTCGATAAAGGATCACGCTTCATCAGGCACTCTCCGAGCTAGTCAGGCTGTCCCGGTGAGCGAGCAATGGCCGCGCTGAGATGGGCGCCGAACAAGGTAATGTAGCTGCTCAAATAGATCCAAAGCAACAGGGCCACCACCGTTCCCAGCGATCCATATACCAGTTCATACTGAATGAATCCGCTGCCCAGATACCACGCAAAAGCATTGGCAACGCCTTCCCATGCCAGAGCGGCCACGAATGCGCTCCAAAAGGCCGCCTTCCATTCCACCTCGACGGTCGGCGTCCAAAGATACAAAGCCAAGAACATCAGAAAACTGAACAGCAGCGGTGTGAGATTCGATAACACCGACCACAAAGGAGTCACATAGATCGATACACCACCCCACAGGGGCACGTCCAATCGGGGCAGGACGTTAGCGAGAGTGCTTGATAGCAACGAAAGGAATAGAAACGCCGCCAGTGCCCCGATCATCCCCAGAGCCACCAGGCGGCTTTTCACAAAGCTCCGCGATTCCGCCTGCCTCCAGGCGCGGTTAATATTGCGCGCCAAGATGTCAAACGCGCCGGTGGCCGCCCAAAAGAGGCCGATCAACCCCACAATGCCCACCGTTCCGCGCAGTTCCAAGACCCGCTGAACGTTTTTCTCGATAAGGCCCTGAGAAACAGGGAACGCCTCACTCACCAACTCTACCGCCTGTTGGTGTACCTGTCCTTGCTCCAACACGAAACTTCCAGCGGCCACCAGGGCGATCAACAACGGAAAGAGGGAAAACAGAGCGTAATACGCCATACCGGCGGCGGCTTCTGCCGCGCGGACGTCTCCAAAGCTCTGCCAGGCGTCTCGCAAAACTTCTAACGGGCCGCCGCTAAAGTCGTTCACCCACCGATACAGAGCTCTGAACTGGTCGGTAAAACTTTTCACATCTGGTTCTTTTCCCATTGGATTGAAAAGAGCCCTATTCCTATACGAGTCGCTCCGGGTTCATCCAAACCACTTTGTACTCACTACCATGCTAACACGGAAAGCAACATCACACCGATGGGCTGGGTTGATACTGCCGTTGAGTTGGGTTGTAAACTGTTGGAATTTGGTTGGAGCGAGAGCCTGAATACACTACTCCTCAAACCGATATCCGACTCCGCGCGCCTCGACGATGTGGTGGAGATTGTAAAGAACAGATTCCGCCTTTGGATGCAGGGGAGGGGAACTAACCTTGTCTTTGTTTGTGTTTGGGATTCTCGCAGATTACGTATATTTTTCCCTTGCGCTTGACAATCTTGCACTTTGGGCAACGCCGCTTAACCGATGATGATACTTTCATGATCATTACCTCCTGTTAATCGGTGATCAGAGTGTTGGATTCACCACGATGGACTCAGTGAGAGGTGCCCGATCAAGATCGAGGCTCCGATACGCCATTCCCGCTCACTCTCAAACACCCTGGTTCGTACAGATCCACAGAGCGTTTCTTCACCCGCATACAACTGTACCGAGTGAGACCAGCGCTATCCTTGGATCAAGTAACACCAGGGCGTTTGAGATGTGCTACGCAGTATGCACTATGACCACATCTAAGGACTTGGGACCTCTCGGAGTCTGTTCAACCTCAAACTCTACGGTATCTCCATTCTTGGCCCAGTAGGCATCCGTCCTGGAACGAAATCCGTTCATATGAACAAAGACATCTGGCAGGCCATCACCACGTTGAACAAAGCCGTAGCGTTTTTCTTGGCTAAACCATTTAATGTTTCCTTTTATCCGTTTGGTCATCTTTTTCTCTACACTCACTCAACTTTTCCATAATCTGGGTCTGGGCGGCGAGCATATCTACGCCTCGCACGGCTGCGATTTCACCGGCAAGGATCTCCATTCCTTCATCATACAACCGTTTCTCTTTCGTGGTTAGCTTGCCACGGCACAGTTGCCGCCACTCCAAATCCCTCACTGCCTCTGCAACCTGAAAGATATCCCCGGTGTGCAGTTTGCCCTCCAGTACTTTGTAACGTGTTTTATGCTTGTCTGGCAATTCTTGAGGGTCGGTGTGCAGCACGCGCCACACCTTTTTAATCTGTGATCGCGGGATAGTGCGCCGGAGACCCAGCGTTTCTGCGGCGCTGGTTGGAACCATCAGGCTCATTTCAGGATGAGCCAGCAACTTGACCTTGTAGTAAAGCTCGTCGTTCCCTCGCCAGAGCCGTTGCATCAGGCGCACCACGACACCTGCCCCCCGGACGGGATGCACGATCGTATCGCCTGTCTTGAACTCGATCATTTACTTTCTCCTCCAAACTTGACCGAACAGCAAGGAGTACGCTGACGCTTCACCGCACCGTTACCAGCGATTTCGTCCTTGCTCTCGGCGCCGACGCTGTCGCTCCCGGCGTTCAGCCTTGAGACGAGCATGCCGCCGCTGTTCGCTCTTGGATACAAAGAAGCGTTTTTTTCTCACATCGCTCAGGATACGCTCCCTGGTTACCTGCTTGCGAAAACGCTTGAGTAGACTTGCCTGCGATTCGCCAGGCTTTAACTCAACTTTTGCCAATGTCCATTCACCTCCTTCTTTTTGTAGATTTACTCTCCAGCTTTATTGGTTACTGCTGAGCATTATGGATGCTGCTGCCTCACTCCAGGCCGTCGCATCGCTCGCACTTTGCTCCTGTGCCATAAAAGTGAACCTGGTTAGCCACGCCCCACTACCGTCTTGGCTAACCAGGTCCAAAGTCTTGAAACCGGATTAGAAAAAATCGTACATAGAATTGGACGGGTTCTAGTCCAAAGATAACCCTCCAGATATGCACTCAGACGGTCAGGGTGGCGTCACCACCCTCCTCTACGACCTCCCCGGACGGTGTACCGTAAGGTATCTTCTCAAAAAGTCGGGGGATGTAGCCGAGGTTTCCATACCTCGCCGGGCTAGCGCGCTATGGAAAGCGCGGCTACGGTACAATTGCCCCGAATTATTGAAAAGATACACCGTAAGAACTACGGAGTGGCGGTTGTTGAGATAGCCGCTCCAGGGCACCATCCAGCCAAGCCAGTTCGGCAGCGGCCAGAGCCAATCCGTAGTCAAATGTCAGGCGTTGCCCAGAGTCCAGTGTTCCATATTCTGTCTCGGCAAGTCGTTTCAGCGTGGCGTGACAAGCCATCACCTCTGAACGTCGTTGCTGCAGATGAGTGATCAACTCGGTGTGAGAGAAGCTGCCTGCCAGGATCAATCGCGTCACGAAAGCCTTCAAAGAAGCACCTGAAGTGATCGTTTGATTCACCCACTCTCGCAACGCCCGTCTCCCAGACTGAGTCGGGGTGTAGACCTTGCGAGAGGATTTTCCCTGGGAGAGAACCTCCTCCATGGTCGCCAGCCCATCTTCTCGCAAAGAGCGCAGGATGGGATAGATACTGCCGAAACTCGGGCTATCCATCAACCAGCTCAGGCTCTCGAGCAAACGCTTGATGTCATAACCAGACATCGCTTGCTGGTTCAACAAGCCCAGGATCAGATGACGAATACTCACAGCTCTAGCCATAGCACATTTTGTTATATCGTTCAACTATAACAATTTGATACAGTATACCACAATTCATCAAAACTGACAACCGCGCGAACAGTCGGAATAGCGCAATTGCCGCACGGCTCGACAACCAGCCTGGCTATCTGTTTACCGCCTCGGTGATTGGTGCAGCGGATTGCCTCCGGCACAGCAGTGGAAGTAGTACATCCGAACTCTTATCCGCCGCTCATGATGCGGCAATCGCACCATTCGTGCTGGCAGTATCTCGTCAAGATAACGCTTCCAACAAGCTCCTGGCCTCTGTAGGTCCAGGGTTTTCTCATAAAAAATCGACGCACTACGACTGATCGTTTCGAACATGCCCACAAATCAGGCCAATAGTGTATGCGTCAATTTCTGCATCATCTCGGATAGGCGACTTGAGTGAGCATAGATGCTAAAGTGGTCAAGCCTGATTCGGTCCATATGTTACACGACACCAGTCTGACAGAGAAAATCCGTAAACTTGTCTGGGCAATCACAG
>DAOTUB010000002.1:0-70080 GCA_034437455.1 Anaerolineae bacterium | reverse complement strand
TGTTGGCACTGTTGCATTTCGTGCAGCGATGCGTGATTACAGTCTGGATCATACCGGCGCTCCTCCTGGTCTATTTTTGGAAACAATATACCATTCGGAGCGTCATCAGTCAATATGTAACCACTACCTACATCGGCATCCTCAACTGTATCGTCCCCCTTTCGACATAAGCCTTGAATCCCTCCAGGGCCGCCCGGTAGATCGTGTGCACGCGGCGGGTGAAGAAGAGGAATCGGGCCAGTAGCGCCCAGGAGCCGTAGAACTCGTGGCGACTGAGGACCTCGGTGCCCCCCGCGATGGAAGCGAAGCGAAAGCCGTGCACCGCCTCCATCCCCAGCACTTTCCCTTCCCAAACCACGTGAGACGAAGGGACGAGTTCGGTAACGGCGCCCACGCCCGTCACGCTGCCCAGAGGAAAGCCATATTTTACGGTCTGGCGGAGCTTTGCCCCTATGGTCCAGGGGGTGCCGGCAGACCACACTACCTCCTCCAGCGCCGGAAACCAATAGGGCCACTTTTCTAGATCGGCGAAGCAGATCCACAACACCGCCGGTGAAGCAGCCACCTGGACGCGACTTTCCACCACCGCTCGCGGTTTAGGTTTCTTCGCCATGCTGTTTTCTCCTCCTTCTACGGTGACAACCGAGTGCATTGTACTCCAAATATCGCTGCTTGCCAAATGAGTCTGATTGGGAACAAGCCGGGCCACCATGCAGGTGAACCCTGTTGGAGTGCTGGAGGCGGCGTGCACGTGATCCCAACTGGGCAACAGTCTGTCTCGCACAGCTAGGTCGCTGCCAAGCTTGAGCGGACAGAGTTTCACTCCAACGAAATGCTAGATCAAAAGATATGTAACCTAAAGCCTCGTGCTGTGTTTTATCATATCAGTTCATAGTCACTCAGACCTGACGGGTCTAGTCCAAGTCGTCACGGACCTATATTTGATCGCAGGAGGACGTTGTGAAATTCAAAGTGATTCTCAACCCGGTCGCGGGCCGGGGATACGGCGCAAGGGTGGAGCCGGATCTGCGCAGGTTGCTGGAGGCGGAGGGACTCGAATTCGATCTGGCGCGCACGACCGGGTTCTGGCACGCGGCGGAACTGGCCGAACGCGCGGTCGGCGAGGGGTTTGATACCATCGTCGCGGTGGGCGGCGACGGCACCACCCACGAGGTGGTAAATGGCCTGATGGCAGCGTCGAAAGAGGGCGTGGTCGGTACGTTGGGCGTCGTGCCCGTCGGGTCTGGCAGCGACTTTGCCAACAACGTCGGCGTCCCTGCCAATTGGGCGGACGCCTGCCGACGGTTGACGCACGGCCAGACTCGCGTGGTGGACGTGTGCCGGGTTACAGTGGACGACCAGCCCCCGCGCTACTTTGACAACACGGTCAACATCGGCTTTGGCGGCATCGTGACCCGCGAGACGTACAAGGTCAGATGGGTGCGCGGGATGGCGCTCTATTTGCCCGTCGTGCTCAAGACGATTTTCTTGAACCAGGCTCCTCACATGACCATCGAGTACGATGACCGGAAATTGGCCATGCCGACGGCGATGCTCTGTGTGGCTAACGGAGCGCGTGAGGGAGGAGGCTTCTTCTGCACCCCTGACGCTCAGCTCGATGACGGTCTCCTCGATCTGTGCATCGTGCGGGAGATAGGCCGGTTAGCCATGCTGGGTCTGGTTCCTCGCTTCATGGATGGCTCGCACGTCAATCGCGAGCCGATCACCATGGCGCGCGCCGAGCGGGTGGTTGTTTCCTCGCCGGACGCCTTGATCGCGCACGCGGATGGCGAGATGATCTGTACCGACGCCCACCGGATAGCGTTCGAGATCCTTCCCCGGCGGTTGCGGGTGCGATGCTGAACGGAGGTATTATGATACTCGATCTGATTTTGGCCGGAGCGATGGGGTACCTGCTGGGAGCGATACCCACGGGCGTGCTGGTATGCCGGGCGATGCGCGGCGTGGACGTGCGCCAGGTCGGCAGCGGTCACACCGGCGGGCTGAACGCCTCCCGTGCGGCGGGTATCTGGGGCGGCGTGCTGACTGGGGTGGTGGACCTGCTGTTGGGAGTAGCTGCCGTCGCCGGGGCCACACTGTTGGTTGGGGACAATCCCTGGGCGGCCACGATTGCCGGCACGATGGCGGTGGTGGGCCACAACTGGTCGGTCTTTGTCCGCTTTGCCGGCGGCATCGGGCTTTCCTCGCTGACGGGAGCGTTGCTGTGTCTATCGCCCTGGCGCACGCTGGGGGCGCTGGTCGGGGCGGCGCTCTTCTGGCTGATTCTGGTCAAGCTGCTGCACTTCCATCGCGCCCGTTCCACGATATTGACGATGGTCATGTTTTGGCCACTGTTGTGGGCGTTGGGAATGCCGCCGCACGGCGCCCTGCTGGGAATACTGGGTGGGGCGGCGGTCATCGTCAAGACGATCCCGGACTGGAACAGAAAGTACGAGTAGACGACACTGTCTCAGACCGCTCCCCATCCCTGCTGCGCCAGCTCGTCCAGGATGCCTCCCAACATCCGGGGCGTGAGGACTGCCTCCCCCCTGCTCACCGCGCATACCGCCTCGACGACCTCGTGAGGTAGGCATTCTTCTTTGATCAAATACCCGACTGCGCCTTCCTGGAGCGCCTTGAGCACCAGGAGATCCTGGTCAGTGGCGCTCAATACGATCACCTTGCTGCCGGAATACAGTTCATCGATCTGCCCCGTTTGCTCCGAGCGGTTTGAACACAGCAAGCTCACATCCAACAAGATCACGTCGGGCCGTCGCGCGCGGGCCAGTTCGAGCGCCTCCGATTTGTCTTGCGCCTCGCCGACCACCGTCACGCCATCCGCATCTTTGAGCCAGACACGTATCGCCTGCCGGAATGGCGCGTCGTTTTCTGCGATCAGTACATTGATGGGAGCGTTCTCTTTTTCCATGGGTGGGATTTCTCTACATGGAGGATATCTGGTGATTACCCACATCTCAGGTCGCCAGATTTATCAGTCTGGCTGGTGATACAGGTGAACGGGAGCAAAGCCGCGTCAGTCAGTTATGCAAAACACACGATGTGGGTAATCACCAGTTGATTCACGTACATACATGATTACATAAATCAAGCCGTTGCGCCAGAGGAAAACGCCATCCGTTTGAAGGGAAAACCCCCCTGCCTTCGAGGTGTTTTTCCCCCGGAAGAAAGGAGGGTTTTTTAGAACGGGTTTCTTTCTATTCTTCTTGATCCAGCCTGGCCCATCCTCGCCGCAGCGCGTACAACGCGGCCTGCGTGCGGTTGTCGACATTCAATTTGCTATAGACGTCGCTCAAGCGATTGCTGACGGTTTTTTCTGCCAGAGCCAGCCGCTCGGCGATGGTCTTGTTGTCCTCGCCCTGCGCGACCAGGAGCAACACGTCCATCTCTCCAGGGGTCAGATCCTCCATCTCTCCCGGCGCGTCAGGCGGTTGGCTCAGGCGGCGGAATTCGTCGAGCACGCGGGCAGCCAGCCGGGCGCTGATCAGCGCCTCGCCTCGATGGACAGCCTCTATTCCCTCCAGTAATTCGTCCACGTCGGCGTCTTTGAGCATGTAGCCTCGCGCGCCCGCTTTGATGGCGTCGAAAATGTGGGTGTCTTGCTGGAGCGCGGTGAGCATGATCACTCGCGCCGATGGATCGTGCTCCAAAATGAGACGGGTGGCCTGCACACCATCCAGCTCGGGCATCTGGATATCCATCAGGACGACGTCAGGCTTCAGGCGACGCGCCAGTTCTAGGGCTTCCTGGCCATTCGTAGCCTCGCCGATCACGTCAAAGCCTTTCCTGTCCTCGCAAAGCTGGCGCAGACCCTGGCGAAAGAGCCGATGGTCGTCGGCGATCAGCACGCGGATGGATGACATGTACGTTCTCCCTGTGATGGAACAAAACCGCCCTGTGTGTTGCGCTAGGATGTGAGGAATTTGATACCAGGTAGCCGGTGGCGCCCGTAAAGACACAGAATACCTTTGCACTATGCTATTGTAGCGCATTCGGCGATAGAGGTCAAATAGAGGAGAACCCAATCTTTTGCCTCAGCGCTTCCTTGCACAGAGCGACCCTGCCACCCGTGAGAGTAGCAGGGCTGTCATACCCTTCGCGGGTCAGTGGTCGGCATTTCGTTTCCGCTCCGTGCGCCAGGAGCAACGTTCTCGCTTGGAGCAAAAGTCGCAGGTGACTGCGTCGGGCCGCATCTCTGGCCCCAGGCCGACGACGACGGAGACGGATTTGCGCGGCAGCATGAGGCAGCTTTCGGTCAGTTGGACGCCGATCCCTTGGGCAGGAACCAGATCGAAGAACACGCGCTGTTGCTCGATGGGCCAGCCTTCCTGCCCTGGACTGGCGCGCATCCCCGTACCCAGGCCGCGTGCCGAGGCCGTGTCGCAGATCCGGGCGACGGTCTGCCTGGCGACCTCTCCGACGGCGGCGGTGCCAGCGCCATCCAGCGCCATCGCCCGCACAGAGTCGGCGGCAAAGAGAGCGCCCACCTGTTCTTCCAGCGCGGGTCCGATGGTGCAGACAATCAGGGCGGCTTCTGTCGCTCCCGCCAACGCGCGGGCCACCAATGGCCCTTCAAAGATCGCCCCGCCGTCCAGGACGACCGTCTGGTGATAAAATTCATGCACCGGCAGAATGGTGTACAGCGCAACAGGATCGAGCAGCGACCGCGCCTCGCCGAGCACGCCCTCTGCTGCGGCGACAAGGCGAGGACGCGCCCGGGTTGGATCAATGCCCTGTCCCTTGAGCACGTGTTCTATTTCGAGCAAGAGTTGAATGTCGGTGATGACGGCGGTGCCGATGGGCATCAATTCCCCTCTTTGTTCTCGGTCTCCTCGACCTGCTCGACGGCAGGCGAAAGGAGCAGGAAGAATGCCGCGCCGCCTTCGACCAGTGAACTCATTCCTTCTACATCGCCCAGATACTCGTCCAGAGCGGCGGGCCTGTGGCGGTAGATGCGACTGTTCGGTTTTATCCTTGCCACGTACTGGTCAGGGCCGTGACGGTGGCGGTAGATTTTTCCATTGTGCAGGTGCACCCGGCCCAGGTACTCGTCGGGGCCGTGGCGGTGGCCGTAGACCTTGCCGGTATCCAACTCCACCTGGCCCAGGTACTCATCCAGGCCGTGGCGGTGGCGGTAGACTTTGCCGTTTGCGGGATCGACCCGGCCCAGATATTCGTCCGGCGCGGCGGGCTTGTGGCGGTAGACTTTTCCCATTGACGTTCTCCTTATTACTCAGCCACCCTTGCGAAGGTTTAGCAACCTTCACAAGGGTTCAGCCTGGACAACCTGCGAGAGGCTTGCATCTCAGTCGCGCTTCACGCTCAGTTCGTACTCGGCATAGTCGTCCCAGTATTCAGCGACGGCGACGATGTAGGCGCCGGTGGTGAGAAGCTCGTAGCGATCGATCTTTTCCTCTTCGTCGGTTCCACTGTCGTCCAGATCGAACACCACCTCGCCATCTGGGTCGAGCAGGGCCAGTTGCATGTCCGCATCGTCGGTCAGTGGACGGACGATGATGGTGACGACATCCCCGGCGGTTCCTTCCAGGGACCAGGTGTGGATGTACTGACCTCCAAGCAGCTCCCCCTGCATCTTGTCGCCGTAGGCGATTTCGCCCATATCGATCAATTCGTACTCGCTGTCACCGGCATAGTCCACGAGCAGCGAATAGTTTCCCGGTTCGTCCCAGAACTCTTCCACGATGACAGTGTAATCGCCATCCTGGTCCAATTCCAGGCCCAGGCTCTCTTCGTCCTCGTCCATGGAGGTTTTGTCGAGTTGATCGAGCAACAGGCTGCCATCGGGAGCCAGGAGCGAAAACACCATGTCCATCCCTGTGTCCACAGGCGAGAGGAAAATGTCTATCGCATCCCCCGCGACGGTCTCAAAGGTCCAGGCGTGCTGTTCGCCCTCGCCGAGGGTTTCGACAACCGACTCGTCCATCGAGAGCGCGCCCATCTCGACCAGATCGTAGAGGTCAACCCGCTCTTCACAGGGAGAGACGTACAGGGAATAGTCTCCGGCTACGTCCCAGTACTCGTCCACGACAATGATATAGTCGCCAGGCTCTTCCAACACCAGGCATCGCGCCACTTCGGCCTCGCCGGAAGAGACGTCGTCGAGTTCGTCAATCTCCCTGAAACCATCGGGGGCGATGACGGATAGAGTCATGTCCATATCCTGCCCCTCTGCCGAGACGAGGGTGATGTCCACCATATCGCCGACGCCCGCGCTGTACAGGAACCAGGCGTGCGTTTCGCCCTCGGCCAGCGTTGCCTCGACGGTCTCGTCAAGCGCGATCTCGCCCTGTTCGATAGCGCCGGGCGGCACGACGGCGGGCAGCGGTTCGTCGCTGCCCCGTAACTCCAGTTCGTACTCCCCTGGTAGGTCGAAGTATTCCCGCACTACGATGTTGTATTCATCGTCCGCCGGTAGCTCATAGTTCAGCAGGATCTCGGCCTCGCCGGAAAAGGCATCGTCTACCTCGGTCAACAGGGTATCGTCGGAGGAAAGCAGTTGTAGCGTGACGTCCATATCCTCTCCAAAGGGAGACAGGATGACGGTGACGTACTCGCCAGCCGAGCCGACAAAGCTCCAGGTGTGGGCCTGGTCGTCGAGGAATTCGTCGCTGACCCGATCCCCATAAGCCAGGTCACCCCGATATTCGCCCAACTCAATTTCCTGTTGGCCCAAGTCCAAGCCGGAGCCTTCAAAGAGTTCGATGCTTTCCAGGATGGCGTCGACTGTGTCGGTGTGGTCATTCCACAGTTCATCCGGGCAGATGGCGATGACCATGCCTGCCTGTTCGCCGTTATCGTAAACGGCGACTTTGCCGTGAACCGTCTCCCCTTCTTCGGTAGCGCGGAAATCGACCATCTGAACGGGCACTCCGTTGATGGTAGTCTCTACCGGATCGCCCAAAAGCTCCGCGTCGCTGCTCCCGCCAAGTTGCTCGTACATTTCTTCCGGCGAAAAGCCGCTCACCCCCAGCTCGTCCGAGGGGCCAGCGATGATAAACATGACCACTCCCTCTGGCATCTCCTCATCGTCGAATGAATATTCGGGAACGCTGGAGAGTACGATGAAAAAGAGGATGTCTTCGTAGGACCAGCTCTCCGGGTAAGAGAGTCGCATGCCGTGGGTTTCGCTCTCGACCGAGAGCATGTTATCCACAGGAACGACGGGTTCCGGCGTTGGCGTTGACGTCGGCTTGGGGGTCGGGGTTGGCACTTGTGTGGGGGTCGGGGGGAGCGGTGTCGCGGTTGGTTCTTCCCTGACTCTCAGCCCGCAGGCCAGGTTGGCAAGTAAGAGGACGGTTAGAGCAATACCGATCCAGTGAGTTGATTTACGCATGTTTCCTCCTAGAGGTTGAACCTCGTTTTTATTTGCAGTTCATATCGGCAGCGTCCGGCTCTTTAGCCTCGGCCCAGCGACGCTCGAATTCCTGTAGATACCGGGCAGCGATGTCGGCATTGGTGACGATGACCACGTTTTCGTCGTTGCTGTCGTCGGCGTTTTCTGAAAAGTTCAACGAGCCGGTCACCACGATCTGGTCGTCGATGATAAACACCTTGTGATGAAACGTGCGCGGGTTACCATCCTGACGCACGGACAATCCGGCACAGTAGAGGGCGGGCAACTCGCTATATTCCGTCTCGCTGGCGCGCGTCTCAAAGATTCCCTTCACGTCCACCCCGGCCTGAGCGCGCGCCAACGCGGCGGCTCCCAGGTCGTCGTGGGTGAAGGAGAAGGCCATAAAGCGGATGCTGCTTTGGGCGCTTTCGATCAACGGGGCCAATTGGCTGACCACCTCGTCCTCAGCCGCGAACAAGATCCGGACACGAGTCCCATCAATGGTTGCCACTTGGGCGTTCACTGTGGATGGTGAGGTTGGCCCGAATTCCCCGTCCCACATCTCGGCAAACTCGCGCTCATAGATCGCCGCCACCTGGGGCGAATCGATCACCAACACGTTATTGTTGTTGCGAAAGTTGCCATTGACCGTGATGTTGGTCGAGCCTGTCCAGACCGTCTGGTTGTCGAAAATCCAGAACTTGTTGTGCATCAACGCGCTACGTCCATCGTCCCTGACCTCGATGCCGGCTTTTTCGAGCATGGCAAATTGCCCGCGATCGTCTTCCTCGTCGGCCTCGATGCCGTGCTCGTCGTCCGTGACCCAGTGCACCTCGACCCCTCGCTTGTGGGCGGCGATGAGCGCCTCGGCCACAGGCGTGAGGTTGAATTCAAAAGCGGCGATGTGGATCGTGCGTTGAGTGTCGTCGATGTACTCGATCAGCTTTTCGGGAATTGAGCCTCTCAGGTTATCCGGATCGTTTATGGTATTTGGATCTGTAAAGTAAACCTGCCACCAGTCGCCGCCGCTGCCCGTGGTATCTGTGATGGTTTCTGGGGTGGGAACCTCACTGAACAGCCCCAACGGGTCAGAGCCGGTCAGGAGGTAATATACCCCCAGAATCACTACTGCGATGATGGCAGTTGTGACAACGATCTGGCGAATTTTTTCGACCATCGTTCACCTCCTGGTGGACTAAAACTCGGATCGGTCAGAAACCGGCGCAGGTCGGCGATCATCTGGGCGGGATCCTCCATCGAATCGAGATGCTTTAGAAGCGTCCCGCACCTGTCCTCATCCTGCTGCGAAAGGCGCTCGCCGTAGATGATGGCGGCCTGTTCGAGAACCTTGCTCAATCGCTTGGTATGGCCATTGGCGTCCGTCTCCTCCCAGTTCCCGATCCACTTGTTTACCGAGCGCATCAGTCGGCGGATGGCGCGAAGCCGCGACGACATGATTTTTTCCGCTTCAGCGGCATCCAAACGGGTGACGCTCTGGGCGATCTGATTGACGCAGGTCATCCCCCATTCGATAAGTACCTTGGCGGCGTCGTCGTCCAGGTCGGCTGTCAGGCTTTCGTTTCCCAGAATACCTTCAACGGCGCGGTTTATACGTTCTTCCAACTCTTCCATGTTGCTGTCTCCCTGGCACGCTTATCCACGGGTGCGCTCCAACAGAATCATCATCAACAGTCCCAGTAGAGCGCGCTTTTCCTCTTCCTCGCTCAGTTCGGCCTGTTTGCTGAGCGTGAACTGATCCTCAAAGAACGCCGGTTGTTTTTCCAGGCGCATCACGACCTCGCCATCGGGCCGCGACAGCAGGAACGTGGGATGCAACACGTACCCTGAGAACCAGCCGACGAGCGGGATCAGGCTGAACAGACCATCCAGCATCTTGACCCAGGGATTCCTCTCACGGATGGTCATCACGACCGCGTCACCCTCGCAGATGTCGTAATGGGCCTGCCAGAGCGATTTTACTCCCTCTCGTCTCACCAAGCCCAGGTCATTGCCATCGAGGTCGGTGAAACGGTACCGCGCTGAAAAATCCAACACCCGATCCGCATCGATCTGGTACAGCGGTTGTGTCTGCTCCGCATCCGCAAACACCGTCACCTCTTCTCTTAACTTGAAGAGTTTCTGCTTGACGTAGAGCACGAGTTTGCCGTTGGCGTCGGTGACCGATAGTTGCGGCGCCAGCGCCGACACTTTGAACGATAACGCGAGTGGGTACTCCATAATGACCTCCTTTTCCTTGAGTGAGGCAGTCTCAAAACCTGACACCAGTATACACGAGAAACTCCAATACACAAGTAAGTTTTCAGTGCGACCGCAAGACCAGCGGTAAATAGCAGGAGAAATACTCAAAGAACTCGTGCGCCCCCCGGTCGTATCCCTCGCCATGGGGCCGGTAGATGCCCCGAATGTCCTCCTCTGGCGCGCCCACGGGCGTGCCCGTGTCCACGCAAGGCGAATCCTCTAGTAATCGGTAGCTGTGTCTTTGTGGGGCGCGGAACAGCGGGTTGGCGTCGACGTTCTCCTCGCCGGGCCAGCCACCTTCAACATTCGAGTAGGCGACGCTGATGGCGGAACCGGCGCTCACCGTCAATGCCGTCCCGTTGCTCCACGCGATGGAGTTGACCATCGTGACCAGATCGCCGCTCTGCACTTTGATACCAATCTGATTATCGGCCACCGTGTTGTTGACGATGCGCGCGCTGGAATTATCCAAAATCGCGATCCCCTCCATGCACGTATAGACCAGGTTGTTCACCAGCGTCACGGAAGAGGTGTAGGCGATGGCGATACCCCGGTCGGTGCAGTGATGCAGCTCGTTTCGCTCGACGGTCGCCGCTGCCCCGCTTAGTGCGATGCCCAGGCGCGCGCTGTAGACGTGGTTGCCCCGCACGACGACGTCGCCAGCGGTGACGAGGATGCCTGTCCCATCCAGGTAACGGATGGTGCTCTGCTCCACGCGCAGCCTGGAATGATCGGCGATGATACTGTGTGTGCCGGCGTGTTCCACCGTCGCGTAGGCAATGCGGTTGTCGGCCTCGCTGGAGTCGAAGAGGATCGCACCCCACCCCCCTTCTTCCTCCCCCCCATTGGGGGGGACAGAGGGGGGGGCGCGGGTGAACCGGATCGGTTGAGAGGGCGTCCCCTCCGCCGCGAGCCGCCCGTACACGATCAGAGAACGTCCCGGCCAGAGCTGGAGCGTCACGCCCGGTTGAATAGTCAGCGTGATGCCGACGGGCACGGTGATGTCGTCGGTGATAAAGTAGGGAACTGCGCTGGTGGTGAGCGTGGTGCTCTCGGTCAGCGCGCCGCCGCGGAACCTATCCAGGTAGATCGTGACGGTGAGAGCGTCCAGCCCATCGGTGACGACGAAGGTGTTGGCCCACGTCCAGAGCGCGCTCGTGTAGCGCCAGGTCGCCGTTACCGAGGTGGTCAGGCACTGCGCGGCGTTTCCGTTGACATAGACCTCGCGCAAGGGAGAGCCGGTCCCCTCCAGCGTCACCTCCGGTTCTAGCGTGGTGAAATCCGCCCCGCCGTTGGTGTTGATGGAGAGCCGCACCGCCTCGTGCGCCCCCATATCGTAGCCGGGGCCTTGGGGTCGGGGGACGGTTCGCAAGTCCTCGCCCGGAGCGCCCTCCGACGTGCCTGCATCCATGCACAGTGAGTCTGTCATCAGTCGATAGTCGCCGCTTTGAGGTTCGTGGAATCGCGGGTCGGCGTCAATATTCCCCGCAGGGGCGTCCGTGTGGTGGCCCAAGCCACCGCACGACACCGTGGCCTCTACGGGACTATGCCCCTCGCCGGACCAGCCGCCCTCGATGTCGGAGTAGGTGACGACGACGGTGGAGAGCGCGTCCAGTTTCAGCGCCGCTCCGTTCCCCCACACGATAGAGTTGACCACCGTGCCGTGGCCCCCGCCCTCGCCCACGTGGCCCTCGTACAGATAGATGCCGCGCCGGTTGCCGACCACTGTGTTGTTCACGATGCGCGAGATCGCGCCATCCTTGACCGCGATGCCCGTGCCACTGTAGGGATCCGCATCGTTGCCCAGGCAGGCATAGATCAGATTATTCACCAGCGTCGTGGAGGAAGGATGACCGATGGAGATGCCCTTGTCGCCGCAGTGGTACAGCTCGTTCCGCTCGATGATGGCCGACGAGTGATTCAAGTCCATACAATCGTCGGAAACGTCGTGGATGTGGTTGTCGAACAGCCGCGCCGGCGTGGTCATGTGGCTGACCTCGATCCCCTCCAGCGGATAGTCGCCGCGCCGCACGTCGTGGATGTGGTTGCCCTGGATGAAGGCGTACCCGCCGGTGACGTGCACTCCATCGCTTTCGACGCCGTAAATCTCGTTGTGCAGCAAATAGATCGTCGGGTCGCGGTCGAACCAGGGGTAGGTCTTGACGGCGACGCTGTCGTCGGTGTAGCGGATCACGCTGTCGGCGATGGTCACCCGCGCGCCATAGGCCGAGACGCCGTGCGAGCGCGGATTGGCGATCACCTCGCGGGTGTACTCGACCACGGCGTGGCGGATGCGGTTATCCTCTTGCGTGCGATCGAACAGGATACCACCCCAATAACTGCCGCCTTGTACGGTGAAGGTGATCGGCTGTGTGACGGTGCCCTCCGCCAGCAACCGTCCCCCCTCGTTCACGCGTAGATACCGGTCCGCGCGAAACTGGAGCATCGAGCCCGGCTCGATGGTCAACGTGACGCCCGCCGGCACGATGATGTCGTTGGCGATGTCGTACGGATAAATGCTGGTCGGGAGTGTGGTATTCTCCGCCAGTGCGCCGCCGTGAAAGATGTCTCGGTAGACGGTGATCGTGCGGCTGTCCAGTCCGTCGCTGACGACAAAGACGTTGTCTCGCGTCGGGAGCGCGCTCGTGTAGCGCCAGTCCGTCGCCGCGGGATACTGCACGCCCTCGGTGCTCCCGTTGACGGTGACGCCGCGCAGGGGAGAACAATTCCCCTCCAGCGTCACAGCCTCGTCGGTCGTCACCCAGTCCTGGCCGCCGTTGGTGTTGATGGAGAGCGTCGCGCCGGGGATCTGCCCCATCAGCGCGGGGATACGGGCGGCGACGTACTGTTTAAGCTCGTTCCGCTTCTCGCCGCTCACCACGTCGGGCAGCGCGTCGATGCGTGGGTACATCTCGGCCACCGAGAACTCGTTCGCCGCGATGCTGGCAATGTCCTGATAGTACCAGCGAGTGAAATCTGGATAGTGCAGGATGCGCCGGACGATCTCGGGGCCGAGCCAGTCAGGTTCCCAGATCGAGTGATCGGGAAAGAGAAAGAGGCAATCGTGATCCCACGACACGAGGAGAAAGCGGCCATCGGAAGGGCGGTGGTAGAGAAAGTAATCGTCGCCCGAGCCAAGCCACAGCGCCCCTTCGTGATTGTCGAGCACAGCCTGGATGGCGAACCAGCGCAGCCATTGGCGCATGTCGGCCACCGCCTCCGTCTCGGCGCGGAAGGTCTCGTGGGGACTGTTCGTGAGCGCGTCGGTCAGCGCGATGACGTCGGAGTAATCGCCGACAGGGTCGGCGGCGTCCTCGTTGTTCTCCTTGAGGTAGGAGGCGCGGTAGCTATCGGGATCGGGACCGCGATACTTTAAGTCTGCTCCATCGAAGCCGCGATAGAGATTGCCTGTGTCGTTATCCGGGAAGTGTGTCTCGAGGAAATCGTTGTCCACCTGCTCAATGTCCAGATAATCGCCCTGCTCACTCTCGTTGATGTAGAGCGTCACAAAGTGGGTGTTGGGAGCGGGCATTCCGGCGCGCTGGAACAGGTCGTGAGCCAGCGCCTCGCGCCCCAGCTCATCGCTCACCAGGTTGATCCGCTCCCGATCCTCGAACTCGTGCTCGTCGCGGAACTTGATGCGATAGGGGCGGGGCCAGACGTCGCGGGTGCTCTCGCCCCGGTAGCGGATGCCGACGTTGTAAAAGACCTCTCTCTCGTGGACAAAGGTCGCGTCGAGCAGGACGTTGGAGAAGAGATCGCGGGTGGTCAGTTCCGTCCAGTTCGCCGCCGTCGTGATCAGGCGATAGATGGGCAGCGCGCCGGTAGGAGGTGTGTCCTCCACCTGGTAGATATAGCTGACGGTGACAAAGCGACCGGTCTCTGCCGAGACGCCCCCCGGCGCGCCGTCCGGCACGAGCCGCTCGGCTCCCTCGTCGTCCACAGCGGTGACGTAGAACTCGACGTACAGCCCATTTGCCTGGGGCGGGATGACGCCGGTGTAGAGGCTGCCGCCGCTATCGGCCATCGCCAACGACGTGTAGCCCGGCGCTCCTTCGGGACGACAGTGCAGCGTCGCCGTTGTGACGGTGCTGTTGTCGTTGATCAATGCCGTGACGGTCACCGGCTGGCTGGAGGTAGGAAAGACGGGCGTGTGCGCCACGCCCGTGATGCAGGGCGGGATATTGTCCAACGAGTAAACGCTGTTCTGCACGCCGGGGGTCCCCCGCTCGGCGCTGGCTCCCCAGGAACAGGGGCAGTTGTTGTCAAAGGCCGGGCTGATCAGCTCCAGCGAGGGGCCTTTGCCGTCGGGCAATTCGGGCCAGGGGTGGTGATCGTCGTAAGCGACTTCATCCACCAGAACGCCCCCGGCATCCTCAATTGCCACCCGCTCGCCGCCGTTGTCGAGGCGGCCACTCTCAAAGGGACCCAGCACACCGCTGACGCCATAGACGGCCTCGACCGTGGCCGGATCGTGGCCGACGACGACGTAGCCATCGGGCGGGATGGACGCGCCAGCCGGAAAGGTGTAATGGATGCCGTCGCTGAACTGCCAGCCGGAGAGATCCACCGTAATGGCGCCCGTGTTGTAGAGTTCGATGTACTCCTCGCCGTGATCATCAGAGAGGGGGTGGTATTGCAGCTCGTTGATGACGATTTGCGGGCTGGATTGAGCCGTGGCAATGACCAATGACCAACGAGCAATGACCAATGAGCAAAGGCCAATGAATATAATCAGCCATTTTGAGTTCGAGATCTGAGGTTTGTGATCTGAGATTTTGTCCATTGGTCACCGGCTTGACAACCCGTAGTCTGTCACTAGTATACCACGGGTGTGATGGTTTCAGCAAAGTAAACGTCCATTCGGTGATCAAATTCTCTTTTTCTCGCGTATAATATTATGAGGTATTATGCCCGACATTGACACATTGATCCAACGCTGGCAGGCTGGCGACGAGCGCGCCGCCAAAGTTCTGTATGATCACCATCGGGAGCGGGTCTTCCGGCTGGCATATGGCTTGCTGGGCAACCCATCCGACGCCGAGGAGGCGGCACAGGACGCCCTCGCCTACGCCCTGAACCACATCAACCGCTACGACGCGAAACGAGCCAGCTTTGCCACCTGGCTGCACGTCATCACCGTCAGCCGGTGCCGAGACCGGCAACGCCGCCGCCGTCTGCCCAGCCTCTCCCTGACCGCCTGGCTGCAACGCGGGAACGATCTGCCCGCGCCAACCCCCAATCCAGAGCGCCAGGCGATTCTGCGGGAGGCGATCCTGCTCCGCTACTGGGCCGGTCACACCTACCGGGAGATGGGCGAGATCATGGGGTGCCCCCTGCGCACGGCCCAATCGCGGGTGCGATTGGCCTATCAGCAGTTGCGCGCGACGCTCGCTCCGGCCAAGCTATCCGTTCTGGAAGAGGAAAGAATATGATGAACGCGCATTTGAGCGAGGACCAATTCACCAGTTACATTCACCAGACCCTCACCGACGCTCAGCGGGAGACGATGGACCGACACCTGGCGACCTGCCCGCGCTGCCGGGGCCGCCTGGCCGATCACGAGGCGCTGCAACGGCGCGTCCACCACAGCCTGCTGGCCGATCTGCGGGCCGCTCATCCGTCGCCCCAAATGACCTATGCCGCGATTGAGCCTCGCGTGAGAAAACCAAGCAAGTTGGCGTGGATACCGTCTCGCCAGCTTTTCTCCGGCGCGGCTGCGCTGGTCACGCTGGCGCTGCAAGCGTTCGTGTTGCTCATTCTCCTTAACCAGCCTGTCACTGGCTCCGCGTTGGCCATCGGCAGTCCCCGGAGCGCCAACTGGTCGCCGACGGGCACCTATACCCAGGCGGCTGACCTCGTCAGTATCGATCAGGTCACGAGCACCTGTGGTGGAGAACTCTTACCCGGTTGGTTTGCGGCTGCCGAGCAGGTCTGTGATTATGAGATGGGAGTAGATCGGACGGTGGCCCACAACGGGCGAGCCAGCGGGTACGTCAAATCGAAAGCGCCCGCGCCAACGAGTCCCGGGGCGTTGATGCAGATGTTCCGGGCGGACCATTATCGTGGAAGGCGACTGTGCATGTCCGGATATGTCAAAACAGAAGCCGTGCAGGGTCGTGCAACCTTTCACATCCGCGCGGATGGCCTGGGACGCCGGGTGTTAGGTTTCGAGGAACAACCGCTGTTGAGCACAGCCGATTGGGAGAGATACGAGGTTTGCCTGGACGTTCCTGAAAACAGCATCAACATCCTGTTTGGAATCGCGTTGGAGGGGAGAGGTCAGGTGTGGGTGGATGACCTGGAATTCACTATCCTCGACTGACGATTGGAAAGTAAGGAGGCACCATGAACTCCATTCACCCAGAAGGACGAAAATGTAGGGCGGTTGCGGATTGGGACAATCCGACGCTAACCGCCATTGAGTCGGATTTGTGATCGGTTCATCGAAGCGGGCTGGCTGTTGGCCGTCGTCTTGATACCCGCTTTCTTCAACGTGCGCACGGCTCGCGTTTTCGAGCCTGACAAAGGGATGCTTTTGCGCAGCCTGGCGCTCGTGATGGCAGCCGCCTGGTTGATCAAAGCGGTTGAACGGGCCATCTCCCGATGGAGGAACGGAGTTGAGTGGGTCAGTTCTAACCAGCATCGCCGCCCACAACTTTTCTACGTCCTGATCATTCTCTCTGTACTTTTCGCCATCGTCTATCTTGGCTCGACGCTCGCCTCGGTCCACCCGCGCATCAGCCTGATGGGCTCCTACCAGCGAGGACAGGGCGCCTATCTCACCTTCTGCCTGATCGCCATCGGCTTGCTCGTCGCCACTCACCTGCGCACCCGCGACCAGGTGGGGCGGCTGCTGGCGGCGGTCGCGTTGGGCAGTCTCCCCGTGACGATCTACGCCGTGCTCCAAAGCGCCGGGGCAGATCCGCTGCCCTGGAGCGCATCGGGGCCTATCGTCGCCTCGACGCTCGGCAACGCCGACTTTTTGGCCGCCTACCTGGTCATGGTGATCCCCCTCACACTTTCTGGACTGGTCGCCCTGGTTCTTGCTATCCGAGGCGCGGGGCAAGATCGAGCCAAGACCGTCGTCTACAGCCTGTGCCTGATCGGCGGGCTGGTCGTTCTGGGCCTACAGATCTATGCGCTGGCGCTCACCGATACCCGGATCGCACCTCTGGCGTTGCTGGCTGCTGCGGTTCCTGCTGTCTTATTATTGGTCGCTGCCTTGCTCCAAAACCCCCGGAGGCGGCGGGCACCTCTCGGATTGGCGGGGATTCTGCTCTTTGGTATCCTGCTCGCGCTGGTCGTCTTTAGCTTCACCGACATTTCGCCCGCCGAGTCGCCCATCGTGCGGCTTGCCGGATCGAACCAATCTCCCCAGATGATCGTGCGCCAACTCATCTGGCAAGGGGCGCGGGAGTTGTTCTACACTCGTCCTGCCGTGGGCGCCCAGCCCGACCGCTTGGCCCCGCTGCGCTCTCTGCTGGGCTACGGGCCAGAGACGATGTTTCTCACCTACAACAGCAATTCCCGTTATGGGAAAAAACGAGAGTTGTAGCCGCGATTTCTATATCGCGAAGGGTGCTTTATGTGGCAAAATGCACGCGCTATGGAAAGCGCGGCTACAAAACGGGAATTGCTGCACCTACAACCAGGTTTACCAACCAGAGTTGGGCCACTACGAGGCGCGAACCGCCTCGCCCGACCGTGCCTTCAACCAACTGCTCGACGTGGGCGTGAATTTGGGTTGGGCTGGCGTGGTCGTTTTTCTGCTCCTGCTGGTGGCCTTTTTCGGCGCTGCAGTGGTGAAAGTCTGGACGGCAGAGCAGGCTATCGAGGCCGTCGTCGCCAGCGGCGTGCTTTGGGCCGGGCTGGCCCATTTCGTCGAGGCGCAGTTCAGCATTCCCATCATCTCCACCCGACTGCTGTTCTGGGTCGGGCTGGGGACTATGGCCGCCCTGATCGCCCATCGTGAGGAAGAAACCACAGAAGAACCTCGAACCCCCGACCTTTCTCTCCAGCCGTCACCCTCTGGGATGGCCCTGCTTCTCCTGCCGATGATTGCTCTCGTCGTCGCAGCTACCGCCGGATTCCTGCGCGCGCCATTGGAAGGCATCTGGCCGGGTATCGTGATACTGATCGGCCTCGGGTTGGCGGCGGCAACGGCTATCGTCAACGCGCTGGCCAGACGCAGACAGCCTGAGGAAGAATCTGCCTCCCGTCAGCAACCTCACCTGCTTATGAACGGCCTGCTGGTTGCGCTGGCTTTATCCTTGTTGGCAGGCGCGGGCCTGATGGTGAACGGATTGCTGACGAATATGATGGAACCGTTCCCAGGACCGAATCTGAGTATCTTCTCAATAAACCGGGGGCTTGTTCGTAGTAGGCGCTTCAGCGCCCCTAAAAGCGCACTGAAGTGCGCACTACGAACAGATTCACCCCAAGTTATTGAGAAGATACGAATCTGAGTACTATGGACGGCGTTCTCCAGCTCGCCCAGCAGACGGGGACGGCATTCCCCCTCCTGGCCTGGGGCGTCGCGTTCGTCGGTCTGTTGAGTGTCGCGCTCGCGTTCCGCTGGCGTCGCAGGGCCGGCGCAGTCTCTTCGCCTTCCCACTCTATGTCCTGGTCGCCGTCAGCACGGTCGCCCTCATCCTGGGGACGTGCGTGCGCCCAATGCAGGCCGACGCCATATTCAAGGCGGCCAATCCCTATGATTGGAAGAAGCAATGGTCGCTGGCCATCCAACTGTACGAGCGCGCCGTTGAGCTGGCCTCTCAAGAGGATTTTTACTACATCCACCTGGGCCGGGCGCAATTGGAGCAAGGTAGCAAAGACCCCGCCCAATTGGAGAGGGCGCAAGAGACACTGGAGCGCGCCCTGGTGCTCAACCCCCTGAACCCCGACCATGTCGCCAACTTGAGTCGTTTCCACCGACAGGCCGCCGCTCTGGAGAGCGGCGTGGCAGCGGAGACACACCTGCGTGCAGCAGACAATTACTATGCCGAGGCCCTGAGGCTGGCGCCGCAAAACGTCGTACTGCTGAACGAGTGGGCTTTGCTCCAGTGGTATCTGCATGGCGAGACGCAGGCCTGTCGCCTGATGGATCGCTCGCTGGAGCTGGATCCAGAGTTTGAGCAGACACGGCAACAGTACGCCGACATCTGCTCGCAAGCGATTCCCGATCGGCCCCAAAGCCTGGACTTTGAAGACTGAAAGCCGGCGTCCGACAATCGCTCTGAACGCACAATGGCAACTGCATCCGAGTTGCCAACCCAGGCAAGTCAGGGTAAAATAGAATTGTCCCTGATAATCATAATAAGACAAGGAGGTCGAGCCAATGTTAGTAGCAGATAGAATGAGCAAGCCCCCCGTCACAGTGCGCGCTGAAACTGGTGTGGACGAGGCGCTGTCCTTGATGCACAGCGAAAACGTCCGTCGTCTTCCCGTCGTGGACAAACACGGCCAGATGGTAGGCATTGTCTCAGAGTTGGACCTGTTAAAAGTCTCCCCTTCACCGGCCACCACGTTGAGCATCTATGAGATTCCCTATTTACTCTCCAAGATCAAGATGAAGGACGTGATGACTACGGACGTGATCTCTGTCACCGAGGACACCACGCTGGAGGACGCCGCTCGTGTCATGGCCGACAACAAAATCGGCGGTGTGCCGGTGCTGCGGGGCGACAAGCTGGTGGGCATCATCACCGAGACCGATCTGTTCAAGGTCTTTTTGGAGATGCTGGGCGGCTGGCAGGATGGGATTCGCATCAGTGTGGTGATCCCGATGGAAAAGGGCGAGTTGGCCAAGATCACCGGCAAGATCGCCGAGATGGGCGGCAATATCCTGGCTATGGGCGGCATCGGAGGAGAAGACACCGCCCATTACTTGCTGACGATCCGGGTCGAAGACGTAGACAAAGACGAACTGACCGCGGCGATGGAAGCATTGGGACTGAAGGTTCGGGATTCGCGCGTCTGCGCAGTATCCACGTGTTAGCCTGTAAGTCGGCAGGCACTGCACGCTATTCGGCTATTCGCGGCGGTGTGGTTTCCGGCGCCCCTCCCTATTTTGGGAGGGGCGTTTTGTCGAACGTGTCGCCAGCCGCCAGAAATCTATGATACCAGGAGACATTGTGACAAATCGAAAAAGAGCGGGTCGTTATGAACGCATCTACACTCAATTGAAGGATCTCGTCGAGGACAAGTCGCCGAACCTGACGGCGGCGATGGCGACCGTCTGCGCTGTGCTGCACCACAAGATGCCGCACCACTTTTGGACGGGCTTTTACTTTGTGAACGGCAACGATGAGTTGCACATCGGTCCTTACCAGGGGCCGGTCGCTTGCCAGATTTTGAGGGACGAGGGCGTCTGCCTGCACTGCGTCCGCACCGGGCAGCCGGTGGTCGTGCCAGACGTTCACCAGTTCCCCGGTCACATCGCCTGCGACGCCCGCTCGAAGAGCGAGATCGTCCTGCCGGTGATGAAAGGGGATGAGGTGGTCGCTGTGCTGGACGTGGACTCGGACAAGCTGGCCCAATTCGACGAGGACGACGTTGCGCTGCTGGCTCAAATTCTGAGCTTGTTGCAGCCGTACCTCTAGTATCCCCCGCCTATGAAACCCAACATGCAGCGCGATGTTACCCAGGGCAGCTTGGCGAGCAATATTGCGGGCCTGGCCTGGCCCATCATCGTCAGCCAGACGCTTTTCTCGTTTCCCAACCTCTACGATACCTTCTGGTTGGGCCAGATCAGCCGTGACGCGCAGGCCGTCGCAGGGCTGACCATGTCCGTGCGCTTTGTGATGATCAGCGTCTTGATAGGACTGAGCATCGGCAGCGGCGCGGTAGTTGCCCGTTACGTGGGAGCCAAAGAGCAGGACAAGGCCAACCTGGCGGCGCTTCAAGCGGTCATTCTGATGCTCACAGCCTCCGGCGGCCTGGGGATCGTCGGCATCATCTTTGCCCGGCCCTTGTTGACGCTCGTCGGCGCCGATGGCGCCACGTTACCGTTGGCTTTGCGGTACTTTCGCATCATCTTTGCCGGCCTGATCACGCTGGAGATGGTGCCCAGCATCGGGGCCATGCTCAACGCTGCGGGCGCGCCTCAGGTGATGCTCGGCATGACGCTGCTCAGCGCGGGTACGTTGCTCGTCGGGGAACCGCTGCTGGTAAAGTGGATGGGGATCGAGGGAGCCGCGCTGGCGCTGGTCGGCTCGAACGGGATCGGGATGCTCTGGGGGTTGGGCGTGCTCGTCGCCGGACGAGCGTCTGTGCGCCTGGACCTGCGCCATTTCCGGCTCGATTTCCCCATGATGGGGCGCATCCTACGTGTCACGCTGCCCGGCATCCTGCAACGCGGCACGCCTCACCTGGCGGCGGCGTATCTCACCCGCCTCATCTCGGCGTATGGCGCGCCGACGCTGGCCGCGTGGGTCGTCGCCAAGCGCGCCGCCGACTTTGCGCTGATCCCCGTCATGGGGCTGACTCGCGTCGCATCGCCGATGGTGGGGCAGAATCTGGGCGCGGCCCAACCCGAGCGCGCCGCTCGGTCCGTTGGCATCATCGCTCGCGCAGTGATGCTGATCGCTGGGGGCATTTTTGGTGCATTGATTCTTTTTGCTCCGCAGGTCATGGCGCTGTTCAGCCGCGACGCGGAGACGATCTCCATCGGTACCCACATCGTCCGCATGCTCAGCATTGGCTACGTGGGGGTGGCGCTGAACTTTGTGTTCGAGTCGGCTCAAGGGGGAGCAGGCGATACGCTTTCGCCGATGACCATCAATCTCATCGCCGTGTGGATCATTCAGGTTCCGCTGGCGTATCTACTTTCACAGATGCTTGGCCTGGGAGCGAATGGCATCTGGATCGCTCTCATTCTGGGCTGGGGCTTGCAGGCGACGTTGATGGGATTCCGCTTTCGGCAGGGACGGTGGAAACTGAAGCGGATCTAGGGAACTGCGCCAGCGCCAGCATCAAGAAAAAGCTCAACGCCAGATCGGGGAAGAAGAGGGTGTTATCCACCAGACCGTGAGCCAGCAGCGCCGCCACGCTACCGAGGAGGCCCAACGTGATAGCGTTGGTTTTTCGACCAAGCACCGCTTGCCAGAACGTTGCTTGTACCGCCATCAGCGCCGCCAATCCTAATAATCCCAGACGCGTCCAGTGATCGAGGTAGATGTTGTGCGGATGCTCCAGGTTGAACTCTTGCCAGGCGGCGGGGAGGACGTAGCGGGTGCGGTAGGCGGCCTGGAAATTGCCCGGCCCGACGCCGAACCAGGGATGCTCGCGGATCAACGTCAGGCTGCTGCGCCACAGTTCCAGCCGGAAGAAGGCGCTGCCCTCCCGTAGATCGAGCAGCGAGGCAAAGCGCGGTACGCGCAGGAGCGGCACGAGCGCCAGCGCGCCGATCGCGACGAGCGCCAGCGCCGCCCGGCGGTAGCGTCCCCCCGCCCGCCAGCCCATCGCCAGCAACGCCGCCGGCAGCCCCAACAGCAGCGCCCCCCGCGAGAAACTGAGCGCCAGCGCCAACGTCACCGGCGCCAACGCCAGTGCGTAGAACGTCCGGCGGTGTCCTCGTCCTCCCCACAGCGCGACGGCGACCAGGAACGGCCAGACTCGCCCCAGGTACAGTCCCACGTTGTTAGGCGAGGGGTATACGCTTCGCAGGCGCGGCAGCCCTCCTTCGGCAATGACGAGGTTGCGCCCCAGTGCGTACTGGATCAGCCCGACGAGCGCCACAGCGACACCTCCCAGGATAAGGCCGTCCACCAGTCGCCTTCTGGCCTGGTCGTCCAAGCGAGCCAGCTGCAGCAGCGCGTAGTAGAGCGCGGTGAACAAAAAGATGGCGCGCAGTTCAAAGAGCGCGGCCAGGTGATCGTCGGCGGCTATCCCGGTCACCACCGCCGCCGCGATCCACAGTACGACCGCCCGATCCGCCGAGCAGTGAATTGCCCGGCAAGGATGTGAAATGCGATAAATTGCATTCTTCCAAATCCATTTTAACGGATTTTCTGTATCCGCCGAGGTCTCTAGTCCGAGGGGAAACCTTGCGATCCATCCCACCCAGCACAGCGCCACCAATACCTCTGGCAGATTCAATGCCCGGTAGAACATGTTGCGAGGCTGCAAGTAGAACGGCGCAGCGAAGGCGATCAGCGCCAGGCCCAGGTCGAGCCGCAGGGCGAAGAGTAGCGCCAGCAGTGGCATCATCAGCAAGCTCACGGCGAACCAGAGACCTGCCCCATCCTGTCCCCAACTGACCGCAGCGGTAGCCCAGAGTAAGCCAGTCAGCACCACGATCAGCGCCGCCTGCGCCCATTCGGGCCAATTGAGAAAAGCCTTTCTCAATGTTGCCCAGTGTATCCGGCGTGCGTCGCGAATCAACAGCACCGCCAGCGCCAGCGTCGCTGTGACCAGCCCGGTCAGTTTCCAGATGTATCCATCGCGGATCGGTGTGGCTCCCACGCGCCAATCCACCAGCGGCCACTGGCCCTGTCCGCCCTCAGCGGTGACCTCTACAGTGTGTGGGCCGGGGGAGAGATTGGTCGCCAGGGGAACGGTAGCAACGGCGGGCGCGTTGTCGTAGAGCACGACGTAGGCGCGGCCTGCCTCGTCGCGGGGCAATCCGACGGCAGGCTCGCCATCCACCGTGACGTAGAGAAAGGCGCGATATGCTCCTCGCCGCACCGTCAGCGCGACGGCGGAGCCATCGAAGTGGAAGGCAACCCGGTCGCCATCGGAGCCGACGTCAGCGCCCAGCGGCCCCACGCGCCAGTCGCCTTCGTAAACCGCCCAGGGATTGTCCGCCAGGTAGCCGCCAACCGGGGCGGCATCGGGGAGCGCAGCGGCCCAGGCAGCTATCGCGTCGTAGATCGGGCGAGGGGCGCCATCCTGCCCCTCCAGCGCAAATCCCCAGCGCGGGTCGTCCGGGGGATCATCGGGCTGGAAGTGTTCCAGGATCAGCGCGCCGGCCCAGGGCCACTCGGCGCGCGCGCGCTCCAATGCCGCGATGGTGCGGGTTGCCTGCGTCGTCTCATCGGTCTGGCCCCACACAGAGGGCGCACCTGTCCAGCCTGGCGGCAGCGCGTTCCAGCCCCAATGGCTGGCCCAGATCGCCTTGTCTGCATCGTCGTGCGCGACCATCACCTCGCGCAGTAGGAGCAGCCGCGAAAAGTTCAGCACCGCTTCGTCGGCGCGACGGTCGTCGGGGCCGGTGTCAAAGCCGTAGGGCTTTCCGGCCACGATGTCAAAGTGAGGGGCGGCTCCCGCCTGGTAGAGTTGTCCCAGGTAGCGCGCGTCGCTCAAGTTCTGAGGACCGGTCTCAGTGGTAGGGGCCAGGCCCGCCAGGAGGATGCGCGCGTCGGGATCGGCGGCGCGGATAGCGCGGGCGGTGCGGGCCAGCAGGTCGGCGTAGGCAGGTGGGTTGACCGGACCGCCGCCCCAGTGGGCCGCCAGGTTCGGCTCGTCCCAGATCTGGTAATCGTCTACCTGTGCGCCGTAACGCTCCGCGAACGCGGCGGCAAAGGCGGCGAAACGATCCGGATCGGCGGGAGGGATGGGCGGGTCGTCGTCGAGGACGGCCACCAGTCGCAGTTGAGGGTGGCGGGCCAGCGCGGACAGGATACGGTCGGGGATGATCCAGTCGAAGCAGTAGTGGGGCGGACTTTCTTGTCCGCCGCCCAGACAGGCTGGAAAGCCTGTCCTACAACAGCTCCAGTAGAAGGATTGGCGCACCCAGACAAAGCCGCCATCGGCGATGCGGGCCAGCGCGGCCTCCAGTCCCTCGTCGTCGTACTGTTCCAGCGCGACGTTGACGCCGAGGATGGGGACGTCGGCATTGCTCACAGGCGCGGGGAAGCGGTCGGGAAGGCCGCAGGTGTAGGTCTGGTGGGCCAAGACGACAGCTTGTGCAGCAAGTGCGACGGCAATCAGTAGGGCCAGCCAGAGGAGCAGGCGAGGTTTCACAACTGTTTCCGCCTTTGGGGACTCTGCACGCAGACGTGGTGGGTGTCCCGCTTGAGACTGTGCCGGTAGATGAGGGTCTGACTGTCCAGGTCCACCTCATACGTACCGTCCGACACTTCGACCACGTAACCGTCCGGGTACTGGTAGTTGGGCACAAATATCTCGGTGGGGGCGGTCACCGTCGGGTCGTGGCGGAACTCGAACTCAAATAGGCGACGCTTGATGTCAAAAGTCATCCGCAGCGGCTCTCCAGCGACCTTGCGGGCGTAGGGACGCACGACCGCCTCCAATGCCCGCCCGCCAGAGTGAACGTCATCGGGATTGGTTTGCTGATCGCGGCTAAAGATGGAGAAATCCTCGTCGTTCCACTGGTCGCCCCAGCGGTTGTCGTTGTCGGCGGTATAGTTCCAGAGCGTGCAATTCAGCAAGTTGGCTTCCATCGCCCGCAAGCTGGCGTCCATTGCCTTCACCTGAGGGGAAAAATCGCCCGTGCGGTAGGCCCGCTTGTTCCGCATGTCGAAGGGGATGCCAAACTCGCCGATGAGGGTGGGAATGCCGCCCATCTGCTCCGCCGCCCAGCTCTTGATGCGCGCCAGTTGCTCGACGAACGAGCGCTGTACTCGCTTCCGGCCCAGGATGAGTTTGCCCGTGGCAAAGTCCACGCCCAGGAAAGGGAACCAGTTCTTGGTGAACAAGGTCACGCCGTCGTACCAGTGAGCGGCGTTGACCGCGTTCGGCGCGTCCTCCGGCCTCCAACGAGGCGGGCCCTCCATCGGCGCGCTCTCGACAAAGATGATGGCGTCGGGGTCCACGGAGCGGATCTCGCGGGCGTAGCGGTTGGCGAAGGGACGCAGATAGTCGTTGGCAAAGTCCACCGTCCGGTCGCTGATCTGGGTAAAGTGATCGGGCCGGAGCAAGTGCGGCGCGCCGTCCGCGTCGAGGTCCCACACGCCGTTCTCCCGCCAGATGCAGGCCTTCCACCTGTGCCAGGCGCGCGCGCCTTTGGAGTTGACCAACCGGCGACCACGCGGCCTGGGTCCCGTGATCCCCATGCCCCATACTTCGACCTCCTGTGGAAAACCCGCGCCCAGCAGCATCGCCTGGAACGGCGTGGGCGACGCTCCCAGGCGCAACATGCCGCCGGTCGCGTTCAGATCCGTCCAGCCGATGAAGCCGGGCGAGGGCTCGTTCAGTGTGTCATAGCCGACAACGTTGGGTAGATCCTTCAGCCGGTGCGCAATCTGCTTGATGGCGTCGATATAGTGACGCTGGAGAAATTTCTGCACCGGCTCGCCATCCACCTTCGTCCGGGGCATAGTCCCGCAGGGGCCTACGCCACTGCGGGGCGCAAAGTCGTCACCCCCGAAAAAGAGGGTGAACATCGTCGCTGCTGCCAGCTTGGTATAATTGGTCGGCCAGATCATACGAGGTAAGGGATCGCCGTGGATGGCGTGGACGATCGCGGCCCCGGTTTCCGAGAAGCGCGTGACATCCATCCCCACAGCTTCAAAGGTCCAGCCGGGCGCGCCATCGCCGCCAGACATGCGGCCCCAGGCGTCTTGGTGGGGATCGATGAACAGGCTAATGCCGTGCTCGCCCGCTTTTTGCACGATCTGGTACAGGTAATCCAGGTACTCCTCGTCGTAGACGCCCGGCCCGCCGTGTTCGACCGCCTCCCAGGTGACGAGGAGACGCAGGAAGGTCAAGCCCCAGGCCTGCAGGCGAGAAAAATGCTCGTCCGCTTCTTCCAGCGGGAAGGGGCGGCCCGCGAAGGAGACATCGCGATGGTCGTAGAACCCATCCCGGATGTGGGTCGCGCCATTGGGTCGGAAGGGTACTTTGGTGCTCCCCCCCAGGTTAACGCCGCGCAGGATCAGGGTGCGTCCTTGCTCATCCTTGAACCAACTTCCGTCAATATGCATCGGGTTCTCCCTCTTGACTATTCTCATAGTAGGATGGAGTCAACAGCCGCGCCAGCGCCAGCGTGAGCAAATGCTCGTAGGCCATCTGGCGGCTGAGGTGGCCGCCGGTCAGGATGCCGATAGCGCCGTCGCCATGTTTGGTGTTGTGCAGGCCGGTGAGCGCGTCCATCGCCGGGCCCAATTCCGCCCCGGCCCGCACATCCGCCGCCACCGATGGCGGAAGGAGTGCGTTCTCCCCGCCCGCGATGCCCACCACGCCGTCGTCACGCGCGACGGCGCACCAGGCGCTGGTAAAGACGCGCCCGCTCACCTCCAGCAGCCCGCCCTCAAAGCCGACGCCCAACGTCGTGTGGCCCGCGCGTTGCGCCGCCCGCGCTCGATGAAGCGCGCCGCGCAGCGTCTCCGCGCTGCCCCACGGTTGGTGTGAGACGCCGCTCTCCACATCTACTGACTCTACAGCTACGTCTTCACCGTAGACGCGGTGCAGCACGTTTTGGGCAGCGGCGATTTTGACCGGATTTTTCGAGCCGACCATAGCTTTCATTCAATATAACCTCATCCCACAGTCTCTGTATCACCATTGAGAACTCGGTCAATCTCTGCAAACACGGCGGTATAATCGATCTCGTCCAGGTTCGTTGTGTCTATCTCGACGAGGGGACCGCCGATGTTCAGGGGCTGTAACCGACCTTCCAAGAGCATCTCTCGAAACTCATCATAGTTCGAACGGTCGCAGTGTCCGGGATGACGCCCCTCCGATTCGGATCGCCGCTTGAACCGCTCAAAGAGGACGGCGCCATCGGCGACACACTGAATCCGCAAGGGAGTGAATCCATAACGTTCCTGGAGTTTGAGGAACTTGGCGGTGTCAAATTCCGGCTTGAAATTGCTCTCCACGATGCAGGAACGACGGGCGACCAGTTGCGCTTCGAGGAATTGGAACACCAGCTCAATGCTGACCCAGCCCAGCTTTTTCGACCACTCGCGATCTTTCCAGCCCAGCGTGTCGAACAGCAATTCCTTGCACATATCCTTACTCATCAACGGCAACGAGAATCGTTCAGCCACCTGGCGGGCGAGCGTTGACTTGCCGGTACAGGGGTGACCGGAGACAATGACGACGACCGGCTCAGACATGGGCGCGATCTGTTGGAAATCAAACATCATTCCCTCCCGTACAACCATACGTGCAGGCCGTAAAAATTCTGTCGTTCCAGCAAGTCAAATGCCTCTTCCAATGCGGGAGGGATCAGCCCCTGTGGATCGGTGTACCAATTGTGACTGTAGACCAACCACACGCGCTCGTGATTCTGTACGAGCGCCCGCAGCCGGGGTAGATCGCCTGCGGCCATTTTCGGTTCCAGGACGCCCCGGTCGAACAGGTCTACCGGCGCCCCGTGCTCGGCTATCGGATAATTGTACAGGCGATGAAAATAATAGTCAAAGGGAATCTGCGCCCAGGTCGCGTTGAACAGAATCAGGTCATCTGGCTGCACCCGCTCCGCCACAAACGCGGCGGCGTCGTCCCACTGCTCCTTCTCAAAATGGACGTAGTATTCCCGCAGTGAGAGACCGGTGAGTGTAAGCAATGTGATCAAGGCGATGAGAAACCAGGCTTTTCCAAAAAGCCTGGTTTCTAGTTGATATACACCGGCAGCCAACAGCAGGTAGAACGGGATCGAGGTCCAGATCAGCGTGCGGTCGTAAAAGATGGGGCGGTACAGACTGACCAGTACCTCGCCCAGGAATGGAGTGGCGAAGATGACGAGCAGAAACGCGATCCGTGCCGGTTGGCGCCGGAAGTAAAGCGATCCCGATAGCGTCAATCCCACGATCAACATCCCCACTGCACAGGCGCCGATGAGCGACAGCGGTAGATAGTCTACCAGAAAGACGCCCACCGTACCAAAGACTGTTTCCCACGTGGGCGCGGGCAGCCAGAACTCGCGGTAGACAGCCTCACTCTGGGCAAGAAAAGCCGGGAGCCAGGGAAGCCACAGGAGGAGCACGGCGGCTTGAGCTGTGAGCCAGTTGCGTATCGCGTATTGTGTATTGCGTAGATGGGATAGGTGCAGGCTCAATACGAGGAGGTTGGCGGCGAGGAGGAAAAAGATCGCCGTGTTGTGAGTCAATAAGGTTGCTACAGTAAAGACCGCGTAACCTAGCCATGTCAGGCCGGTTTCTTGGTCGAGCCATCGCGTCAATGCGTACAGCGCCAGCGATGCGGTCAGCGCCAGCAACGTGTACATGCGCGCTTCCTGAGCCAGGCGCACGTGGAAGGGAGCTACGGCCAGGAGCAGCGCGGCCAGCAGGCCCACCTGCTCGTGCTCAGGGGCCAGACGGCGACCCAGCAGGTAGATGACGGGAACCGTCAGCGTGCTGAACAGGGCGGAGAGGGCGCGCACGGTCGCCGGGCCGTCGCCCAGGAGAAGCGTCCAGAAGTGAAGCAGAGTGTAGTAGAGCGGCGGGTGTTGATCGATGCGGATCACCCAGCTCAGCATCTCATTGACGGGTTGTCGCGCGAGCCAGACGCTGAAGGCCTCGTCGAGCCACAACCCCTCGCTGCCGATCTGGTAGAACCGCAACAAACTGCCCAGTGCTATGATCGCCAACAGTAGGGCAGACTTTCCAGTCTGCCGCCCTGACAGGCCAGAAAGCCTGTCCCATATATTCAGCGGTAGAGGAACCATCCGGCGATGGGGTAGCCCCACAGGAGGGTGACCATCGCGCCGGCGATGAGGAATGGGCCGTAGGGAACGTAATCGCGCAGGCCGCGCACCCTGGTGAGCAGCAGGATCAGGCTGACGGCCGCCCCGATGATAATGGTCAACAGCAGCGCCACGATAACCAGCGGAAAACCGGTGATCAATCCAATGAACGTCGCCAGCATGACGTCGCCGCCGCCCAACGCCCCGGCACCAAAGATAGCGTTCCCGATCACCGCCGCGCCGAGGAAAAAGAGAAAAGCGATTACACCGCCAAGCAGGACAGATTTCCAGTTCATACCTGGCGTGAAGAAACCGGCAACGACCGCGAGGAGAATGGCTGGATAGATCACCACGTTGAGGATCAGTCGGCGCTCAATATCTGTAATGAGGATGAGGACAAAGATGGTGCTGTAGAGCGTGTACAGTATAAATTTGATAGATGGACCAAGCAGGATCCAGAGGTAGGCATAGATCACTCCCAGCCCGATCTCGACCAACGGATGGCGTAAGCCAATTGGCGCGCCGCAGGAAGAGCACCGCGCGCGCCCGCTCAGGTAGGCGGGCAGGGCGAACCATTTCCACCAGGGCCGCTCCCGACCGCAGTAGGGGCAGTGGGGATGGGTCAAGCCCCGCCGGGCGGGTAGGTCAGAGCCAAGTTGATTGATCAGGCCGCCGACCAGGATGCCAAAGGTACATGCGATGAGGATCATCCACATAGCGATCTATGATAGCGACAATTCCAGTGCTCCAAGCGATCAGTCCTCGTGTTCCCGGCACAACCGGATCCCCTCCAGTGCGTTCGTTTCCTCCGGGTCGATCTGAAGCGCCGCGTCGAAGAGGGGATACGATTTTTCACACTCGGCCATGTAAAAATAGGCCAACCCCAATATGTAAAAGTGTTCGATGGGAGGCCCCTCAACCCAGGTGGCCTCAAACTGCGCCTCCAGGCTCCCGTCGCCTTTCAGGTCCAGAGGGCCTGTGTTCAGTGGATCGCCAGAGAGCGCGTCGACCCCCTCGAACCAGCCCACGTAGGCTTGATTATAGCGCACCCAGGGTATTCCTTGCAGCGTCACGGTGTATCGCCCTGTCTGTGTCTCGAAGGTCACTGTGCCGCCGGCGTGGGTCCATGGGTTATCCTCGTCCGTCGGTTCCAAGACGGCCCGCAGGACGTCCCGGTTATCCCCTGACGTAGAGACGAATTCTCCGCTCATCACCACGTCTGGTGACGGCCCGGTGGTATAGTTCTCTCGTTCCTCGACAGTGATGATAAACGCTGTGGCCCTCTCCCGTGTCGTGGTACATTCCAACTTGATGGCTCGCTCGAAATTGGGGATGGCGTCCTCATAGTTGCGCCGACTCCAGTAATTGATCGCCAGGTATCCAAATGCCGGCCCGAATTGCGGGTCCGCTTCCGTCGCTTTCTCCAGGTAGGTTTCGGCTTCATAGACGTTCCCCAGGTCCTGATGCGCCCGTCCTAGCTCGTATAAAATCTTGGCATTGTCCGGAGCGATCTCGACGGTTCGTGAAAAGACTTGCAGCGCCGCTCCCAAGTTGCCCAGGCCGCGATAGTTCCGCCCAATGTCAATGCAGAGGTGAGGCAAGTTGGGATGGATCTCCAGCGCCTGCTCGTATGCCTCGATCGCGTCCCAATAGTTGCCCTGGTTCTCCAGCACGTACCCATAGTTGCGGTGCGCGTCCACGCTGCGCTCGTCCAACTGCAAGGCGGTCTGGGCGGCCTCGGTGGCCTCGGCCCAGCGCCCGGCGTCGATGTAGGCCTCGGCCAGATAGGCGTACCCTTCGGCGTAGCCGGGGTCGAGTTCGATGGCCTGCCGGCAGGCCTCAATCGCCTCTTTCACGTTCCCGTTCCAGTCGTAGGCCATGCCCAGCACGGCCCACGCGCGCGCATTCTCCGGCGCCAGCTCGGTTGCCCGTTCGGCGCGCTGGATGGCTTCGATCGTCCGTTCCTCCAGCGCCAGTAGCCGCGCCAGAGGGATGTAAGACGACACGTCGTCCGGGTCGAGCGCGATGACCTGCTCGTAGGCAGCGATGGCCTCCGGCAGGTTGCCCTGAAGGTACCACTCCTCTGCCTCATAGATGTAGGAACTCGCCGAGCGCGTGGGAGTAGGCGTCGGGACGAAGGGTTCGTCGATCTGTTGTTCCTCGACTTGAGCGTAGACGTAGAGACTGGCAGCGATCAACAGCAGCATGATCAATATGCGCCAGGGGGATGAACGTCGCTTTTTTTCTCGTGGTCCTATATACATCGAGCAATTTTGAAACGTAAAACGTGATGCATGATACGTGATCTTCCTAGTCGGGCTTTGGCCGCTATGATAACATGTTCACCACGCAAGTCAAGGTTGCTCTACTCGTGGGTTGTGGTAGAATGCCTGGGTCAAATTTCAAACAGGGAGGTCCATTGTGCACAATCTGATGATCACGGGTGGGGCCGGTTTCATCGGTTCCAATTTTACCCGCTACATGCTGGAAAAGTATCCCAATTACCACGCCGTCGTCTATGACAAGCTCACGTATGCCGGGAACCTGGACAATCTCAAGGATGTGGCCGAGCAGTTCGCCGACCGCTATGCGTTCGTGCGGGGCGACATCTGCGACGCCGACGCGGTGCGAGAGGCGATTCGCACCCACGATGTGGACACCGTCGTAAATTTTGCGGCCGAAACGCATGTGGATAGGTCCATTATGGAGCCTGACGCCTTTATCAAAACCGATATCTATGGCACGTATGTGCTGTTGGAGGCGGTGCGCGAGTTCGGGCTGGAGCGATTGCATCAGGTGGGTACCGACGAGGTCTATGGCCAAGTGCCAGAGGGCGCGTCCAAAGAGACCGATCCCGTCGCCCCGCGCAGCCCCTATGCCGCCAGCAAGACCAGCGCCGATCTGATGATCCACGCCTACCACGTCACCTACGGCCTGCCGGTCACCATCACGCGGGGAGCGAACAACGTCGGCCCCTACCAGTATCCCGAAAAAGTCCTGCCGCTCTTTATCACCAACGCGCTCGACGATCTGCCGCTCCCGCTCTACGGCGATGGGTTGCAGGTGCGCGATTACCAGTACGTGCTGGATCACTGCGAGGCGATCGACATCGTACTGCACAATGGCAAGATCGGTGACGTTTACAACATTGGCACCGGCACCGAGATGCGCAATATTGACATGACCCACCTGCTCCTCAAGCTGCTGGGCAAGCCGGAGAGCCTCATCCAGCCGGTGCGCGACCGGGCCGGCCACGACCGCCGCTACGCCCTCGACGTGACCAAGATCTGTGGCCTGGGCTGGGAGCCGGTCCACACCTGCGAGGAAGCGATCGAGAAAACCGTGCGCTGGTACGTCGAGAACGAGTGGTGGTGGCGACCGATCAAGGACGGGGAGCACTATCAGGAGTATTACAAGCGACAGTACGAGGGCAGGGAGATTGGAGAGTAGGGATGCGTGTTGAGAGAGCCGATCCTACCGTCGGCAAGGGCTGGTGTTTCGGCCCCTGGAACGCGGACCTGGCCGTCTCGGTCGGGTACGCGAACGAGGGGATCGATGAGCCGCACGTCCATCAACGGATCACCGAGGTTTACATGGTGGCGCGCGGCTCGTCGGAGATGCGCGTGGAACAGAAGACGGTCGCGCTGAACGCCGGAGACACCATCGTCATCGAACCCGGCGAGGCTCACACGTTTCTCTCCAGTTCATCCGAATACCTGCATTTTGTGATCCACACGCCCGGTCTGACCGGCGAGGAGGCGAGAGACGAGAAAATGCCTGTGCCACGTTCTCGCCTGGGGTTGTGAGAGATGCAAAGAGATTATCCCATCCTGGAGTTTGACCCCACACCCGAGGCGATCATTGAGCCTGTGGATTTGATCAAGCTTGCTGACGCGCCGGAGCATTGTGTTGTCTGTTTCTTCCCGGAGGTCGTCGCCAAGTTACATCAGGAAAGGATGTCGATCCTCATCTTTGAGGATAATTGGGAGGATGGCGCACATCCTTTCTACGAGATCGAGGTGGATGGGAGACGTTTGGCATTCTTTCATCCCGGTGTAGGCGCTCCCGTGGCCGCGAGCATGCTTGAGGCGGCCATCGCCCTGGGCTGCAAAAAGTTCATCGCCTGCGGCGGCGCTGGCGTGCTCGATAGAGAGAGCGCCGTCGGGCACGTCATCGTGCCGGCAACCGCGATCCGCGACGAAGGCACGTCCTATCATTATCTGCCGCCCAGCCGCGAGGTCAACGCCAGCCCGGCGGGAGTCGCCGCCCTCGAAAAGACGCTGCAAAGGCACAACTGCGACTATATCGTCGCCAAGACCTGGACCACGGACGCGCCCTACCGCGAGACGCCCGCCAAGGTACAGCTTCGCCGGTCAGAGGGTTGCCTCACCGTGGACATGGAGGCGGCGGCGTTCTTCGCCGTGGCGCAGTTCAGAGGCGTGACGTTTGCGCAGATGCTCTACGGCGGCGACGACGTCAGCGGCGATGTGTGGGATCACCGGGATTGGTCCCGGCAGACCTCGGTGCGCGAGCGGTTGTTCTGGCTGGCGGCGGAGGCCTGCCTCACCCTGGAATGATGCGAATGTACCGCCAGGTGATAGACGACCTGCGCGAATCCTACGATCGCAAGGCCGAAGAGCGAAACAACCGCGAGATCGAACCCTGGAAGATGGAGGAACGGCGTCGCTTCCTTTCGCTGTTTCGCAAGGAGGGCAAGAAACGTTTGCTGGAAATCGGTTCGGGGCCGGGTGTACACGCCAAGTTCTTTCAGGATCGCGGACTGGACGTGATCTGTACAGACCTTTCCCCCGAGATGGTCCGGTTATGTCGGGAAAAGGGTCTCGTCGCGCACGCGATGGATTTTTTGAACCTCGATTTTCCCGCTTGTTCTTTCGATGCCGTCTATGCGTTGAATTGCTTGTTGCACGTTCCCAGAAAAGACCTACCTCAAGTCCTGGAAGCGATTCGGTCGCTGTTGAAACCCGAAGGGCTTTTTTACCTGGGGGTATATGGAGGGAAGAATTCTGAAGGAGTATGGTCGGAAGATCACCACGAACCAAAGCGATTCTTTTCCTTCCTCTCCGATGAACAGATCACAGAGATCGCAACCAGGTGTTTCGAGCTGGTGGACTTTGAGCAAATTCACCTGGAGGACGACGATTTGGATTTTCATTTCCAGGCGCTGATCTTGAGGCGGAATCGCTGGTTGGCTGACAAAACTAGCCCAATACCGTATATCCAAGATTAACCGCAGATAAACACAGATGAACACAGATTTTTTCTAGTTTTTCAGTCAAATTCAGCATTCATCTGCGTGAATCTGCGTTCATCTGCGGTTCCAAAAAGATTTGTCAATCAATCAGGGCCGAGTCGCGTTTGAGATAGGTAGAAAAGGCTATTGTGACATTCATACGTTCGTGATAAAATCTGAAAGATGTCCGAATGGGTATGGGCGGGAATTTCGGATATTTTTTCCACCTGATGTTGAACCTCGCCCATAGTCCATTGGCGAATCTTTGGTAAGGAGATCGAAATGGCTACAGTTGAAAAAACGGCGGGGTTCAATGCGACTGTCGACAAAGCATTTGGTGTCATCGCCGATCTGATTCGATGGCCCGAGTGGGTTCCTCCGCTCACGGGTGTATCCAATATATCCGGATCGGGTATGGGCACCACCTATAATTGGGAATTCAAGCTCGGTCCATTACCCGCGTTTAGCGGCACGGGGGAAGTGACCAAGTTTATTCCCAATAAGCGTTTTGAGGTACAGACTCAAGGCGTCCCCAGTACGTGGTTGTTCAAGTTTTCTGACCGAGGCGATCAAACCATCATCAGCGCGAATATCGAATACGATATTCCCGGCGGCGGCGTGGTGGCCGGGTTAGTAACTAAGCAGATCGAAGAAGGTCTCGGTTTGCTGAAAGGATTGCTGGAGTCGTAAAAGACCGTATTGCCTCTTTCCTGCTGAAATCTGTTACCCGGGCCTGTAAGGAGTTTGATCTGCTGGCCGCCAAAGACCGAGTAGCGGTGGCGGTCTCTGGCGGGAAAGACAGCCGGGCCTTGCTCGAACTGCTGCTCCGCTATCAACGCAAGGTTCCTTACCAGTATGATCTGCTGGCCCTTCACGTCGTTGGCGTCTCGGCCGGTTTCCCTGACCGGCGGCCAGAATTGGAGACGTGGTTTCGGGAGCTTGGCGTTGCGTATCACTTTGTCCCATTGGAACTGCCGCCGGAGGAACCGCTGCCGCTCGATTGCTTCCGTTGTTCCTGGAACCGGCGCAAGACGCTCTTCACCGCCGCCGTCGCCCCGGGCTGCGATAAACTTGCTTTCGGCCATCACGCCGACGACGCGGCTGTCACGACGCTCATGAACCTGGTCGGCAACGGACGATTGGAGACGATGGTTCCTCGTGTCGAGTTCTTTGACGGCGCTGTGACCGTCATCCGGCCCCTGATCTATCTCGCGGAGAAGGACCTGGCCTATTATGGCAAAGCGGCCGGTTTTCCTCAACATCCCGCGTGTCCCCAAAGCCTGAACTCCCGGCGAGCGCAGATCAAGACATTTCTACGGCAATTTGGTCGCGAACAGGATCAGATTCGCGCCAACCTCTGGCGTGCCGCCCGCCGGGCGATGGGGTTTTGAGCGCAAGAAACAGGGTTTTTTCTAGGGCATCTCGCGCTCGATGAAGCAGACGATCCCGTCCACGATCCCCTGAGCCACCAGATCGGGCCGTTGGGTGAGCATCTCGCGATCGTGATACATAAAGCCGGTCTCGATGATGGCGCCCGGCGTCTGGCCGTCGATCTCGTAGAAGGTGTGGTAGCGCGTCATGTCGTAGGTGATGCTGGTGGCGTGAAAGTACATGCCGGTGCGGGCGGCGTAGCACTGTGCCAGGCAAGCGACCAGCCGCTTTTCCTCTTCCGGCGCGAGGCTGTCCTCGACGCTGGCCACCTTGAACCCGCTGGCCGACGGCGTGGCGTCGGGGTAGGGTTCGCACGAGTCGGCGTGGATGGAGACGAGTGCATCGGCTCGGTAGCCTTCCAATCGCGGGTCGAATTCCTTCAACAAGTCTGCCTGATACCCGAGAGTCAACAGAGAGTAGACGACTCGTTGAGCGACGTCGAGATTGATGTCTACCTCCATCAGGCCGTCGGGGCACATCGCGCCCGTGTCGCTTTCCCAGTGGCCGACGACGATGCCGATGTGTGGGATCGTAATGGACGAAGCCGGCGGCGGAGAACCCGTGGGTAAGGCGAGGGAGGGCAGTGGCGCGGCGGATGGGGTGATGGCTGGAGTGGAGGCAGCAGGCGGGGCGACGATGCCCGCAGCAGGAGATGGTGTGGCTTCTGGTATGACCGGTGCAGGCGATTCCGGCGCCCGCAGCCCGTAGAGCATCGCGCCGATGGCGGCGATACAGGATACGATGACGAGCAGCCGCGAAGCGTTGGAAATCGCTCCTCCGGCCTCCTCATAAGCGGCTGATGCGTGGTTACCTGTTCGATGCGCCATCTTGCTTCTCCCCATGCCCAATATTACCCTGGAATGAGTGGGAAGTCAATTGTGCGTGGTCGAGGGCAAGATTGGTTACTGCTATGCGGCCAGATCGTGGGCGATGTGGGCCATGCAGCCCGGATCGCGCCAGATCGCCCCATCCACCTGCACGGCGACAGCCCCGGCGTGAAGGAAGGCACGCGCGTCTTTTGCGCTGTGGACGCCGCCGCAGCCGACGAGTGGAACCGACACGCGCTCGGCCACCTGGCGCAGGGCGCGCAGCGCCAGCGGCAGCACGAGCGGCCCGTAGAGGCGACCGCTGATGAATTGCTCGCAGGGCGCGTGCCAGGCAGTCCCGCGAGGTGGAGCGGCCACGGTGAGGGCGTCGGTGCCGGCCTCGACGGCTGCTTCGCACAGCGAACCGGCGCTATCCAGCGGTAGCCGCGCGATGAGGGGCTGGTAAGCGACGGCGCGGGCTGCCCGGATGATGGCGGCGGCCTCGTCGGAGGCTATGGCGTCTGGTAGGCCCAGTTCGATACCGGCTACCGCTTCGAGGCCGAAAAGCCGCGAGCAGCAGGATGCAGCCTCTTCGGGAGAGACGCCAGCCACGTGTACGATGATGGGCACAGGGGAGCGCGCCCAGGCGTGGGCATAGCGGCGTACAATCTTGCCGAGGCCGGGGTTTGCCAGCCCGGTGTGGAGCAGCACGCCGCCGGGTACGGGCACGGTGCGGGGCGGCGCCGTTCCCTGGCGCGGCCCGGCGGTGACCGGGCCGACGACGATCGCGCCCAATCCTTCCACCTCGACCAGTCGGCTGTACTCTGTGCCAAAGCCAAAGCATCCCGCCGCGGGCATCACGGGGTTGTCGAGCGTCAGCCCGCTCTTGTGGTCGGGGGCCAGGTTGATGGAGGTCATGCCAACTCCAGCAGGTCAAAGACGGGGCCGTCGGTGCAGGCCAATCGGATACCGCGTCGCGTCTCCACGGCGCAGCCCCGGCAGGCTCCCACGCCGCAGATCATCGGTGGCGCGACCAACGCCTGGGCGAAGCGACGGCCCGGCGCCACGCGCACCTGGCGCACGATCTCGGCCAGCGCGGGGTAGGCGGCTGGATCGTCGGCGATGCAGATGGTGTCGGCCCAGCGCGCCAGATCGGGGAAGAGAGCGCGGGCGGAACCCCCATGACCCGCAGAGCCGTCGGCGGTGACGATGTGCACCTCCAACGTCGGCGGTAGCAGCCGGATGGGGTGGAGTTCGGCGGCAGTAGGGGCCGAAAGGAGCAGCGTCACGGAGAAACCGGGTTTCTGCCAGACCAAGGGCAACAATGGTGGCAGGTGAGCGGTGGCAGCGACGAGCAGTAGACGGCGGGCCGTCGCGTCCACCTCAAAACCACGACCGAGCGGACCGATGAGATTGACCGTCGATCCGGGTTGGATAGCGGCGGCTGGATGGTCGGGAGGAACAAGCACATCGAACGCTTCATCGTCCAACTGGGCAGGGAAGAGCGGTGTGCGGAGATAGCCGCCCAGATCGGCCAGCACGAAGCGTCCCGCAGCCAGACCCGACGCGATTGCAGGGGCAGCGAAAGCAACCCGCGTGAAAGGCCCGCTCCATTTTACATCTGTGACCTGCGCGTCTACCTGTACCATTCTTTCGATCCCGTAGTGGACTATGCCACAGGTGGTGTTTTGTGTCAAGTGTACATTGCGTGTATAATAGCGAGCAATGGACGCACTGCGTATTTTATTGGTCGACGATCACCTGCTCTTCCGCAAGGGGCTGGTCCAGTTGCTCGACTTTCAGCCCGATTTCGAGGTCGTGGGCGAGGCGACGGACGGGCTGGAGGCGGTCGAGCGGGCGCGCCAGTTGCAGCCAGACCTGGTGCTGATGGACATCCGCATGCCCAACTGCGACGGGCTGGAGGCGACCCGCCGCATCAAGGCCCAAATGCCGGACGTGCGCGTGGTGATGCTGACCGTCTCGGAAGGTGAGCAAGACCTGGCGGTCGCCGTGCGCTCTGGAGCGGATGGCTATTTGCTCAAGGACCTCCAGCCGGAGACGCTCTTTGAGCAGTTGCGGAGCGTGATGGCGGGGGAGACCCCCATCTCGCGGAGCATGACGGGCAAGCTCTTCCGCCAACTGGCCCAGCAGGGCCGCCCGGTCGTGCAGCCGGAGGCCGCGGGTGTGCTTTCGGCGCGGGAGAGCGAGATCCTGGCTTTGGTCGTGCAGGGATATACCAACCGGGAGATCGGGGAGGAATTGGGGATCGCCCGCAACACAGTGAAGAATCATCTGCGCAGCATCTTGACCAAGCTGGGGGTCAGGAATCGCACCGAGGCGTCCGCGTATGCCGTGAGCCACGGATTGGTGAGTCTGCCCGAGCGATCCGATTGAGCGGTAGGAGCGCTGATGTCATAAGGAGTCACGGGCTAGTTATATCGAGCTATTAGGGAACTCCCTGTAGCCCTTATGGACTATAGACGGACCCGCGCGATGGTGATATAATCCAGGTCGACATTACGACGGTCAGTTTCCCTTTATGTATCACCATCGTGTATTTATTCTCACCAGTCAGCCCCTTTTTGCCCAGGGCGTCCAGAGCTTGCTCTCTGGTCAACCGGGTATTGAGGTCGTCGGAGTAGCCACCATCGACCCGGATGTGTTCGCTCAGATCCAGGCAACGGCTCCCGACTCGATCATCCTCGAGGCTAAAGGCGAGGAGCAGAGCCGCCTGATCGCTCAGGTGCTCGAATCCATCCCCAACGCCAAGGTCATCGGACTGACGCTGGAAGACAATCGCATCCACACCTACTATCATCAGCACAAGCCGGGCCAGCGAGTGGAAGACCTTTTGGAGGCAATTCGAGAACCCACCGAGCGACATGGCCGCAGCCCCCGGGCGTTGCGGCTTTTTATTTTGTTCCAGGGCCATTACGGCCAGCGCATCCTGGAAAACGTCCGCCGCTTTGCTCCCGAAACCTGGGCGGTGGAATCATGGCGCACGCCCTCCGATCTCCCCCTGGTAGTGGATGACCCGCAGACGTTTCTCCCCATCCGGTTGCCCGCCGCCGACCTGGTGCTCTCGCTGGGAGAACGGAGCGGTGTGGCCCAACTGCTGCCCAGCATCGTCGAGCGCACCGGCGCGCGGGCCGTCGTCGCGCCGGTGGATAACGTGGCCTGGCTGCCGGACGGCTTGGTTCGCCAGCTTCGCTCCCAGTTGATGGCGATGGGCGTGACTGCCGTTTTCCCCAAACCGTTTTGCTCTCTCACCAGGAAATGCTATAATGTGCGCCGGCAAGAGATCGCGTTCGAGGACCCCTGGATCGATGAGTTTGCCCGTTACTTTGGCCGGCCGGTGCTTCGGATCACGTGCGGCGATCAAAAGATCGAAAGCGTTGAGGTGGAGCGGGACACAGCCTGTGGATGCGCCCGGTCTGTCGCCCGCCAATTAGTCGGGATAGACCTGCGAGAAGCCGTCATTCAAGCCGGGCTGTTTCATCACCACTATCCTTGTCTGGCCACGATGCGCGTGGACCCCAGCCTGGGGGAGCCGCTGATCCAGGCTTCGGGGGACTTTATGCGGCGGGCGGTGGCGGTCGAGATCGCGCCCCATCTGCCGCAGGCGACGTATCTGGTGCCGGAGGGGCGTGGTGAGGGTTCGTGAAGCGTATGCTTACTAGTCTGTTCAATAAAACCGTTATACACATATAGGAGGTAAAATGCCAGTCAAGCGAGTTGAACCAGTTCCTAGCGACATTGAGATCGCGCAAGCAGCCGAGCTTCTTCCCATCGTCGAGATCGCCAAGAGCGTCGGGCTTTCTGAAGACGACATTGACTTACAAGGGAAGTGGAAGGCCAAGGTCCATCTGGATGTGCTCGAAAAGTTCAAGGACCGCCCCAACGGCAAGTACATTGACGTGACCGCCATCACCCCCACGCCCCTGGGCGAGGGCAAGACGGTGACTACCGTCGGCGTCAGCCAGGGATTGCACTACATCGGCAAGAAGGTCTTTACCGTCATTCGTCAGCCTTCTCAGGGGCCGACCTTTGGCATCAAGGGCGGGGCGGCCGGCGGCGGTTATGCTCAGATCGTGCCAATGGAGGACTTTAACCTGCACCTCACTGGCGACATCCACGCCGTGAGCGCGGCCCACAACCTGCTGGCGGCCGCCATTAACAACCGCATGGCGAAGGAAGCCCGTTGGAGCACCGCGTATCTGGCGAAGGCGCTCTGCCCGGACAACGAGTACACGCCGAGCATGCGCAAGCGGCTGGAAAAGTTGGGCATCGAGTCGGAAAAGCCCTCTGACCTGAGCGACGAGGACAAGGAGCGCATGTTCCGCCTGAACATCGACCCCGATGGCATCCAGTGGCGGCGCGTGGTGGATGTGTCGGACGCGGCGCTGCGGAACATCGTCGTCGGCATGGGCGGCACCAATAACGGCGTGGTGCGCGAGACGGGGTACGACATCACAGTCGCCTCCGAGATCATGGCCGCGCTGGCGATGTGCAGCGATCTGGCCGACCTGCGCGAGCGCATGGGCCGCATCATCATCGGCACGAACAAGACGGGCGGCAAACGCCAGGTGGATAGGCCGGTGTTGCCGATCACGGCCGAGGACCTGAACGTAGCCGGCGCGATGACCGTGCTGCTCAAGGACGCCATCATGCCGAACATGATGCAGACGTTGGCCGGCAGCCCGGCTTTTGTCCACTGTGGGCCGTTCGCCAACATCGCCCAGGGCAACTCGTCCATCATCGCCGACAAGATCGCGCTCAAGCTGGCCGACTATGTAGTCACCGAGTCTGGCTTTGGCGCCGACTGCGGGATGGAAAAGTTCATGAACCTCAAGAGCCGCTACAGCGGTCTGGTTCCCAACTGTGTGGTGTTGGTCTGTACCATTCGCGCGCTCAAGATGCACGGCGGCGGACCCAAGGTCGTCGCCGGCAAACCGCTGGACAAGGCCTACACCGAGGAGAACCTGGAGCTGCTGGAAAAGGGTCTGCCCAACCTGCTGCAACACGTCGAGAACGCGGTCAAGTTCGGCGTGCCGGTGGTGGTGGCGATCAACCGCTTCAAGTACGACACCGACGCCGAGGTCGATTTGATCCGCAAGCGGGCCAAGGAGACGGGAGCCGAGGACGCCGTGCTCAGTGAAGTGTGGGCCAAGGGCGGCGAGGGTGGCGCAGCGCTGGCCGAGGCCGTGGTCAAGGCCTGCGAGAAGCCGAATAATTTCCACTTCCTCTACGAGGATGAGATGTCGATCAAGGAAAAGATCGAGACCATCGCCCGCGAGATTTATCGCGCCGACGGGGTGGACTATACGGACGAGGCAGAGGCCAAGATTAAGCTCTTCACCAATATGGGGCTGGCGCATCTGCCGCTCTGCATGGCCAAGACGCACCTATCGTTCACGCACGACCCGGCGCTCAAGGGCACGCCTCGCGATTGGCGGCTGCCCATCACCGATGTGCGGGCCAGCGTGGGCGCGGGATTCATCTTCCCGCTGTGTGGCACGATGAAGACGATGCCCGGTCTGCCCACACGACCGGTCTTTACGGATATTGATATAGACGTGGAGACGGGGAAGGTTTTGGGACTATCGTAGAACGTAGACGTGATACGTGATGTGTGAATCATACATCACGTATCACGCATTATCCAGGAGGTCAAACGATATGGAGAAAGTAGCGCTAGAAGTACCCACCCTCTGGGCCGATCACCACGTCCTCAAAGTACGAGACGCGCTGGTCAACCTGAAGGGAGTAGAAGATGTGTATGCAAGTTCGGCCTGGAAACAGGTTCTGGTCGCTTACGACGGAGGCAAGACGGATCAGACCGCCATCGAAAAGGCGCTGGCTGACGCCGGCTACCCGGTGGGCGAGGGGGAGGTTCCTATACTGGTTCAGCCTACCGAGCTGCGCCGGGACCCGCAGTGGGAAGTGCTAGGCTCGCGAATGACCGAGACGAACCGGGCTGACCGTGAGATGTCGGGCGAGTTCCGACGGTACTAGGAGGTATACTATGGCGAAGAAAAAAGAACGAACACCCCAGGAATCCAGCTACGATCCGGCAGCCGTCGCTCTATTAGAGCGAGCCTGTCAGATAGATGTGGAGACAGCCTTTGCGCGAGCCGATGCGCTGGCTCCCTGCCCCATTGGATCCCAGGGCCTCTGCTGCAAGAACTGCTCGATGGGTCCCTGTCGTCTGGTAGGAAAGACCGAGCGCGGGGTCTGTGGGGCGACGGTAGCGACCGTGGCGGCCCGTAACTTTGCCCGCGCAGTGGCGGTGGGCGCGTCGGCCCACTCCGATCACGGACGCGGCCTGGCCTACACGCTGCTGGAAGCCGCCGAGGGGCACGCGCCCGACTATGGGGTCCGAGATCCCTTCAAACTGCTGGAGATGGCGGGCTATCTGGGCGTCAAGGCCGATGGGCGGCCCATAGAGGAGATCGCGAAGGACGTAGCCCTGGCGGCCCTGGCCGAGTTTGGCAAGGTTGAGGGAGAGGTTTTTAACGTGAAGCGCGCTCCGGCCAAACGGCAAGAGGTCTGGGACGAGGCAGGGATTACGCCTCGCAGTGTAGACCGAGAGATCGTGGAAATGCTACATCGTACTCACGTCGGCAACGACCAGGAAGCCGAGCACATCCTGGATCAGGCCCTGCGCTGCGCGTTGGGCGACGGCTGGGGCGGCTCGATGCTGGCTACCGATCTGTCGGACGTGATCTTTGGCACCCCTGCCCCGGTGCGCTCTGGGGCCAACCTGGGAGTGCTCAGTGAGGACAAGGTCAACGTCGTCGTCCACGGCCACGAGCCGACGCTTTCCGAGATGATCGTGGCGGCGGCGCTCGACCCGGAGATGATCGAATACGCCAAGAGCAAGGGAGCCACGGGCATCCAGTTGGCCGGTATCTGCTGCACCGCGAACGAGACGGTCATGCGGCAGGGTGTGCCCCTGGCAGGTAACTTTTTGCAGCAAGAGTTGGCCATCCTCACCGGCGCGGTCGAGGCGATGGTCGTGGACATCCAGTGCATCATGCAGGGATTGGCCCCGATGGCGGACAATTTTCACACCGAACTGATCACCACCTCGCCCAAGGTCAAGATCGAGGGCGCCAGGCACATCGAGTTCGAGGAGAGCAGGGCGCTCGAGATCGCCAAAGAGATCGTCCGTCGGGCGGTCGATCGCTTCCCCGAACGTGGGGAGACACGTATACCCGACGAGCATAACCCGTTGGTGCCCGGTTTCTCCCACGAGTACATTGACTATGCGCTGGGCGGCTTCTACCGAGGCTCCCTGCGCCCGCTCAACGACGCCATCCAGGCCGGACGCATTCGTGGCGTGGTGGCCAACATCGGTTGCAACAACGCTCGCGTGCGTCACGACGAACTCTTCCACGACGTCGTCATCGAGTTCCTCAAGAACGACATCTTGGTGGTAGAGACCGGCTGCGGAGCCATCGCCAGCGCCAAGCAGGGGTTCATGACCCCCGAGGCGGCGATGGAGGTGGCCGGGCCGGGCCTGCGCGAGATCTGTGAGACGGTCGGCATCCCGCCGGTGCTCCACATGGGCTCCTGCGTGGACAACTCGCGCATCCTCACCGTCCTGGCGCAGATGGCGACCGAGGGCGGGCTGGGCGAGGATATCTCGGACATCCCCGCCGTAGGCATGGCGCCGGAGTGGATGAGCGAGAAAGCGATCTCCATCGCCACCTACTGTGTGGCTTCCGGAGCCTATGTCATCATGGGCGGCAGCGACGGTCCTGTCTCCGGCAGCGAGGAAGTGCTGCGGATCATGACCGAGGTTTGGGAGGAAAAGGTCGGCGGCAGGCTCGAGTTCGTCGAAGAGGCCGAAGAGATCGTCCGCCGATCCATCGAACACATTGACAAGAAACGAGCCGACCTGGGGCTGCCCGAGTACGACGCCTCCAAGTGGGGTCAGAGCGGCGACCGGCGCATGCCGGAACTGCTCGAACTCCCGCTGGAGGAGCGGATCGAAGCAGCTTATGGGACGGCGGTGTAGGAGGTGGAGGGAACATGTCAAAGTATATCGCAACACGTGCTATCCGCGGCGCCAACGGCATCGTGGCCGAGGCGGACGCGCTACTGAAGAAGGCCATCGCCGAGAAGGGGGCCGATACGCCCGTTACTTTCCCCAATACGGCTTACTTTTTGCCGGTGACGCTGGGAATGCTGGCGCACGAGGTCTCTACGTTGGGCGATCTCGAGATGCCATTGGAGCACGCCAAAAAGCTCCTGCACCCACTGCCGGACGACAACCTGTGGGTGCCCTACCTGGGAGAAACGCTCGATAGCGGCATGGCGACCCTGTTGGCTGCGGAGGCCATCGAGGGCATCCGCTTCGCCTACGGGGAGCAGCCGGAGCCTTGCTCGGGACTCGAGTTGCTCGGCAGCACCGCCTATCCCGATTTCAAGGGGGATGGCCATCTCAACGGCCCCATCGACGACATCCAGTTGCGCTCGTGGGGCATCCAGTTGGTGGACGGCCGTATGCCTGGCTTTGCCGCCCTCGTTGGCGCGGCCCGCTCGAACGAGGCCGCCGTCGGCATCGTGCGGGAGCTTCAGCGGCGCAACATCCTGATCTTTCTCTGCGGCAACACCAACGGCCGCTCCGTGATCGACCAGTTGCGCGAGGAGGGGGTGGAGATGGGATTCGATACCTACATCATCCCCTTTGGCACAGATACCCTCTCCGCCATCTACCCGATGGGCTTTGCCACCCGCTCGGCGCTGACGTTCGGCGGTCTGAAGGCCGGTCAGTGGCGGGATATTCTCCTCTACAACAAGTTCCGCGTCTTTGCCTTTGTGCTGGCGCTGGGAGAGGTGGACGATCTAAAGTACGCCGCCGCCGCGGGGGCCATCTCCTACGGCTTTCCCACCATCGCCGACACCGTCATCCCGGAGATTCTGCCCACCGGCGTCACCCGCTACGAGCACGTCATCTCCATGCCCTGGAACGAGATCGAGGCGGAGGATGACACGGAGCGGGCGGCCAAGATGGTACAGCGCGCCATCGAGGTTCGCGGCGTCAAGGTCAAGATCACCGAAGTGCCCGTCCCCGTTCCCTACGGCTCTGCCTTTGAGGGCGAGGTCGTGCGTCGGGCCGACATGCGAGTCGAGTCTGGCGGCAAGGGCAGCCGTGCGTGGGAGTACCTGCGCATGGTGGACATGGACGATGTGGAGGACGGCAAGATCGAGGTCATCGGCCCAGGCCTGGAGAACATAGAAGAGGGCGGCTCGATGGACATGGGTATCCTGGCCGAGGTGGCCGGACGCAAGATGCAGGAGGACTTTGAGCCGGTGTTGGAGCGGCAGTTCCACTACTTTGTCAACGCCGCTTCTGGCATCCAGCACATCGGTCAGCGAGACATTACCTGGATCCGCATCTCGAAAGGGGCGGCGGACAAGGGATTCGACCTCAAGCACTTTGGCGAAATCCTCTACGCCCGCTTCCACGCTGACTTTGGCGCTATCGTGGACAAGGTTCAGGTCAAGATCATCACGGACCCCGAGCTCTACGCCGAATGGCTGGAAAAGGCGCGCGAGGCGTATGACTTTCGCAACCGTCGCCTGGCCGACCTGACGGACGAGGCGGTAGATACCTTCTACTCCTGTATTCTCTGCCAGTCTTTTGCTCCTACCCACGTCTGCGTCGTCAGCCCACAACGGCTGGGATTGTGCGGGGCCTACAACTGGCTGGACTGCAAGGCCTCTTACGAGATCAACCCCACCGGCCCCAATCAGCCGATCGAAAAAGGCGAGTGCATGGACGAAGAGAAGGGATACTTCACAGGAGTTAACGAGTATGCCCAGGGGGCCTCTCAGGGTACGGTGGAAGAGGTCTCGATGTACTCGATCATGGAGAACCCCATGACGGCCTGCGGCTGCTTCGAGTGCATCATGATGGTCATTCCCGAGGCGAACGGTTTCATGGTGGTCAGCCGTGAGGATCCGAGCATGACGCCAGCCGGGATGACCTTTTCCACGCTGGCCGGCATGGCCGGCGGCGGGTTACAGACGCCGGGCGTGATGGGCATCGGCAAGTACTTTCTCATCAGCCCCAAGTTCATCCGCGCCGATGGGGGCCTCAAGCGTATTGTCTGGATGTCTTCTTTCTTGAAAGATAGCATGGCCGAGGAGATGCAGGCGGCCTGCGAGCGGGAAGGGGACCCTGAACTGCTGGACAAGATCGCCGACGAGACGATCTGCACGGACGTCGAGGGACTGCTCCAGTTCCTGGAGGAAAAGGGGCATCCGGCGCTTACGATGGAGTCGGTTTTCTAGAATAAACGTCGAGGGCGTTGGAAATGGCCGACGCCCTCGACGGTTGACCCAAGATGAAACATCATCCGCCAGGTGTGATGATCATCACTTGACCGTTGATCGGTTCGGTGCTATGCTGGTGGATGTTGAGTCAACATGTGGGTAGATTGGGAAACTGGTAAATTGGTACATTTGGTGGTAGCGACCCATTTACCAATGTACCAATTTACTAATGTACCAATCTACGAATCTACCAACTTTTAGGAGGATATACATGGTAGTTGAAATTCCTGTGGAAAAATGGACAGGAAGTGTACGCGAGATCACGCTGGGGGCCACCGCCGATGATGGGGGCACCCGCAGTCACACCGTCACCATTGGCGGCGAGACCACACTTCCCTTTCTCCACTTTGAGGGCGAGATTCCCAACCCACCGCGCATCGCTATCGAGATCGCGGACCGGAAGCCTGACGATTGGTCGCCGCTCCTGCTGGAAGCCTGGGGCGACGCGGCAAACGACCCGACAGCCTGGGCAAAGGCCGCCGAAGAGGCTGGAGCGGACCTGATTCTCTTGCAGTTGAGCCTGACGAAAAATGGGGATACCCCCACAACCGCCGAGGACGCCCGGGCCGCTACCCGCGCGGTACTGGAGGCCACTGGCTTGCCGCTGCTGGTCTTTGGTCCTGGGCAAGTGGACGCCGACAACGAACTGCTCGTGGCTGTGGCCGAGGAGGCGGCTGGCGAGCGGGTGGTGCTGGGCCTTTGCGAGGAGAAGAACTATCGCACCATCGTCGCGGCAGCGTTGGCCCACGATCATCTGGTGAACTCGCGCACGCCGATGGACGTCAACCTGTCGAAGCAGATGATCATCCTCATTTCCGACATGGGGTTGCCGTTGGAGCGCATCCTGATGGATCCCACGACGGCCGGTCTGGGGTATGGGATGGAGTACGGCTATTCGGTGATGGAGCGGCTGCGCCTCGCGGCTCTCCAGGGGGACAAGATCACGCAACAGCCCATGCTCGTCACTCCCGGCTACGAGGCCTGGCGACAGAAGGAGGCCAAGGTCGGGGAGGGCGTGCCGGAAGCGTGGGGCGATTGGCGCGAGCGGGCCGTCCTCTGGGAGACCCTGACGGCGACGGCCCTTATCGAGACTGGAGCCGATATCCTTGTTCTGCGACACCCCGAGACGGTAAAGCGCGTCAAGGCATTCGTCGACCAGTTGATGGAAAAGTAGGAGGAGAAACCATGGCATTGACAGGATTACAGATCTATAAACTCTTGCCCAAGACCAACTGCAAGGAGTGTGGTTTTCCCACCTGCCTGGCTTTTGCGATGAAGCTGGCGGCCAAGCAGGCGGAACTGGCGACTTGCCCCTACGTCTCGGACGAGGCGAAGGCGCAACTGGCGGCTGCGGCGGCTCCGCCCATCCGTCTGGTTACGGTGGAAGGGCCGGGGCACAAGGTCGAGGTGGGCAACGAGACCGTTCTCTTTCGCCACGAAAAGACCTTTTTCCACCAGCCGGGCATTTTTGTGCGCGTGAAAGATACCACGCCCGTCGAGGAGATCAAAAAGAAAGTTGGCGCGGCGATGGACTTTTCGGTGGATTATGTTGGAATGGACCTCTTTTTGGATGGCATCGCGGTCGAGGCGGCCTCTGGCGACGCCGGCGCTTTTGTCGCTGCGGTGAGCGCAGTGCAGGAGGCGACCGAGCGTCCGCTGATCCTCGTCGCTTCTGACGTGGATCTGCTCAAGGCGGGCCTCGAAGCGGCTGACGGCGCTCGCCCGCTTCTCTACACGGCCACCCCCGAGAACTGGGAGCAGATCGCCGCGTTGGGCAAGGAGGCAGACATCCCCGTCGTCGTCCGCGCCGACTCGCTGGACGAACTGGCTGATCTGACGGAAAAGATCAAGGGAGCCGGCGTGGAGGACATCGTGCTGGATCCCGGCGTGCGCGACGCCAGCGGCACGCTAGTCACGCTGACGCAGTTGCGCCGTTTGGCGCTCAAGGAGAACTTTCGCCCGCTGGGGTATCCCATCATCACCTTCCCCGGCGATGGCGCAGCCGACCCGACCGAGGAGGCCATGCTGGCCGGTCAGCAGATCGCCAAGTACGGTGGTTTCGTCGTCCTGGATACCTTTACGCCAGCCTCGGCCTACGCACTGCTGGCGCTGCGGACAAATATCTATACCGATCCGCAAAAGCCGATCCAGGTACAACCGGGCATCTATGAGATCAACGACCCCAAGCCCGACTCGCCGCTCTTGGTCACCACCAACTTCTCCATCACCTACTTCTCTGTGGCGAACGAGGTGGACGGAAGCGGAATGCCGGGCTGGCTGTTGGTGGCCGACGCGGAGGGCATGAGCGTGCTCACCGCCTGGGCCGCCGGCAAGTTTGACGCCGAGCGCATCGCCAAGTCGGTCAAGACGACCGGCGTCGAGGGCAAGCTGGGGCACAAAAAGATCATCATCCCCGGTCACGTATCGGTGTTGCTGGGCGAGCTGGAAGAGGAATTACCGGGCTGGGAGATCCAGGTCGGACCGCGCGAGGCGGTGGATCTGGCCGGCTACCTGAAGTTGTGGAGTGCGGCATAGCTGGTAGATTGGTAAATTGGGACGCCTTTGGGGCAGGTAGATTGCTCTCTCACCAATCTGCCCATGTACCAATTTACTAGTCTATTAGTATGCCAACAACGTACCGGCAATGAAGATCTGTAAAGTTCGATTCTTACCCCTCGACCGCGAGGTGGAGGTGGCTAAGGGCACGCTCCTGAGCGACGCTGCTCAGCAGGGGGGTGTGGACATCCAGATGCCCTGCGGCGGGCAGGGGCGCTGCGGTCGCTGTGCGGTTATCGTTCAAGACGCCTGCGGGGCGGAGGTGCGGAGGCATTCGACTCAGCGCCTCTCCCCCGCGGACGTGGAGGCCGGTTACGCGCTGGCCTGCCAGACCGTCGTCGAGGGGGACGTCGTCGTTCTCATCCCGCCGCAGGAAAAGATCGAGCGGCGACTGAAAGAGAGCAAGCGGGCGGCGAAGGTCGAGCTGCCCTTCCCCTACGATCTGCACGACCAACCGTTGCGCAAGTATGCCATCACCCTGGAGCCGCCCTCTTTGCAGGAACAGACCGACGACTGGTCTCGCCTGCAACGAGCGTTGGTCCGTCGCTACGATCTGCGCGGGCTGGAGGCTTCTCTGCTGGTGCTGCGCAAGCTGGGCCGGGCGCTGCGAGAGGGGGAGTGGACGGTCACCGTGGTGGTCGAGTTGGACGCCTGGAACCGTCCCGATGGCCCGCCCCATAGTGGCGTAGGCCTCTACGGGACTGCGCCTCGCCTGATAGACGTCCTGCCTGGGGAACACCTGGAAAGTCTGTGGGCAGTGGCGATTGACATCGGCACGACCAGCAACGTGGTCTGGCTGGTGGACATGATCAGCGGCGAGGTGATGGCCCAGAAGGCCGATTACAACGGGCAGATCGCCCGAGGCGAGGACGTCATCTCGCGCATCATCTATGCCTCCAAAGGGAACGGCCTGGAGGAGTTGCAAGGGCTGGTCATGGAGACGCTCAACCGGCTGCTGAATCAGGCAGCGCAGGAGCGAGGGATTCGTACCGACCAGATCTATAAAGCGGTGGTGGCGGGTAACAGCACGATGATCCACCTCTTCACCGGCGTCCCACCCGAGTCCATTCGTCTGATGCCCTTTATCACCGTCGTCAACCAGTTCCCTCCTTTCCCGGCCCACGAGATCGGCCTGGAGATCAACCCGGAGGCGCCGGTGGACTGCCTGCCTGGCATTGCTTCCTACGTGGGGGCCGACATCACGTCGGGCGTGGTCAGTTCCAAGATGTGCGACATGGAGGAGCTATCGCTGTTCGTGGACATCGGGACGAACGGAGAGATGGTGCTGGGAGATTGTACCTGGCTCATCGCCTGCGCCTGCTCCGCCGGGCCGGCTTTTGAAGGGGCCGGGGTGGTGCACGGAATGCGCGCTACCGCTGGCGCCATCGAAGAGGTTTGGATCGATCCGGAGACGTATGAAGCCACCCATCGCGTGATCGGTGAGGAAAAACCGCGAGGTCTCTGTGGCTCTGGGCTGATCTCGCTCCTGGCAGAGATGTTCGTCGCCGGTGTGATGGACAAGAGCGGCAACGTCAAGCTGGAGTTGCCTACGAAGCGGGTACGGGAGGGAGATCACGGGTCAGAGTACGTGGTGGCCTGGGCCGAAGAGACCGCCACCGGCGAGGATATTGTCATCACGAAGGTGGACATCGAGAATCTGATGCGGGCCAAGGCGGCCATCTACGCCGGGTTCTCGATCCTGGCCCGCAGCGTGGGGTTGACCATGGCGGACGTGGGGGAGGTGCTCATCGGCGGGGCCTTTGGCCAGCATCTCAACGTGGAGAAGGCGATCCAGATCGGCATGCTGCCCGACAAACCCTACGATAACTTTCATTTCCTGGGCAACACCTCGGTGCGCGGGGCGTACATGGCGCTCCTTTCGCGCGGGATGCGGGAGCAGGTGACCGAGAAGGGACAGATGATGACCTATCTGGAGCTTTCGGCGGATAACACGTTTTTCGACGAGTTCAACGCGGCGATGTTCCTCCCGCACACGGATGAGGCTCAGTTCCCGTCGGTGGCGGCGCTGTTTGAAGGGCGGTAGGCTGGGAGGTTGAGCGATGCGACAAGTAATTATCTATCCAGGGGAGGAGAGCAGTGAGTGCAATGTCATTGTCGGAAGTGATGAGCGCGGCGAAAAGATTGCCTCTGGATGATCAGGTCGAATTGGCGGAGAACCTGTTACACAGCTTGCGCGCCGTCTTGCGTAGCAGCCGTCCTGAAACTGTCGAGACTGAATTATGGCCTCTGGGGGGAATGGAGGAAACAGAGTTACAGGTATTGGCTGATGTGGTTATTGCCTCGGGTCGTCAGAAGGAGTTGAACGATTTGCTGCGCAAGAATCGCGAGGGAAAGTTGACGAAAAATGGGGAGCAAAGATTAGACGTGCTGCTCGCCGAGGTGGATCAAATAGCGTTGCTCAAGGCCAGGGCTTTATATACACTGAACCTGTACAAAAGGAAAGAGGAGTGAGTTCCTCTTATGTCCCCGCTGAACTGCGGCGGCATGTGCTGAACGCAGCTCGCGGACGTTGTGCGTATTGTCGTAGCGCCGAAGCATTGATGGGGGTCACGTTCGAGGTTGAGCACGTCATCCCCCGTTCGGCTGGGGGCAAGACGGAGGCGGATAATCTTTGTCTCAGTTGTCCAACTTGCAATCGGCACAAGGCAGCGCGTCTGATCGCTCTCGATCCTACGAGTGGCGAGGAGGTTTCTCTTTATCATCCGCACCGCCAGGTCTGGAGCCGCCATTTCACCTGGAGTGAGGATGGTACTCAGGTTATTGGTCTTACTGCTGTGAGCCGAGCAACTATCATCGCTCTGCGCATGAATCGGCTTCAGATAGTGCAATTACGTCGATATTGGGTGGCCATGGGCTTGCATCCACCTGATGACGATTGAATCTAGGGAATGCCTGATGAGATTGTACTTACGAACACCAGGGAGGAATTGAATTGACCAAAACCATTGCCCTAGCGGGCAAAGGCGGCACTGGCAAGACCACTATCTCTGCGCTCCTCATCCGTTATCTGGTCGAGGAACGGAGCGGCTCTATCCTTGCCATTGACGCCGACCCTGCCACTAATCTCAACATGGTGTTGGGAATGGAGATCGAGGAAACCGTCGGCGACATCCGCGAGGATATGCTCGATATGGCGCAGTCCAGCAGCGCGTTGGCTAGCTCGATGCCCGGCGGGATGAGCAAGCAGGACTATTTGGACTATCAGGTGCAGATGGCGCTGACGGAGGGAGAGCGGGTAGACTTGCTGGTGATGGGGCGGCCCGAGGGTCCGGGTTGTTACTGCGCGGCCAACCAGATGCTGCGCGTGATCGTGGACCGGCTGGAGAAGCAGTACGACTATGTAGTGATCGACAACGAGGCCGGGATGGAACATCTCAGCCGTCGCACCACCCGCGACGTGGACGTTCTGCTGCTGGTGACGGATCCGACGCAGCGTGGACTCGTCACCGCGCATCACATGGCAAGTATGGTGCCCGAGTTGGAGATCGGCGTGAGCCGCATCTATTTGGTCGTCAACCGGCTGCGGGGCGAGATGCCGGCGCCGTTGGTCCAGGCCGTGGAGCAGAAGGAGCTCAATTTGTTGGGCACAGTGTCAGATGACGCGGCCATGGCTGAGTTCGAGTTCACCGGTCGGCCGCTGGTGGAATTGCCAGAGGAGACGGCGGTGTATCAAGCTGTGCGCGAGTTAGCACAGAAAATATTAGTCGAGTGATAGATTGGCGTAACCAATTACCATAGAAAAGGAGATAGTCAGTATGTACATTATTGCCGAAAACATTCACATCATTTCCCCCAAGGTCAAGAAGGCTGTTGCCGACAGGGACGCCAAGTTCTTCCAGGATCTGGCGGTGCGCATGGTGGACGCCGGGGCGAGCGCGGTGGACCTCAACATTGGCCCGCAGAAAAAGCGCGGGCACGAGATTCTACCCTGGCTGGTCGAGACCGTCGAGGAGGTGGTCGACGTGCCGCTGGTCTTTGATACCACCAACCTGGCGGCCATCGAGGCGGCCTGTGAGACGGTGACCAAGGCGCAGCCTATCATTAACTCCACCGACGCGCGCGAAGAGCGGTTGACCACGGTGCCCGCCGTGGCCAAAAAGTACAACACCAAGCTGGTCGCACTGACGATGGCCGAGGGCATGATCCCGGTCGGCGCCGACGAGCGCGTGACCATCGCGCTGGAAAAGCTGATCCCGTATATGCTGGAGCTTGATTTTCCCATCAATGATCTGATCATTGACCCGCTGGCGCTCACCGTATCCGGCTGCCAGGAATACTGCCCAGAATGCATCGAGGCGGTGCGCACGCTCAAGTTCGCCTGGGACCCGCCCCCACTGACCAACGCTGGGCTTTCGAACGTCTCCAACGCTGTCCCCAACGAGATGCGCCCGCTGCTCAACCAGACGTATATGGTGATGTTGATGGGCGCTGGCATCGACATGCTTATCGCCGATCCTCTCGACAAAGACTTGATGGAGTTAATCCGCGTGATCAATGAGCGGGACGAGAGCACGCCGCTCAATAAATTGCTGGTCAAGCTGTATGACCGGGTGGAGGCGATGGAGGAGTTGCAATCCGAAGACGTGGACATGTCCGATCCGCAGCAGGCGGACGTCTGGAAGACGGTGCAGGTGCTTTTGAACAAGGTCATCTATACGGACTCGTACCTGCGTCTATAAAACCAGCAATTCCAATTATGGAAGAAAACGAGAGTTGTAGCCGCGATTTCCATATCGCGCAGAATGTTTTATGCAGCATAATGCACGCGCTATCGCGTACGCGAAGCGCGGCTACAAAATTAGAATTGCTGCTATAAAACGGAATACGTATTTCATAGTCCGTAAGGAGTGAGGAGGAACTATGACAGCGCAACTGATTGATGGTAAGGCGATAGCGAATCAGATCTATGAGGAGATTCAGGCCGAAGTAGCCGAGTTGAAGGAAAAGCACAACGTCACGCCAGGACTGGCGACGGTGCTGGTGGGTGAGAATCCCGCTTCACAGGCGTATGTCCGCTCCAAGCAAAAGACGTGCACCAAGTGCGGCTTTCACTCGATCGGCGAGCATCTGCCCGAGGATGCGTCGCAGGAGGACGTTGATGCCCTGGTGGCGCGATTGAACGAGGATCCCACGATCCATGGTATCCTGGTGCAGCTTCCCTTGCCCAAGCATCTGGACGAGGAAAAGGTTCTCAGCGCCATCAGCCTGGAGAAGGACGTGGATGGATTCCATCCGATCAACATCGGGCGGCTTTCGATGAAGGGGCGCAAGCCGCTCTTTGTCCCCTGCACGCCGGCGGGAAGCATCGAGTTGTTGGTCCGTTCCGGGGTCGAGATCGAGGGCAAAGAGGCGGTGGTGCTGGGCCGCAGCAACATTGTGGGTCTGCCGGTTTCGATGCTCTTGCTGCACCGCAACGCCACACTCACCATCTGCCATTCTCGTACCCAGGACCTGCCCGGCACGTGCCGCCGCGCCGACATTCTCATCGCCGCCGTGGGCCGCCCAGAGATGGTCAAGGGCGATTGGGTCAAACCGGGCGCGGCAGTCATCGACGTCGGCATTAACCGGGTCTGGGTCGAGCACCCGGCCGACAAGGAGTACACCTGCGCCGCCACGGGCGAGACCTTTATCGCTCATCGCAAGGACGAGTCGAAGAAAGGTGGTCGCCGTAGGATGGGCGAATACTGCGCTGAACACGACAAAGCCTACCTGAAGGATCAAGTGCCGGACGATGTGACCTGCGAGATGATCCCGCTCTACCGCAAGTACAAGCTGGTGGGCGACGTCGACTTTGACGAAGTGAACGAGGTCGCCGGTTTCCTGACCCCTGTACCGGGCGGCGTGGGGCCGATGACCATCGCGATGCTGATGTGGAACACGCTGGCAGGAGCCAAGTTGGCCGCAGGGCTAACGGAATAAGGTATGCGAACCCAAATTTCAGTTGACAAGGTGCGCGGTTCTTTCGTGCGCCAGGTCGAAGAGATCAGCGGGCAGGATCTGCTGGCCTGCAACCAGTGCGGCAAATGCAGCGCCGGCTGTCCGGTCGCGTCGGCGATGGAACTCCTTCCCAGCCAGGCCATCCGTAAAGCTCAACTGGGGATGGAGGAGGTGCTGGAGAGTAATACGATCTGGATCTGCGCCTCCTGCCTGACCTGTGTCGCGCGCTGTCCCAAGGGAGTGGATTTGCCTCGGTTGATGGAGGCGTTGCGCCAGATCGCATTGCGCAAGGGCGTTGCCAAACTGGACTTGGGTGCGCTTCCACCAGAATTGGTGCAGGCAGCGCCGCAACTGGCTATCGTCGGCGGGTATAGGAAGTATATGAAGTAAGAGCAAATGGGTGGATGAGGAGTGAGTTTCTAAAGCTCATGTACTCATCTGCTCATTTTCTCATTTCACAGGCGCTTGGAGACATTGATGGCTTATCCATATTTTCCAGGGTGCACACTCTCGACACAGGCGAAAAACTATGACCGCTCTGCGCGGGCGGCGGCGGCGGCGCTGGGATTAGATCTGGAGGAACTGGCCGAGTGGCAGTGCTGTGGGGCGACGTTCCCCCTGATGCTGGACGATTCGCTGGCGCTGATCGCCCCGACGCGGATTCTCTACCAGGCGCAACAGGCCCTCCATGTAGCGGCGTGTGCCGCCACACAACGCTGTGAGCAGGCCAGTAATTCGTCCAAGTCGGTGACGACGCTCTGTTCGATTTGCTTCAACGTCCTTCGTCGCTCCCAGGCGCTGCTCGAGCGGGATCCGGAGATGTTGGAGCGCATCAATTGGTTCACCGAGCAAGAATATCGCGGTGGTGTGCACATTGCGCATTTTCTGGAGCTGTTGCGAGATGACCTGGGCTGGGAGGCGTTAGCCGAGCGGGTGACGCGCCCTCTGACCGGGCTGCGAGTCGCTCCTTACTATGGCTGTCTGCTCCTGCGCCCTTACGAAGAGATCGGCCTGGACGATCCAGAGGCTCCAACCATCATGCACGACCTGGTGCGGGCGCTAGGGGCGGAGCCAGTGGACTTTCCCTACAATATCGAGTGCTGTGGCTCCTATCTGACGGTGAAGGAGCCGGAGGTCCCCGAAATGCTCTCGAAAGAGATCGTCGCCTCGGCGCGGGAGCACGGCGCGCAGGTCATCGTCACCGCCTGTCCGCTTTGCCAGTTTAACCTGGATTATCCGCAGCGGGAGACGGAGGCCGGGCGCACCGGCGACGAAATCGCGACACTCTATTTTACCCAATTGATGGCTGTGGCGTTGGGCTTGCCGGAGGAGACGTGGGGCTTCGCGGATCACTACGTGGATCCGCAGCCGCTTGTCGCGGCGCTGGAAGCAGGAGAATAAATGAGTCGAATCGGTGTCTTTGTCTGTCACTGCGGGATCAACGTCGCGGGCACCGTGGACGTGGAGCGGGTAGCCGAAGAGATCGGCCAGTACCCGGGTGTTGTATATGCCACAGACTACAAATACATGTGCTCCGATCCTGGCCAGCAGTTGCTTCAAGAGGCGGTCGAGGAACATCAACTGGACGGCGTCATCGTCGCGGCCTGCTCGCCCGCGATGCACGAGGCGACTTTCCGGCGAGCTGGAGCAAAGGCGGGGCTGAACCCATACCGCTTTGAAAGCGCCAACATCCGCGAGCAGTGTTCCTGGGTGCATGAGGGAGATACGGAACGCGCCACGGAGAAAGCCGTCGAGATCGTGCGCACCCTCGTGGAAAAAGTCAAGCGGGACGATGAGATGGCGCCCTTCCACCTGCCGTTGACGAAGCGGGCCTTGGTCATCGGCGGGGGGATCGCCGGGATGCAGGCCGCGCTCGACGTCGCCGACGCGGGCTTTCCCGTCGTGCTGGTCGAGCGAGAGGAGCGGCTGGGCGGCAAGATGGCCCGTCTCTCGGGTACCTATCTCAACTTTGAGGCCGCCCCCGATCTGCTGGAGCAAAAGATCGACCAGGTGCTCGAACATCCGAGTATCCAGGTGCTGACGAATGCGCAGGTGGTGGAGGTTGAGGGGTACGTGGGGAACTTTGACGTAAAAGTCTCCCAGTTGGACGAACCCGAGACCTTTGAAATCGGCGCGATTGTGATGGCGACAGGCTGGGACCCCTATCCACTGGATCGGCTGCCCGAGTACGGCGGCGGAGCGACTCCGGATGTGGTGGACGGCTTGACGTTCGAGGAGATGCTCCGGTCTGGGAATGGCCTTCGCCGTCCCTCCGACGGGCGCGCGCCTCAGGAGGTCGTCTTTGTTCAGTGCGCGGGTTCCCGCGATCCCGAACGAGGCGTGCCCTACTGTTCCAAGGTCTGCTGTATGTACGTCCCCAAGATGGCGCGTATGTTCAAGGAGCGGGTGCCAGAGGGCCAGGCGTACGTCTTTTACATTGACATCCGCTCGGCGGGCAAGGGGTACGACGAGTACGTCCAGCAGGCGATGGAGGATTATGGCGTCCTGTACCTGCGGGGCAAAGTGAGCAAGATCTTTCGTGATGGAGACAAGGTGATCGTGTGGGGCGTTGACACATTGGGTGGACAGCAATTGGAGGTGGCCGCAGACCTGGTGGTGCTGGCGACCCCAATGATGCCCGGCGATCAGGCGATCGAATTGGCGCAGACGGTGCGGACCGGGGTGGGCGCGGACGGCTTTTTCAGCGAGGCGCACCCCAAGCTGCGCCCCGTCGAGAGCCTGACAGCGGGGGTGTTTCTGGCCGGGGCGGCCCAGGGGCCGAAAGACATCCCCGAGTCGGTGTCGCAGGCCTCGGGCGCGGCGGCCAAGGTGCTGCAACTGTTTTCCCTCGACCAGATGGTTCAGGAGCCGACCGTGGCTTACGTCGTCGAGGAGGTCTGCTCTGGGTGCGGGGTGTGCGTGGGAGTGTGTCCCTACGAAGCGCGGGCGCTTCATCCGGTGCGGGGTATCGCCGTCGTCAACGCGGCGCTGTGTCAGAACTGTGGAGCTTGCGTGGTGGCCTGTCCCAACAAGGCGAGCCAGATCCACAACTGGATGCCGGAGCAGATTTTGGCGATGGCGGATGCGGTCAGTTGGTAGTGGAGGAGGTGCGAAAATGGCGGGCGTTTGGGCGTCGTCCCGTGGGGGCCTCCGCCCCAGCGGGGAACAACTAGCACGTTATCGTAAAGTGAAAACGTTGTCCAGTGGATCCCGGCTGTTGCTGCGTCCGCTGGCCTATGAGGACAAGCAGGGGTTGGTGGACCTTTTTGCGCGGGCTTCCAAAGAGGACCTGGAGTATTTTCGCGACGATGCGGGCGATCCAGCCGTGGTCGAGAGTTGGGTGGACAATCTGAACCTTGAGCGCGTCTTTCCGCTGGTGGCTGTCGTAGACGACAAAATTGTGGGAGACGCCACCCTTCATTTTCGCAAGCGGTATCATCGCCACCTGGCGTGGGTGCGCATCTTTCTCGATCGCGCCTATCGCCGCCAGGGTATCGGCACGTTGATGCTGCGCAGCTTGATCGAGATCGCCCGCCACGTGGGCCTCCAGCAATTGTATACCGAAATCGTGGCCAACCAGGGCCGGGCGATCAAGGCTTTCCAGGACCTGGGGTTTCAGCGAGAGGTGACGTTGAGCGATTACTTTATCACCAGTGGCGGGGAGACGCTGGATATGGTCGTTTTGATGCTGCGGTTGGTGGAGCGCTCGGGAAAGTTTTAGCGAGCGGTTGTGAGGTGCAGAGATGACAGACATTTGGGCGTCGTCCCGTGGGGGCCTCCGCCCCAGCGGGGAAAAATTAGCACGTTATCGAAAGGTCAAGACACTGCCCAGTGGAGCCAGGTTGTTGCTGCGTCCGTTGACCAAAGAGGATAAGCAGGGGCTGGTGGACCTGTTTGCCCGGGCTTCCAAGCACGACCTGGAGCTTTTTCGTAGCGACGCGGGCGATCGGGGGGTGGTCGAGAGTTGGGTGGACAAGCTGGACCTGAAGAACGTCTTTCCTCTGGTGGCCATCGTGGAGGACAAGATCGTGGGAGACGCCACCCTGCACTTTGGGGAACATTACCGCCGGCATCGGGCCTGGGTGCGCATCTTTCTCGACCACGACTACCGCCGCCAGGGCATCGGCACGTTGATGTTGCGCTCGTTGATCGAGATCGCCCGCCAGACCAATTTGCATCAGTTGTACGCAGAGGTTCTGACTACCCAGCCTCAGGTCATGAAAGCGTTCCAGGATCTGGGTTTCCGACCCGAGGTCACATTGAATGACTATTTCATGATGGACAGTGGCGAGACATTAGACATGACGATCCTGGCGCTGCAACTGGTGGATCATTCGGGAGAGTTTTAGGGGCGACGGGACACCGGGAGGAGATTATGCCTGTGGCGGTTGTGCTGGGGACGGATCTCATGTTCAAGAACGCGGTGCGGGAGCACAGCGGCGAGAATATTCACGCTTGTTTCTACTGTCAGAAATGCACCATCGGCTGCCCGACGGCCTACGTGATGGACTACAAGCCGGCCCAGTTGCTCCGGCTGATCCAACTGGGCCAGAAGGATAAGGTGCTCGGCAGTTCGGCCATCTGGATGTGCGTGGGGTGTGATACGTGCGGCACGCGCTGCCCGAATCACATTCGGCTGGCGCCGGTGATGGACGTGCTGCGACAGATGGCGGTGAGGGAGGACTATACGCCGCAACCGTCCATCTATGCCTTGCATCGCTCGTTTCTCGATAGCATCAAGCTGTGGGGCCGGGTGCATGAATTGAGCTTGATCATGGAATTCAAACTTCTCGGCTTGCTGAAAGGGGGACTTGCCACGTTCTTTCACGGCTTGAGCTCTGACATGGTGTTGGGAGCGACCCTTTTCTTGAAGGGAAAGTTTGGATTCTTGCCAGAACGGGTCAAAGGGATGAAAGATGTGATCAAGTTGTACGACGAATCTGCCAGCGCCGAAAACGGTTCGCCCCGGCGCTTGGAGGTGGAACAGTGAAATACTCGTATTATCCTGGATGTACGGCAGGAACCACGTCAGCCGAGTTTGAGCTTTCTACCCACGCGGTGCTCAAGGCTCTGGACGTCGAGGTGTTCGAGTTGGAGGATTGGAATTGTTGCGGGGCCTCGTCCGCGCACAGCCTCAACCACGAGCTGTCGCTCTCCTTGCCGGGGCGCAACGTGGCCCTGGCTCAGGAGGCGGGCCTGGATATTGTCATTCCCTGCCCGGCTTGCTATCAGAACAGTCTATCTGCCGACAACGCTTTTCGCGAGGATGAGGAGTGGCGGCGGAAGATGGAAACGTCGTTGAACTTTCAGTACAACGGGGAAGGTCGCCCCCGTCATTTGTTGGATGTGATCAGCCACGATATCGAGATAGAGGCGATTCGCGAGCGGGTCGTCAAGCCGCTTGACGGGCTGAAGGTGGCCTCTTACTATGGCTGCGTGCTGGTGCGCCCGCCAGAAAAGACCGGCTGGGACGATCCCGAACACCCGACGACGATGGATCGCCTGATGGAGGCCGTGGGAGCCGAGCCGGTGGATTGGTCGTACAAGGTGGACTGCTGCGGGGCGAGCATGACGTTCCCGATGGGCGAGGTGGTCGCGAAGCTATCGAGCAGGATCGTCGCGGGAGCCATCGAGGCCGGGGCGGATTGCATCGCCAGCGCCTGCGGAATCTGCCAGATCAACCTGGACACCCGTCAAGCCCCCTCCCCCATGGGGGGGGAAGGGGGGGGGGAGATGCCCATCTTTTACTTCACCGAGCTGATGGGACTGGCCTTGGGCCTGCCAGGTGTGAAAAAGTGGTTGGGCAAACACGCTGTGAATCCTTGTCCGCTGCTTCAGGGACGAAATCTTTTGTAACACGCAAGAGGACTTATGACCGACAACAACGAGTCTCAGCAAAGTAAAGCCGTTTTGATCGTCGGCGCGGGCATCGGCGGGATGCAGTCGGCGTTGCTGCTGGCCGAGGCGGGGCACAAGGTCTATTTGCTGGATAGCGCGCCGGGCATCGGCGGCTCGATGCACCTGTTGGATCGGACCTTTCCCACCGATTCCTGCGGACTCTGCCTGATGCTGCCCGGACGGGCGGCCTACTGTCCCACCATCGAGTGCGACATCCACCGCAACATTGAGATCCTGCCTTACGCCGAGGTGACGGGGGTAGAGGGGGAACGCGGACGCGAGCGTCCGGGAAATTTCACCGTGACAGTGCGCCACAAGCCGCGCTACGTGAGCGTGGATCTGTGCAACAACTGCGGCCTCTGTGCTTTAGCTTGTCCGGTGGAGCGGCCCGACCGGTACGAGGGCGATCTCGATAAGGGTAAGGCGATCTACCGGCCGCCGACGCGGGCGATTCCTTCCGCCTACGTCGTTGATATGGAGGTTTGCACCCGCTGCGGCAAGTGCGTCGAGGTCTGCCCCACCAACGCCATCGATCTGGATATGGACGTAGTGACGACTTCAGTCGTCGTGGGCGCGATCATCCTCAGCCCCGGCTTTGAGCCTTTCGACGCCCGTCGCAAGGGCGAGTACGGTTTCGGTTATTACGACAACGTGCTGACCAGCATCCAGTTCGAGCGCATGGTCAGCATCGCTGGCTCCACCGGGGCGACCGTCGTGCGCCCTTCGGACGGCCAGACACCCCGGCGCGTCGCCTTCATCCAGTGCGTCGGCTCGCGCGATGACTCCATCGGGTGCGGGTACTGCTCCTCGGTCTGCTGTATGTACACAGCCAAGCAGGTGGCGGTCGCCAAGCGGCTCTATCCTGACCTGGATGTGACTGTTTTCTTTATGGATATTCGCGCTCACGGCAAGGATTTCGACGAGTATTTCGACACGGTCGAGGCGCTGCCCGGCGTGACCTACCGGCGCTCGATGGTCTCCTCGATCCACCAGTACCAGCAGACGCGAAATCTGCAACTGAGTTACGTGGCCGAGGACGGCAGTTTCCAGGATGAGGATTTTGACCTGGTGGTGCTGGCGACCGGCTTTGCGCCGCCGGAAGGCTCGCAGCAGTTGGGGCAGTCGCTCGGCGTCGAGTTGAACCCGTATGGCTTCGGCGTGACGGATACCTTCGCCCCCATCGAAAGCTCGCGTCCGGGCATCCTGGTGAGCGGGGCATTCCGCGAGCCAAAGGACATCCCCGAGACGGTGGCGGAGGCTTCGGCGGTGGCCGCCGGTGCGGCGCGGTTATTGGGCGAACCCTCCCCCCCCAGCCTCCCCCCCATTGGGGGGGATAGAGGGGGGGAGGATCGGGATATCTCTTACGAGCGGCCCCGCGTCGGCGTTTTCCTCTGCGATTGCCGGGGCGAGATCGGCGAGGTGATCGACCTGGAGGCGCTGGCGGCTCACGCGCAGGGATTCCGGGACGTGGCGCTGGTGCAGTCGCTCGACAACGCCTGCCTGGCGAGCGGGCGCGAGCAGATCGGCCAGGCCATCGCGGAGCACAACCTCAACCGGGTGGTGGTGGCCGGATGCGCGCCCCGCCTCTACGAGTCCGCCTTCGAGCGGATGATGCGCGACGCCGGCCTGAGCGCCGATCTGCTGGAGCGGGTCAACCTGCGCGGCGAGTGTGCCTGGGTGCATCCGGGGAACGGGAAAGTTGCCGCCGAAAAGGCCAGGGAGTTGGTCGAGATGGCGGTCGCGGGCGCCAGGCTGCGAAAGTCGCCTGTACATGAAGCGGCGGATTCTCAAGTCTGGGAGATCTCGCAGCGGGCGCTGGTGATCGGCGGGGGGCTGGCGGGATTGACCGCCGCCCTGAGCCTGGCCGAGATGGGGCACGAGGTAGACTTGGTGGAGCGTTCCGCCGATCTGGGCGGGCAGTTGCGGGAACTGCGGTACACGCTGGAGGGGGATGACGCTGCCGCCGCCTTGCGCTCCCTCGTCGAGCGGGTCGAGGGCGACGAGCGCATTCACGTCTACAAGGAGGCGCAGGTCGAAGCCGTCTCCGGGTACGCGGGGCGTAGTCCCGTAGGGGTCAACGCCCCTACGGGACAGTATCAGACGACCGTGGCTCTCTCTGACGACGAGAAAAAGACGCTGGAGCACGGCGCCATCATCGTCGCCGCTGGCGGGCGCGAGGTCACGCCGACCGAGTATCTCTACGGCGAGGACTCGCGCGTGATCACGCAGCGCGAGCTGGAAAAGAAGCTGGCCGGAGGGAAAGACGCGCCCTCGAACGTGGTGATGATCCAGTGCGTCGGTTCACGGGAGCCGGAGCGTCCCTATTGCAGCCGCGTCTGCTGCTCGAAAGCCGTCGCCAACGCACTCAAGATCAAGGAACAGAACCCCGCGGCCAACGTGTACGTGCTCTACCGCGAGATGCGCACCTACGGCTTCCGCGAGGACTATTACCGGGAGGCCCGGAGTCAGGGCGTGGCCTTTTTGCGCTACGAGTTACCGGACAAACCCGAGGTATCGGCGGGCGAGGATGGCCTGACCGTCCGGCTGAGGGAACCGATCACCGGCGAGGAGGTGGTCATCCGCGCGGAGATGTTGGCGTTGAGCACGGGGATCGAGCCGAACGACCATCGCGCGCTGGCCGACGTGCTGGGCGTGCCGCTGGACAAGAACGGTTTCTTCCAGGAGGAATACCCCAAGATGCGCCCGCTGGACTTTACCCGGCGCGGCATCTTTATGTGCGGCCTGGCCCACTCGCCGCGTTTTGCCGACGAGACGATCGTGCAGGCGCAGGGAGCGGCGATGCGGGCGGCGGCGCTGCTGGCGCAGGAGAGGCTGGAAGCTCCGGCGACCGTGGCGCGGGTGAACACGCGCTTGTGCTCTGCCTGCGGGCTGTGCGTCGAGGTCTGCCCTTACGACGCGCGCGTGCTCGCGGAGCGGCCGGGCGCGCATTACGCCGAGGTGATCGAGGTATTGTGCCAGGGTTGCGGGGCGTGCGTGGTGGCCTGCCCGAACAAGGCCAGCAGTCAGAGGCGGCTCGAGGTGAAGCAGGTGTATGGGATGCTGGACGCGGTCAGCATTGGAGAGTAAAAGTTGGAGATGGAGCGTAATAAACCGGCGGCGTTGATCATTGGCGCCGGTATTTCTGGGATTCAGGCGGCGTTGGATATTGCCGACGCGGGATACCAGGTGCACCTGGTCGAGCGGGAGCCGAGCGTGGGCGGGCACATGGCGCAACTGGACAAGACCTTCCCGACGCTGGATTGCTCCTCGTGCATCCTGACGCCCAAGATGGTGGATGTGGGGAATCATCCCAATATCGATTTGATGACCTACAGCGAGGTTGTATCCGTCGAGCGGGCAGGGGAGGCGTTTCGTGTGCGGGTGTGCAAGAAGCCGCGTTACGTGGACATCGACACGTGCACCGGCTGCGGCTCGTGCGCCGAGGCGTGCCGGATGAAAGGGCGGGTCGTCAGCCGCTTCGACGAGGGGATCGCCAAGCGATCGGCGATTTACGTGCCTTTTCCGCAGGCGGTGCCGCTCAAGTACACCGTCGATCCTGAAGCCTGTCTATATCTGACGCTGGGCAAGTGCGGCAAGACCTTTCTGTGCAAGGATGCGTGTCCCGCCGGCGCGATTGATTTCGAGCAGCAGGAAGAATTTGTGGGCCTGGAGGTGGGCGCGATCATCGTCGCCACCGGCTACGACCTGATCGATCCGCGCACCAAGCCCGAGTTCGGCTACGGGGTCTATCCGCGGGTGATGACAGGGCTGGAGTTCGAGCGGCTCTCGTCCGCCTCCGGCCCCACTCGGGGCGAGATCGCGATCAATGGCAAGAAGCCGAAGAACGTCGTTTTTATCCAATGTGTAGGCTCCCGCGACCCGCACACGGGCGTGCCCTATTGCTCCCGTTTCTGCTGCATGTACACGGCCAAACACGCTCACCTGGTGCGGGACAAGGTTCCCGACGCCAACATCACGATATTTTATATGGACGTGCGGGCTTTTGGCAAGGGGTACGAAGAGTTCTACGACCGCGTGAAGCACGAGCGGGTGGTCTACCGGCGGGGCGAACCTTCCGAGATCTACCGGCGGGGGGACAAATTGGTCGTGCTGGCCGAGGACACGCTGCTGGGCGAGCCGATCGAGGTCGAGGCGGATCTGGTGGTGCTGGCGACGGCGGTCGTGCCGCGGGCCGATGCGCGGGAGACGGGAGTGTTGCTGGGGTTGGAACATTCCCCGGATGGCTTCTTCCAGGGGGCGCACAAGTTCCGCCCTTTGGATACCCCTATGGAAGGCGTTTTTCTGGCGGGTTGCTGCGAGGGACCGAAGGACATCCCGGACACGGTCGCCCAGGGGAAGGCGGCGGCCGCCTCGGCGTTGAGGGTGCTCGCGCAGCGGCAGAGACAAGCGATAGATGATCAATGACCAATTTGCTGATAGGGGGAGGATAGATATGGGAGTGAGACAACTTACTCAGGCCATCCGGTACCCTAGTTATGTGATTGGGGCGGATGGGGAAGCTACGGCAGTTCTGGTGGATATTGCTACGTGGCGGGCAATTGTCGAGCGTTTGGAGGATGTAGAGGACAGCGAGATCTTGCGGACGGCGGCGGCAGATCTGGCTATGCTGGCGCAGGGTCAGCGGCCGGATGGATGGAAATCCTGGGAAGAATTCGAGGCGGAGTTGGATGCACTGGAGGCAGCGGGTGAATTACCTGCTTGATGTCTCTCCGGCAGCCCAGGCCGAGATTCGGCGGCTGCCGGGACACATCCGTCAGCGGGTGCGACGGGCCATTCAATCCCTGGTAGATGATCCCAGGCCGTCGCGTAGCAAGGAGTTGAACTTTACTTTGTCGGACGCTGAGCCTAGACGATTGCGTATCGAGCGTTGGCGCATTGTGTATGCCGTGATCGAGACAGACTATGGACGTGTGGTGGCTGTGGTAGCTGTACGAAAGCGTCCACCCTATGATTACCGTGATCTGACCGATCTTTTTGCAGATGTCTGATTGATCCAGGAGAACTGAGATGGCATTAAAGACGGGCCCGATGATGGCGACCGCATCGGTCGCCGAGCAGTTGGAACTATTTGGTTGCATCCAGTGCGGCAAATGCACCGGCGGCTGTCCGGTGGCGCGCAAGACGGTACTGAACATCCGCAGCATGATCTACCACATGCTCGTGGAGCCGGAGCTGGACGTGAGCGCGCACGAGGAGTTGTGGGATTGCACCTGCTGCTTCAACTGCGTCGAACGATGCCCCAAGGACGTGCGGCCGGCTGAGTTGATCATCGAGCTGCGGGGCCAACTGGTGGAGAGCGGGCGCATCCCGGAGACGATTGGAACGGCGCTGATGGGCGTCTTTCGCCAGGGAAACCCCACCGGCATGGCGCGGGAGGACCGTGCGGCTTGGGTTAACGGCGGCAACCCGGACAGTCGCATCGAGATCAAGGCCGCGCAGGAAGGATGCGAACTGCTTTACTTTGTCTGCTGTACTGCCGCGTACGACTTGCGGGTCCAGCCGGTGGCGCGGGCGTTGGTGCGAGCTTTCCAGGCGGCGGGGCTGGACTTTGGCACCCTGGGTACCGAGGAGAGTTGCTGTGGCAGCGGGGTGCGGCGTCTGGGCGAGAAGGGGTTGTTCGAGATGCTGGTCGAGGAGAACGGCGAGCTGTTCCGTAGCGTGGGGGCGAGTCGGTTGGTGACCACCTCTCCTCACTGTTTCAATACCTTCAAGAACGAGTACGGCCTGGATGGGATCGAGGTGCTGCATTACACACAACTCATCGCCGAGCTGATCGAGCAGGGCCGATTGGAACTCTCCAACGAAGTGAACAAAAAAATCACGTACCACGACCCTTGCTTCCTGGGCAAGCAGAACCACGTTTTTGACGAGCCGCGCGCGATTCTCAAAGCGATCCCCGGCGTCGAACTGGTGGAGATGGATCGCAATCGCGAGCGCAGCCTCTGCTGCGAGGGCGGCGGCGGGCGCATGTGGGCCGAGGGGACCAACCTGGAGGAACGGCTGGCTTTCCAGCGGGTGCAGGAAGCCGCCGAGACGGGGGCCGAGATTCTGGCCGTGGCCTGTCCTTTCTGCCTGCTGACGCTGGAGGACGCGGTCAAGGTGCAGGGGCTGGACGAGGCCGACCAGGATGGGCGGACGTTGCAGGTGATGGATATTATGGAACTGGTGGATCAGGCGCTTGTCGGTTAGAAGTTGAGGCTATTGATGGAATCACAAACTCGTATTGGAGTTTATGTTTGTCACTGCGGTACGAACATCGCCGCAAATGTGGCCGTGGAGCAGGTGGCCGAGTACGCGGCGACCCTGCCTAACGTCGCCGTGGCTCGCGATTATCTCTACATGTGCTCCGATCCCGGCCAGGAGATGATCCAGCGTGATATTGAGGAATACGGACTGACCCGCGTCGTGGTCGCTTCCTGCTCGCCCCGCATGCACGAGCCTACGTTTCGTGGGGCGGCGCAACAGGCGGGCCTGAACCCGTACCTGGTCGAGATGGCCAACATCCGCGAGCAGTGCTCGTGGGTGCACACCGACCGGGAGCGGGCGACGGAAAAGGCCAAATCGTTGGTCGCCTCGGTAGTGGGCAAGGCGGCCTGGCTGAAGCCGTTGGAGGAGCGAGAGGTCGGGGTCACGCCGGGCGCGGTCGTCATCGGCGGAGGCGTCGCCGGGATGGTCGCCGCCCTCGACGTGGCCGGCGCTGGCTTCCCGGTCTATGTGGTGGAGAGGAGCGACCACCTGGGCGGACGGGTGGCGGAGCTAAATCGTGTCTTTCCCGCCCTCGAATCCACGCCGGAGTTGCTCGAGCCGCTGATCGAACAAATCCAGACCCATTCCAACATCACCGTCTTTTTGAACGCGCGGGTTACGGATGTGGAGGGCTACGTCGGCAACTTTGAGGTAACCGTTTCGGGGCAAGACTCGAACGGATTGGAACAATCCGCACTCCGCGTGGGCGCGATCATCATTGCCACCGGCTACGACGTTTTCGATCCGCACCGCAAGCCGGAGCTTGGCTACGGCCAATATCCTAACGTCATCACTTCGCTGGAGATGGAACAAAAGCTAGTCGAGGGAGATCTGACTGTAAACGGGCGCTCGCCCCGGAGCGTGGTCTTCATCCAGTGCGTAGGCTCGCGGGATGAGCAGGTGGGCAATCCGTACTGCTCGCGGGTGTGCTGCATGTATACCTCCAAGCAATCTCGCCTGGTGCGCGAGCTTTTGCCCGAGGCGGACGTGACCGTTTTCTACATCGATGTGCGCACCTTTGGCAAGGGGGCCGAGGAATTCTACGACGAGGCGCGGTTGAAAGGTGTGCGCTATCGGCGGGGAAACGTCTCGGAGATCATCCGTAAGCAAGGCGACGGCGGCGACCGGGTGGTATTGGTGGCGGAGGACACGCTGCTGGGCCGTCCCATCGAGTTCGAGGCGGACCTGGTGGTGCTGGCGGTGGGGATGGAGCCTCGTTTCGACGCTGGCGATCTCTCCAACCTGCTCAAGGTGGCGCGTTCGTCCGACGGTTTTTTCATGGAGCTGCATCCCAAGCTGCGGCCCGTGGACACGACGGTGGACGGCGTTTTCCTGGCGGGCTGCTGCCAGGGACCCAAGGACATCCCCGACACCGTCGCCCAGGCAAAGGCCGCCGCGTCCTCGGCGCTCATCCCGCTCCTGAAAGGCACGGTGCCGGTGATCTCAGAGACGGCGGTGGTGGATCCGGAGTGGTGCGCCGGGTGTGGGATGTGCGTGGACGTGTGTCCCTTTGGCGCGCCGGCGCTCGATTCCGTGCGGGGCGTCTCGCAGATCAACGCGGTGTTGTGCAAGGGGTGTGGAGCGTGCGCCGTCGCTTGCCCTTCCAAGGCCATCTACCTCCAGCATTTCACGCCAGAGCAAATTCTGGCGCAGGTGGATGCGCTGATGGGGTAGCGGATTGCGAGTTGTGATTATCCTTGGATCAGATGCGTCCAAGAGTCAAGTCTTGGTGGGAGGTGTTGATATGACCGTACAACTGTTTACTGCGGTTCTTCGTAAGGAAGACGACCTGTACGTCGCAGAGTGCCCTGAGGTTGGAACGGTCAGCCAGGGATATACTATTGAGGAGGCCGTTGCCAATCTGAAAGAAGCGACGGAACTCTACCTGGAGGAGTTTCCCTTGCTTGAAGTAACCAGACCCTTATTGACTACTTTTGAGGCAGTCGTAAGGGGAGCGGCGTATGCCTAGGTTACGCCGCGTATCAGGGAGGGAGACCGTTCGCGCCTTGGAGCAGTTGGGCTTTGAGCAGGTGCGACAGCGCGGCAGTCACGTCGTACTCGAGAAGCAAATGCCGGAAGGTACTGTCGGATGTGTGGTGCCCCTGCACCGCGAGCTGGCGATTGGCACGTTGCGGGGCATTTTGAAACAGGCCGGGGTGGCATCGGACGAGTTTATGGAGGCGTTGTAGCAGCAGGGTGTGTCGCAGATCAATGTGGAAATCTTTTAGGAGACAACATTTATGAGTAACGATAGTTTTGAACCCAAGATCGTGGGCTTTCTTTGCAACTGGTGCACCTATACTGGGGCCGACCTGGCGGGCACCTCGCGCATCCAGTA
>DAOTUB010000001.1:0-22020 GCA_034437455.1 Anaerolineae bacterium | reverse complement strand
CCTGCAAACGCCACGCACCGAATCAGAAAGGCTCAGATTGCCGAATCAACTTCGTGGAGCAGGAACAAAACCGGCACCAATTCTACAGTTGGAAATCGCCTAAACAGGCCCTCCTTTCATCACCCCAGCGCTCAACTATCCCCTGGTCCCATTTCTGCCGATTACGCTTCATCCCGGTTGCAGGAAGTGTTGGAGCAACGATCGGTGCTGCTGATCCTCGTGGATGCTTGGCAAGCTGAGCACGTGTGGCCATTCTTGGTGGGGGGCAAACGGTGTCGTGTGTTGGTGACTACAAGTTCAAGTGTAGCTGACGATCTGATTCTGCCCCAACAGCAACAATTGCCCCTCAAGAGTATGACGCCTCAGGAGGGTTTGCGTTTGGTCGAGGACGTGCTGGGGGATCAATGGGATGATGACGCTTATCGAGCTTTCAAGACGATTGGCGAGGAGGTTTCTTGGTCACCGTACATAGTGAAGCATTTGGCTCGCATAGGCGCCCGAGGGGAGTGGGAGGATCTGATAGCCCAGTTCGAACGCACAAAAGGTTTTCCTCGACCAAATCGCAGGCCGCGATGGCAAGAGATGTTGGATACCCTTCACGAGGTGTGGTTGCAATCACTGGGAGATAACGCTTCGCTGGTGGTTCCCTGGGCCAATGCGCCCTGGTTTTCTTCCTTCGATCTGGTGCGACCGGTGGGAGGGAGTTTGGGCGGAACTGGTTACCGCTGGGAGCCCTTGATGTGGGATTTCATCCGTCGGCGCTTGGGTTCACCTACAGACGGTGTCTTTGAGTGGGTGAGACGCTACGATGGTGGATGGGGTCAGGGACCTCTATGGCGCATTTCCGTTCCGGGACGCTCTGTATGGGCGCTTCGGCCATGGAACCCAAGACATTGGGGCCCAGGCGCTGAATCTGTGAGCCTGAGCGGGGCGAGGCGATTAGTTATCAACATGCCGCAGTACGCGATTGAGCACTTGAGCCAGAAACGCCTCGAATGGTCCGCGGAAGCCTGGGCGACCTGGAGGCGCCTGGCGTGTCGCACGCCACAACTCTGCTGGCTTTGGATTGGGTTTTTGGCTCTTCTGTTGATTGGACATTACCTAGCCTACGCAACCGGTATCTATTTTGGGTTGGTCAACTGGTGGATCTCCATCTGGGGATCTTTGAGTCCAGCGCTCTGGAGCAGTGCTTTGGCAACGATACTTTTACCTGCCTTGCCTATGTTTTGGATGTTGATCGCCCATATTGTGTCCTGTCTACGAGCGATGGAGCGCTGGGTGTATGGAGAGGGTGGGTGAAAGCGTGTTTTGAAAGTTGTGTTGCAGTTTACCGCGCCGTGAGATTGGAAGTTTTTGACTTCTGAGCCAAGTTGCGTTATACTAGATTGCAAGAGAAAAGCCTCGCGGCTTTCAGGAGCCCGAGGCGGTGACCAAGGCGGTGGGGCCACCCTGGCGAACATATTCTAGCACAAGGCCCGCCCGCCGTCAAGCAAAACACGGCGGGCGTTTCGCTTGAACTTTACAGGCTACTGCTGATCATTGGCCTTGCTCGTTTGTTCTGCCTGGGCCGACTAAGGGAGATATTCATGTCAGCAACTATTTTAGACGCTGTTAAACTCAGCGACGAGGTAAAGAGTGGTCAGGTATATGGCGTCGTTCAACTCTACAAAGTCCTGGGGGACAAGCCAGCAATAGAAAAAGATTCTGTCCAGGTCTTTGCCCGCACCTACCTCACAGAAGCATTACAAACTGCACTCATTCAGATACATCAGAAATTCGCGGGGGACGATCCACGCGGTAGCCTTGTGTTCACCGGGGGATACGGCTCCGGTAAATCTCACCAGTTGCTGGCATTGTACCACACCTTGACCCACCCTGACTTGGCAGATGAATGGCTTTCTGGGCAAGAATATGAAGGGCCGCTATTCGTCCCGGACGACCTCGTCGTCATCGTGCTCCACACCGCCAGGGTTGACTATGACAACCTGTGGGAACCGATCTTTGGCCAGTTAGAGGCCGAGGAGGTACTGAGTCAGGTCAAGCGCTACCCGACCATTCCGCAGATACGCCAGGCCATCGGCGGACGACCGGTGGTGGTAATGATCGATGAGATCGAGAATTGGTATGAGAGCATCCTGCCCACTCGGACAGGCGCTTCGGAGACGTCTCAGGCTGCCAATCGTACTTTTCTCCAGCACCTGCTGGAGGTAGCCAACGAGCCGGATGTCCCGCTGATGGTTCTCTTCTCGCTGATCCGCGAGCATCCCGACATCGTCGACGTGATCGACCGCACCGGTCCTATCTCGATCAATATGAGCACAGCGGCCGACCGCGAGGATATCCTACTCTATCGGCTGTTTGAGGAGATCGACGGACAGCTAGCGAGCGACATAGTGGGGCGCTTTGCCACGTTGTATCGCGAGCGCGAGATCGCTGTGCCGATGGGGGACTATGAGGCTTATCGCACCCGGATGGAGACACTGTATCCCTTGCATCCAGAGTTGCTTCGGGTGTTGTTCGAACGCTACAGCACGGCGCCCAACTATGCCAATACGCGCGGCATCCTCTACCTGCTGGCGGCCATCCTCCACGAATGGGCGGACAAGACGCCGCTTCTGCTGAGTTCCAACGTCGATGCGGCCCGCTTCGCCGATCAGCTCTCCCTGCTGAACCGTTCCCTCGTCGAGGCGGCTGCTCGAGACATTGAGCGCGTGAGCCACATCGACTGCGGGCGTGAAATTCTCTCCACTGTGCTGCTCTATTCCATCAACCGCGAGCAGCAGGTGGGCGCCGACGAGAATGAGGTCGTGCTGGGCACCGCTACACCGGATATGAATCCCAACGACGTGCTCCTGGGGTTGAACCGGCTGCTGGGCCGCGCCTGGCACCTGCACAGGTTGAACGGGCGCTACGCCGTGCGCGTCGAGGAGAACGTCTTCGCCGTGGTGCAGAATCGTGCCAGGGAGATCTCCGAGGCGGCGGCCATCGACTGCATCGCCAAGGTGCTGCGTGACGAGGTGCTGGGTGGCAACGCCTACGTCTACGAGATCGACGAAATCCCCGATGATCGACATCTGAAGGTGGTGGCCTCACTGCGCGCGCTTGACACTGAGCAAGACGTCTACACCATCTATCACGGGCGCCGGTACCAGAACCGCATCGTGGTTCTCGCGCCCATCACGGGTGACCTTGCCAAAGACCAAGGACTGCTCGACAAGGCCCGCCGGATCATCGGTGGCGAGGAGATCAAGGACGACGTGAGCGAGGAGCGAGCGAACAAAGTCCAAAAGATCATCGAAGAGGAGCTGGAGGAGCTGGAGAAACGGATCGAGGATCGCTACGGCTTCTGGCACAAGGTGTCGATTATGGTCAGGGAAGGACCGGACGGCGAGCGCCTGGAAGAAGAGGCCGTGCGCAAGATCAAGGTCGAGCCCGATACGTCGAGCTTGATGCAGCGCGCTATCAGCGACGTCGCCCGGGTCAAGGAAAAGATCCTGAGTGTGTTGCGCAGCCGAGGGACGAAGGGCTTGCAGGCCGATCAGCTCTACGACGATTTCTACACCATCCGTCGCTACCCGACGGTCTCGGACGATGCGCACGTCTCTTCTGCCTTGAAGGAGCTCTGCAAGGGCGAGCAGATCTATATTGAGGGACACAAGGGCCGCAACTACTTTGGTGAGACGCCCTATGGTCTGGACAAGCACTCGAAGGCGATGCTCTATCACGCCGACTTTGCCGAGGTCGAGCGAGGGCCGGAGGGCGAGGCTGAACAGGTAACGATCACTTACGGCAAACCCGAGGAGGATCGCCGCGTGACGCTCCAGGAAGGAGCGCTGGAACAGGTGGCAGTAGAAGGGGCAGAGGTTGCGCCGATCGTCGAGCAGATCAAACTGGACAAGGGAGGGAAGCACCCCCGCACCGTGGCCAGCCATTTTGAGGCGACGATGTACGAATCCGACGTTGTCCAGCAGGTGACGGTGGAGATCAACAACGACTTTCACACCAGCGGCAAGACGGACAAGTTGGAACGTGTGCTGAAGGACTTGGGCTTCTCGCCCGAGGACGTAAAGCTGGGGCTGACGCTGGAGTGGGAGGGGCCGTTGGGTAAACAGGGTTTCCTGGAGCAGATTCTTCGCTTGCCCACTACGCCGGGCGGCAGCCTGTACGTCGTGGCTCAGATCGATCGGAGCGAAGGGTAGCGATGAACGATTGGAACGCAGGTGAAATCATCGAGTTGGTAAAGACCAAAGATCCAGTGACGACGCTGTTCCATCGGTTGGTGATGCTTTGGGATGCCGTCGGCGTGGACGATGCCCTACTCAACGATTATTACGACGAGCGAGAGAAAGCTACCCGTCGGCTCACCTGGACGTTGGAGCAGATCTACGGCGAGTTCCTGGCCGATGTGCTCCGGCCGCGAGTGGACAGCGGCCAGGTAGCGGAGCTGCTGAACGAGCCGCGCTGCGCCCTGGTGCTGATGGACAGCCTAAGCCTGCGCGAGGCCTGTTTGCTGAAGGAGAGATTGCCAACTCACGGCTACGAGATCCTGACCTTCGATTACGGCTTCAGCGAGCTTCCCTCCGACACGGAGACGTTCTGCCAGCGCCATTGGGGTATGGGAGCGCCATCGGCGATCAATGAACCTGATTTCGTCTACGTGCGGCCGGACGCGCTGCCGGATGAGCTGCAAAGCGACCGACTCGTGGCCTGGGGCCCCTACCCCGATTGGTTCTGGCACCCTGCCCACAGCGGCAAGACCGAACACATCCCGCCGGCCGAGATCTACCAGAGGACAGAGTCGATGTTGCTTGCCATCTTGGATGCGATCCAGGGACACGATCAGGTGGTCATTTCGTCCGATCACGGCTACGTGGGGGTAAAGGCCGGGATGGCCTGGCGGACATCGAAGCCTTACCACGGTTATTTGAAGGACGTGCTGGGTTCGCGCGCGGCCCCGGTCAGCGATAGCAGAAAGGCGCGGGCTCTGCTGGAGAAGGATATGATCGTGGTGCACGAGGGCCAGTTTTTGGTCAAGGGGCGCTACACCGGCGACTTTGGCGGCGTCTATCTGCATCGGGGACTTTCGCTGATGGAGTGCCTGACGCCGTGGTTGGTGGTGCGGCGTGTTGAGTGAGCGGATAACAAACATCCGTAGGAGGATGAGATGAGCAATGTGAAAACGGTACAGGTTTCGTTGGATCTGCCTCAAACCATATTTTCGGCCCTGCGACAGGATCCGGACAGCTTTGTGGGCGAGATGCGATTGGCCGCGGCGGTTAAATGGTACGAGATGAAGCAAATCTCACAGGCCAAGGCCGCAGAGATCGCCGGCCTATCCCGCAGCGAGTTTCTGACGGCGCTGGCGCGATTTGGCGTCTCGCCTTTCCAGTACGACGCCGACGAGATTGTGGCGGAGGTCACCGGTGAGTGAGCGTTGGGTGTTGAACGCCTCGCCCATCATCGTCCTGGCGCGGGTGGGACAGGAGCATCTGTTTGAAGCCCTGGCCGACGAGGTCGTGATTCCTCGCGCCGTAGCCGAGGAGATTGAGGCTGGGCCGGTGGATGATCCCGCTCGCCGAGCCATCGCTGGCGGGCAATTCACCACCGTGGATGTCACACCGGTATCGGAAGTCTTGGCCTGGGACCTGGGAGCCGGGGAGACGGCGGTGCTTTCCTACGCGCTGGAGGAGCCGGGGTGGATGGTAGTCCTGGATGATGCCGCAGCGCGAAAGTGCGCGCGGAGCTTTGAGCTGCCGCTCAAGGGCACCCTGGGGGTGATCATTTTGGCCAAACAGCGCGGGTTGATCCCGTCGGCGGCTGAGGTTTTGCGCTCTCTGCTCAGAAGCGATTTCCGTCTCGAGGAGGACGTCATCCGCGAGGCGCTATCCCGCACGGTGGGTGAAAGTTGGAAGTAATGCGAGGAACAGCGACCTCGGCGATCGAACATCACTTCCCAGTCAACGAACTGAGCGCCCTGGCGCGGAAGGAGCGCCCAGACCTCTCCCGCCCACCGCTTTATCTGCACAAGTGGTGGGCGCGGCGCTTCGGCTCCGTCTTCCGCTCCATCATTCTGTCCACCTTCCTGCCGCCAGAGGAAGACGCCTGGGATTACCAGTACCGGCACACCGACTTTGAAGGCAAGATCGTGCTCGACCCCTTTATGGGCGGCGGCACGACGGTCTTTGAGGCGCTGCGCCTGGGCTGCCAGGTGGTGGGCTGCGACGTCAACCCGGTGGCTTGGTGGACGACGAAAGCAGCCATTGAGCAACCGGCGAGCACCAAGGCGTTGTGGGACGGGTTCCGCCATCTGGACGAGACCGTGGGGCGGCGCATCAAGGATCTGTACCGGACGCGCTGCCCGATCTGCGGCCGAGAGGCTGACGTCATCCACGTCCGCTGGGTCAAGGTGGCGCCCTGCAAGGCGTGCGGCGAGCAGGTCCGTTTGCACAACAACTATGTGCTGGGCCGACGGGGCAAGGAGTATTCGATCTTCTGCCCCGACTGCGGCGAGGTGTTCAAGACCCACGCTCCCGGCGAGTCCCATCGCTGCCCTTCGTGCGGCAAGCACTTTGGGCCTAGAGAGGGGACGACTGATCGTGGCAGTTTCACCTGTCCCACGCCGGGCTGTGGTCAGCGCCAGTCGGTGCTGGAGGCTCAGCCGGAGGGCGAACCGCCAAGATACGAGATGTACGCAGTGGTCTACCAGTGCCCGGCTCACGGCTGGGACATCAAGAGCGTGAGCGAGGAGGATCGCGCTGCCTATTACGAGGCCACGCGGCTCTTTGAGCGAAACGACACCTCGCTTCCCTACCCTGATCAGAAAATCCCTTCAGGGCTGAAGACTAACACGCTGCTTCAGTACGGTTACAAGAATTGGCACCAGATGTTCACCCCACGTCAATTATTGGCCCTGGGCTGGCTGGTCGAGGCTGTTCGAGAATTGCCTCTGCAAGTGCAGGACACATTTATCACCTTGATGTCGGATGTTGTTGAATACACTTCCATCTTCTGCACCGCTCGCCCTGGAAGGATATCGGCAATTCGAGGGGTTTTTTCCCATCACGCTTATATTCCCCCAACCGAGTCTGTGGAAAACAATCCCTGGGGCGGTAAACGGCGTTCGGGAACCTATCCATCTTTGTTTGAGGAGGTGTTGAAAGCCTACCAATATCGACAACAACCTTTCGAGCGCCGATTGACGCCCAAGTCATCCTCGGCCACAGAGCGTGTTCCCATCCCCGGCGACCGGGTAGACGGGCGATTGGCCGGTGATTTCGATACCTTGAAGGATACTGACAAGAATGCGCTGCTGCTCTGTCAGTCATCCCAGGATCTGCCGCTGCCCGAGCGCAGCGTGGACGCCGTGATCACCGATCCGCCTTACTTCGACAACGTGATGTATGGCGAACTCTCGGACTTTTTCTACGTCTGGCTGCGGCTCTTCCTCAAGGAGCGCTACCCCTTCTTCGCCTCCGCCCACACGCCCAAGATGGCCGAGGTGATCAAGAATCAGCCGGCCGGCAAGGACGAGGACTTTTTTCTCTCCGGGCTGACGATGGTCTTTGAGGAGGCGCGCCGGGTGCTGAAGGACGAAGGGTTGATGGTCTTTACCTTCCATCACCGCGAGCACGAGGCCTGGAGCAGCGTGATGGGCGCCGTGCTCGACGCCGGCTTCTACGTCAGCGCCATCTACCCCGTCCAGGCGGAGATGTCCACCTCGCTCCACATCCGTGACCAGCAAGCTATCGAGTACGATTCCATCGTCGTCTGCCGCAAGTGCGTGGGCGACGGACGCATCAGTTGGGAGCAACTGGAGGACCAGGTTCACTTCCAGGCCGCCGAGACGCTGAGGCAGTTGCAGGAGAACGGCCAGGGGCTGAGCCGGGCCGACGTCTCGGTCATCGTACTGGGCAAGTGCCTGGAACTCTACTCCAAGCACTACCCCGACGTGATGGAGGGAGATCGGTCCGTGCCGGTGGAGGAGGCCATCGACCGGCTGTGGACCATCATCGACTCTCTGTCCATTGAGGAGATCGTCAGCCGCCTGCCGGCCGACTTGGACGAGGTGACCAAGGCCTACGCCATCACGCTGGCCGGCCGCCGCGAGATCCCCTTCGATGAGCTGAACAAGCGGCTGCGCCACCGGGGACTGAGTACCTCGATCTTTAGCGACGAGCAGTTGGCCACCATCGAGGGCAAGAGCATGCAGGTGGTGAGGCCGAACGAACGGCGGGATTATCTCGAGGCACGGCTGGAGCGGGGGCAGCGTCTGCTGGACATCGACCGCGTCCACTACCTGTACGTCGAGTACCGTTATGGAGCCAACTTCCGCCAGTTCCGCGAGCGCTGGCGCTCCCAGGCCCTGGACGAGCTCTGCCGCTACCTGGCCGAGGTGACGGGCGATACCGTCTACGATAAAATTGTGGAGGCCGCATTCTGATGGAACCAGGAGCCTACAACATCGTCGAGTCGGCGCGCTACGACGCCTACCCGACCACGATAAGCATCGTCGAATTCCTGCGCCGGGCTTGGCGCGAGGAGGCGCTGCCGGCGCGTGAGGTCACAGTCACCGGGTTAGATACCCTCCTGGCAAGCGTGCCGGAGGAGGAGCGGATGCAGGCAACCGGCTTCATCCGGGAGACGCTGCAAGACGCGGCCCAATTGATGACCCAGCGCCGCCAGACGGTGCAGTTCGTGCTGCGGGGGCAGATCGACAAGGGCGAGTTTTTCGAGGTGCGCCAGCCGGATGGGCAGTACGTGAACCTGAGCGCCATCTTCGGTGGTCGGTTGCGGCAGCAAGCGAATGATTGGTTGGTGGCGGCGTTTTGGATTTAGAGGGTGGTGATGCTTCTCGATAATATCAATTGTCCGATGAAATAGCCTGGGGGGTTCCCCCAAAAATTGTACTACTTGAAGCTGGAACAGGCCGAGGAGTGTCGAGTCTCATAAAATTGCATCAGGTGTCTCTTCGGCGTTGGGCCAAGAGACTTTTTGCCGGAGATGATTCAGTGGAAGATGCATTGAACGAAAACGAAACACGGATCGGGGCCGGTTCCGATGCGCTACCGGTGGCTACCTGCCCCTCTTGTAACGGGATCATGGTGCTACGTGGGCGGCGGACGGGAAGGAATCCGGGAGACAAGAACCTGGTTCTATCGTCATCGGCGAGGGGAGGGGCCGCGCTGTTTGCGGTGGTTGGGGGCGAGGTGGTAGGACGCGTCTTTGCATTCACGGCCGAGAGGGGCTTTTCGCGCGCGTTGATCTTGGACCACCGCAGGAGTGCAACAACAAGGCGAGGATGACTTAGGAGAGTTGCTATGGGGGATAGATGGAATGCTCTGTTTGACGGTCTGATAGATGTGCTAGACAAGATGGAAGAGGTTGTCGAGGAGATCGATGACGAGATCGAGAGGTTGGTGGGAGAGCGTGAATCTACCGAGGCAGAGGAGAGTCAGGAACCCGTTGACAGAGAGATGTTGGTTCCAGTCATTGAATCGCTACCAGAGTCGGAGCGCAAGATTCTGCTTGAGGAATTCTCACTTTCGCTGGCTTCTGACCAGCGCCTTGAACTCGCAGAGCGCATTGTAGAGGGCTTGTCACCTGACCAAAGAGATATATTCATCGAAGCCGTCCTCGGCGCAGTTGACGTGGACACACAGAAGCACATCAAGGAGCGTTTGGCTTCTGACGGAAAGAAGGCTGCTGTGATTGCTGCCTTACTCTGGTTCCTCGACAAGGTAGCTGAGGTCTTCATACAGATGCCTGTGGAGTCTGCAGCTCGCGAGAGTTGGGACTGGCTGAGGAGGGTCGCGTCAAAGCTCTTCCATCCCCTTGTGCCGGAAATGGTGCCTATACCGGCCGGTAAGTTCTGGATGGGGAGCGACCGGCAGAGATTGGAACGCACGGGGTTGGAGTGGAAAGATTGGATGGAAAGAGAGACTCTGTACCACCAGGTCTATCTCCCAAAGTATGAGATTAGCAAATATCCTGTGACCAACGCTCAATACGCCGCTTTTGCCAGAGCGACTGATCATCGAGTGCCAAAACATTGGGAAGACAGCAGGGTGCCAGGTGGGCTAGAGGATCACCCGGTAGTGCAGGTTAGCTGGAATGATGCGATGGCCTACTGTCGTTGGCTTTCCAAAGTGACTGGCGGATCCTTCACATTGCCAAGCGAGGCTGAGTGGGAAAAGGCAGCACGAGGGCCCGATGGGCGGATCTATCCTTGGGGGGACAGGCTGCCCGCAACTGACCTGTGCAACTTTGGTTCCAACGTCGGTGGCACGACACCGGTGGGGAAGTACTCGCCTCAGGGAGATAGCCTCTACGGCTGCGTGGATATGGCTGGCAATGTCTGGGAGTGGATGCGGAGTTTGTGGAGAACGGAATGGAAGGAGCCTGGCTTTGGTTATCCCTACGATCCCCAGGATGGTCGAGAGAATCTGGAAGCGAGTGCCCGCCGCGTGGTTCGGGGCGGGTCGTTCAGCAGCGGCCAGGGGGGCGTGCGCTGCGCGTGCCGCTACGGGGTCCCGGACCTTCGCAGCGGGTACTGCGGTTTTCGTGTGGTGGCGGCTCCTTTCTCTCGTACTTCTGATCTCCGATGACTCTGGACTCGGGAACTCTGATCCGCGCGCGGCGCGCTGAAGCAGAGTGGAAGGCAGGTGTGTAGATTCTCATTCGCGTCTGGTCGTGCTGGCCATACACGAATCGTTCGCCAAATCCAGCCGGGCTCCCGTTCCGCATTTTCTACGTGGCGACGACGGGCACGCTCACCCTCAATGGCCTGACCATTCGTGGCGGTGAGTGCGTCAGTGACAGTTGGGGTGGCGGCATCTTTAACTGGGGCGGCGCGACGACGGCTCACGACCCCTTCGGCGGCGGCCCCACTATCGGCCTCCCCGCCCAGGACGGTCGCCAGCTTGCAGCCGATTACCTGCTCTGGGTGCAGGATAACGCCAACGCCACGCTGTTCGCCTGGAATGGGAGCTGGCAATCCGTCCAAACCCTGACGCCCGATTACGAGTCTCCTATCACCCTTCTCCGGCTGCCCTTTGCCGCGTTGGCCCCGCTCACCTCCCTCGACCTCGTCGCCTTTGCCACGGAGGAGGGGGCGCTGCGGCTGTGGGCCACCATGCCGGATCAGAACCCGCTCAACAGCCCGCTGGCCGACGCCGACGCGATCTCCGCCTTCGACCTGACGCAGCAGTACACCTGGCTCGCGTTGAGGCCGGGCCTGCTCCCCAACGCGGGGCAGGTCGCCGATGCCGACCTGCGGGTCTGGATCACCACCGAATCCTCCGGCGTCGAGGTGGGCTACCTCGATAGCGACTTGCTCCACCTCTTGACCCCCGGCGCGCCGATAGACGCCGACCTCGACGGCGCGCCGGGCCGATCCCGAATCGAGCAACAACGTGGCCGGGGCGAGCATCACGCCGCGTGGGGCCGACCTGGAGGTGGTCAAAACGGTGAATGCCTGCACGCCGAGCGAAGGGACGATCATCACCTACACCATCACGGTGACGAACCACGGTCCCGCCGACACCCCTTACGTGGTGATCAGCGACACGCTGCCGGGCGGGGCGAGCTACGTCTCCGACGACGGCGGCGGGGCTTACGTCGATGGGGTGTGGAAAGTGGGCAGCCTGGTCGACGGCGAGAGCGCCACGCTGCGCGTCGCGGTCGAGGTGGTCACCGGCACGGCGGGCGCTATCATCGCGAACACCGCCGCCATCAGCGAGTCGGGCCGCACGGACCTGTTCCCGAATAACGACCGGGCTGGCGTGATCGTCGCCGCCCAGCAGTTCGACGCGGTGGCCGTCACGGTCACGCCGGGCGAGGGCGGCGTACTGGTCTACACCGATACCCAGGGGCTGACCACCACCGTGGAGGCCCCGGCCGGCTCGGTGACGGATACCGTCACGCTGATCTATACCCCCATCTCCGAACCTGTTCATCCTACCTCGCTCCGTTTTGCCGGTCACGCCTTCAGCCTGGAGGCCTACCAGGGCGCTGTACTCTTGCCGGGATACGTCTTCAAGACGCCGATCACCATAACCATCCGCTACAGCGACGACGACGTGGATGGGATAGACGAGGAGACGCTGGCGCTGGAGTACTGGAACTACGATGCGTGGGAGGACATCGCCTGTGGTATTTACGATCACCATCCCGACGAGAACTGGCTCTCTGTTCCTATCTGCCACCTGAGCGCACTGACCCTGTCGGGTTCGTCCCTGTCTGCCCCTGTCGGTGGGGTCACGATGCCAGTAGGCCCAATGGCGTTCTCGTGGCTGTGGATTGCGCGGGTCGCGGTAGCTGTCCTGGTCATCATCGTAGCATTGATGTTCAGACGGCGTGCGACTTGAAGTTGTGACATGGACACGCAAGCCCCCTGGCCTCATAACGGGCCAGGGGGCTTTTACTTGTGCGCTGTAGGATTGGACGAGCTAGGAAGAACCGCGCATGACGAGTGGCAGGTAGATGTAAATCCCTTGTCCCTCGGCGGCAAAGTACTCGCCCTTGTTGTTGCTGATGCTGACGTTTCCGGCGGCGTCCATCACCTGGACAAAGTAACTCGCCTTTCCGGTCAAGCCAGAAAGCGACGTTTCCCACCGCTCAGTGTACGCACTGTACGTCAGGTCGGTGCTCTGCCAGGTGATGCCATCTGCGCTGTAGGTGACCAGTACCCGCTCGACGCCGGAGGCATCGTCGGCCGACACTTTGAAACTGACCGTTCCTCCAAGGAGCAGACTTTCCACTTCCCAGATGACAGGAGATACAAAGTCGACGCTGTCGGAATAGGTCACGGTAAAGATCAGTTCGGTGAAACGGCGTAACACACCTTCGTCTTGATCGCCCATGAACTGAGCCGGGACCACCACCAGGCGATCTTCCGCCCCCAGCCGATTGATGGCGAATACTTTGGAGGGGAACCAACCTGGAGCTTCAAAGTCAGGCTCCTCTACTTGCTCGGTGCTGGTGGGGACAGGACGGGCGATGAGGGGGTTGAAACCGGTCGCTGTCGTTGATTGGCCGCCGAGCAGGAGGACACCGTGAGCCTTCATATCCGGCACAGTATCCAGCAGGGTGCTGGTCTTGGGCTGGATGGGCCGCCCTGGGTTGGATTGGCTCAGGTCATCGATGGTGTAATAGGTTCCACCGTCTGCCACGACCAGGGGATCGTAGGTGATGGCAAGCGTTTTGGACACGGTGTACAGACCCGAGGCCTGGGGCCTGATTGCCGCTTGCATCTCGACGCTTTGTCGATCCCAGGAGCCGGGGCGTAGTCTCGTAGGGGCCAACGCCCCGGCGGGGCTTGGCGCACTGATCTTGTACATGGGCAGGCCATACAACGTGGACTCGATCATGATCTTTTCGTCGTAGGTGCCAAAGCCCCCGCTGGGCGCTTCGCCCAGGTACGCTTGCTTGGCCTGGGCCAACGCCTGGCCGACAGGCATCGAGGCCTGCGAGGTCAGCGCGCGGGCAAAGAGGTGCATCAGCCGCTCCGTGAACGACACGGCGTCGTCCATCCCATAGCCATAGCCCGTGTTGCCGATCCACCAGGCCTCCTTCTGGGCCAGAGCCTGGGGATAGTCGAGCTGGTACCCGGCCAGCGCGTGAGTATCATCGACGTTGTACCCGCTGTGGCAACCCATCGAAAAATTGACCGCACCGCTCATATCGGCGCTGGCGCCGGCGACCTCGCTGGCCGTGGTGGTTTCGGCGCCCTGGGGCGGGATCGCCTCCCAATGCTGAAAGTGGGCGTTGAGCGAGGCCAGATCGCGGCGAGTGCTCAGCCAACCTGCCTCCAGATCGTCGTCGATCCACGTGTCGCTGATCAACGTCGTGGAAGCGAGACCCCGCGCGCTCAACGTGTCGCGGATCGCCTCGCCGCTGTCGAGCAAAAAGTCGTAGCCGGTGATCAGGGCAGAGGTCGGATTGAGCGCGCCATTCCGCGCGATGTACTCGTCGATGACCATCTCGATCTCGGCGGGCGATTCGACCAGCCTGCCCACGGCCAGATCCTCAGGCACGTACAGTTCTCGTCCTCGCCATCGCAACGGACGCATGTCCCCGTAAAAGTCGTCGGTCAGGATATAGCCGAGGCCGAGAGCTGTCTGAGTGGGATTGCCAGCGATCAACCTCGCCTGGTTCAGGTAGGTCGATTCGTTGGCGATGTAGGCGTCGTCGGGCACGCGACGGAAGGGAAGCATCAGGTCGTCGCCGACGATGACCAGATACTTGAGCGTCGGCGAGTAGGTCTGGTAGTAGGAGAGCACGACGTTCTTGATGGCGGTGGCCACTTGATTGGCCGCGTTGGGATTGCAGGCATTGCCGGTATCCCAATTGCTGTAGGCGCTGTCTACTGCCGCGTCGTTCTCCACCGGGACGACCACGCCCTTCACGGTGGGGTGATCGGCCAGGGTATGCAGTTTGCTGAGTAAGCCACCTGCGGCTGTGCTCCCGTATTGTCCACCTATCCGCCGATGGTTGAACAGGATCAAAGTTTCGGGCGCGGTGATGGTGGTAGGATAGACGGAGGTAGCCACGCCGGGCGTGATGGAGGTATTGCAGTCACCATATTCCTCCAGCGGCGTGCTGGTCACCTCCAGACGGTATGGGGTTTGGCTGGATGCGTTATTGGCGGATACGACCAGGATATATAACGTCGTGCCGGGCACGCGCACCTGGACCGTGGCGACTTCGTCCACGTTGCCGCTTTGGGCCGAGATGGACGTCATCGCGCCGATGGACGTCATCGCACCGATGGACGTCATCGCGCCGATGGACGTCATCGCGCCGATGGACGTCATCGCACCGATAGACGTCATCGCACCGATAGACGTCATCGCGCCAGCGGCGTCCACTTCTTCGCTGTCGGCCAACTCGCCCAACACATCTTCTGCTGTCGCCTCGGTGTCGGTGTCGAGGTCCGCAAAGATCACCAGGTCATAGTCCTGGGGTAGGTTGGTCAGTGTCACGGAAATCACCGCCGAGTTGGTCACGACCAGTTTGTACCACTCCATGTCGTCTCCGCGGAGGATGCGGGATTCGTAGGCGGCGCCAATTTCGACCGGGTACTCCTGAGTCCATCCATCGGTCCACAGGTTGTTCGGCTCGTAATTGTCCACCACGAACTCGAACTTTTCCGTGTCCTGCAGAACGCGAGTGCTGGAGTCAAAGGCCAGGGCTTTCACTTGGTAGATACCCGGCTCTGCGCTAGAGGATAGGTAAAAGGAAGGGGAGTAAGGCTCGTCGCTATTGCCGTAGACGGTCCAGCCATAGTAGACGGCGCTGTCTATGACAAACCCGTCCGGGCCGATCAGGTTGAACTCCAGGTCCAACGTCTGGCTGATCAGATCGGTGTCCAGTTCAGCGTTTACATAGACGGAGCTGCCGGGTGCGTAGCCGGTTTGATCCAGTTGAACGTGACGGAAATGAGCGTCGATCTCCCGTTGGTTGAGCAGTAACTGGCCCCAGTCCACCTTCACGGCCCAGTGGGGATCGCCGGGGTTTGCGACGTCAACGTCAATTTCTACCAGGTTGTCGCCCACCTGTACCCAGGCAGGGTTGACGTTAAAGACCGTGGAATTCCACGTTTCGTCGGCGCCGGTGAGATAGCCCAGGGGATGACCGTTGAAGCTGACGGCGTCGAGCTCGCCACTCTCCTCGTCGATGTCCCAGGCGTTGACCAGCAACCAGGCCGATTCGAGGGGCGCGTCTTCGGTTACGCGGATATTGAACTCGATGGGCGCTGGCGGGTTGGTGTTGAACAACCAGACGTCCATGTCCCCGTCGCAGACGCCGGTGTGGGCGTCGTTCTGATTGTCGAATGTAGTAAAGTTGGGAACGGGCGTCTCTTCACAGGTGTATGGGTAGGGGCGGATCTGATAGATATTATAGTCCGCCGAGTGTGCTCGCACGTAGGCGTAATCCCCTTCGACCAGATCAACGATTTCGGCAAAGTCTGCCGTGTAGGCGTAAGGGCTGACGCTGCTGGCCGTCGTGGTGAGACAGTACCCGTAGTAAATGTCATCCTCCATGTTGTAGTTATAGGCATAGACTCGCAATAGGGCGCCTGGCTCGTGCGCCGTACCCGAAACGGTGTCGGCAGCGGCATCCATAGCGCCGGTCAGGGCCAGTACCGGCATGACCATCGTCTCGCCGCCAGAGGTGACTTCGATCTGGTCGCCGACGGCAAAGGGAGTAGAGAACTGAGCCTCATAGTAGCCATTCTCTGCCGCAGTGCCCGACACAGTCTCCAGAACACTGCCGCTTCTCTTGAACACGGCAGTAAAGGTCGCACCGGCATTGACGTATCCGTAAGCATTGTTATCCCATTCGTAAACCCACAGAACAGGAGCGAACCGGGTGATGACGGTGGCGTTGCCGTTGGCATCGTAGGCATAGATCGAGACGCTTGCTCCCCGGATAATGTCCGTGATGGTGGGGAATGTCGCGCTAAAGTTGCCCGAACCGCTGGAGAACCAGGCTGAGTCGAATTCACTGGTGCAACTGGTCCGGTATTGCCGGATGGCGGCGGCCATATCCCGCCCGGCAGGCGCGGTACCGGTTACGAGGTCATTGATGGGATCCACCTGGCCGGTGAGGGCGTCGATGGTGAGGCTGATCGTACGGGTGTAATTAGCGGTCACCTCAACCATGTCCCCCGGAATCACTTTGTAGGAAAAGGCTGCCTCGTAGCGGCCCGATGCATCGGCATAGGCATATAGGCTATCTTTGACGCTGCCGCCAGAGTCTTTGAGCACAATGTCCACGTAGGCGTCTGCATCTGTGTAGCCGTAAAGTTCGCTGTACGTTTCATTGACAAAGACGCTGGGATTGGTCGCTTGGGGAGAGAGCGCCCCTTGCGCGATGACAGATTCTTCCCCGAATCCAGTCGACGCTGGTCGGGCCGCTGCCGGAGGCGCTGGCACAATTTTTAGTAACTCTTCCCCTGCGAGTGGATCATCTGTCGGATCGTTCGGTGCATCGGGGGCCTGCTGGCGAGCAGGTGAGAGCGCTCTGGTCTGATATTCTGGACGCGGCGCTTCTGTCGCCACGTCAGGAACTTGCGAGTGAACAGGCAGAGGAGGGATCTGACACACGATCCCCAGCACGAGAAACAACGTTGTCACTCTGGCAAATTGGGTAAATCTTTTGCTGTACATTTTCTTTCCTCCCAGTATTCGTCACAAACTACTTCAATCGCTTGACATTGTCGCAGGATCTATTCACTCCAGGCAAGAAAGCTTGGAGCCAGTGCCTCCCCCTTCGCCGCGATGCATCTATTGAAACATAGAATCTCTTCGGGGAAAATCACCATCGTACTTTTCAGCACCACCTCCCTTGCGCGTCCATAGCCCATTCCAGATCCAATTGCGCTCCCAGGTGCTCGAAAATGGTGATGGCCCGACCGAGAGTTTCGCGGAACTGGTCCTCGCGGCCCCAATCGCGATACAGTTGGGCCAACTGGAATAATGTTTGTCCCACCCGGTATTGGCTATCCAGCGAATCCAGGATGTCCAGGCTCGCTTCTAGTTCCCGCTCGGCGGCATCCCACTCGGACCGCGCGCGATGGATTCGACCCATCACTTTGCGGATCATGCCTTCCTCCAGCTTCATCTCCTGTGTCCTGGCCCGTTCGAGAGACTTGTAGGCCCACTCTTCTGCCTGGTCGATTTGACCAAGCCCCAGGTAGGCCTCGGCCATGTGGTGGTCGGCCTCGGCCAAGAAATCCTCGGCAGCGATCTGAGCGCATAATTCCCGGCACCGGGTCAGGTACTCGATGGCTTGGTCCCATTCCTGACGCTTGATCTTGACGGAGGCAAGGTTCATGTAGAGAAAAGCCTCTCCATACGTCGAACCCAGTTCCTGCCAGGTTTGCAGGCTTTGTTGGTAGAGCGTTTCGGCTTGTTCCAACTGGCCCCGATCCCGATAGACTTCGCCCAGATTATTCGAGATCAAGCCGCACTCGTGAACGTTGCCGATCCGCGTCTGAATATCCAGGGCCATCCGATAGTGCTCGGTCGCCTGGGCCCAATCGCCCCGATAGAGATAAGCGTTCGCCAGATTGGTGTGCGCCGATCCGGCTCCCTCAATGTCTCCCAACTGCTCGTACAAAGCCAGGCTCCTCTGACACACTTGGATGACCTGGGCATAGTCGCCATAGCGGAGATAAATCGCCCCCTGGAGGTAGTAGGCATGGGCCAGGACTTGGAGGTTTGCTTCATTCTCCTTCTGCAAGAGAGCGACGATGTCCAGGCTGTGCTGGCACCATTGGAGCGCCTCGGTGTTGTTTCCCTGGCGGTGGTAGATGCCTGCGCCCATCAGGTAGACACGCGCCTTTTCAACGACGTCCATCCCTTCGAGAGCAGCCAGTCCACCATGCAGCCATTCGAAAGCCTTGTCATAGTCGCTCTTCTTCTCATAGATGATGGCCGTCTTGCGACACAGGTCGGCCAGCCGGCGTGCTGTATCCTCCGACGAAAGACCAGCCATCATCGCCAGGTCTTGTGCCTGGTAGATATGAGTCAGCGCCTCGTCATAGTTACCCAGGGTGTCCAACACGTCGCCCAGCCCCTCGTGGGCCACGAGTTGGCGACTCTCGCTCCCCTCTACCTGCTCCGCCGCCTCGAGAGCTTGGCGAAAGTGATGAATGGCGTCCTCGTTGGCATAGATCGACTGCGCTCTGCGACCGACTTGCAGGTGATAATCGAGCGCCTGTTCCCATTCCTCGGCCAGCCCAAAGTGGTAGGCCAGCACCTCCCAGTACTCAGCCAATCGGCCCGCCTGTTGGGTTTCGATGGACTCGCCGATGCTGCGGTGCAATTGGCGGCGGTCGGCGTAGAGCAGGCTCTCGTAGGCCACCTCGCGGGTCAGGATGTGACGGAAGAGATACATCAGGTCAGGCTGGGGACCATCCAGGATCTCTCGCTGTGAGAGTTCATCCAATCGCTCTTCCAGTTCTCCTTCCGCCCGACCATAAGGGTAGATGGCGCTGAGCAGCCAGTGCTCGAACTCTTTGCCGACGACCGAGGCGACCCGCAGTACGTTACGACTACTCTCGTCCAGTTGGTCGATGCGACTCATGATCACCCGGTTGACCGAATCGGGGATCTCGATCTGCTCCAGGTCGGTCCGGGCGTGGTAGGCACCGGTCTCTTCGTCGAGCGTCAAATAGTTCTCGATGAGCGAGTGCGCTACCGCGTCGATAAAGAGGGGGTTGCCCTGGGCGTTCTCGAGGATCAATTCTTTCAGTTGCCGTGGCATCTGGGGAGTGGTGGGCAAGAGGATGTCCAACAGACGCAAACTCGCCTCGTCAGAAAGCTCCTCCAAACGCAGGCCGGTGTGATGGGATAGATCTGCCACGTCCAACGCCAGCGATTCTTCTGGTCGGTGAGCCAACACGAGCAAAAGAGGGCGGCCAGTCGCCTGGCGCGCTACCTGGTTGACCAATTCGACGGAGGTGTCGTCGGCCCACTGCAAGTCATCGATGACGAGCAGGAGTGGTTGCTCGCTGGCGACGTGAGCCACCAGGCCGGTCACCAGACGAAAGATCATCCGCTGACGAGTCTGGGCGTCGAGAGCGTGCACCAGCGCGGTCTCTTCGACCTCCAGCCCCAGCAAGCCGCCGAGCAGTACCGTCCAATCGCTCCAGGTGGGGTTGATTTCGCGCAAGAGCGCCGCGATCTTTTCCAGCTTGACCTGGTTTGAGTCGGCGGGGTTGAAACCAAAAAAGGCTCGCAACAAGTCCAGCCAGGGCAGGTAGGGCGTGTGACGGCCGAAGGAGGGGCAGGAGAATCCAATGCTCAATGCTTCGTGCTCTTCTGTCCAATGGGCCGTCAACTCCTCGATGAAGCGCGACTTGCCCAACCCCACGTCGCCGACGATGGTGAGTACCTGGGTCTCGCCGTCCAGGGCCAGGTCGGTCAGGTCGTGAACGATCTGCCATTCCTCGTCGCGCCCGATCAACGGGCGACGCTCGCGGACGCGATGCTCTTGCAACCCCAGCGTCTCATAGTTCTGGACGGGCAGCGACTTGCCCTTGACCCGCACCGGTTCGTGTTCGTGGAGCAAAAAGACGTCGCCGGACTGTCGGACGGTGCTCTGGCTTACGATCACCTGCCCCTCGGTCGCCACGCCCATCAGGCGGGCGGCCAGGTTGACCTCGTCGCCCATCACCGAGTATTCCTGGCGGGCGGGCGAACCGACGTTGCCGGCAAAGACCAACCCCGTGTTGAGGCCGATGCGCTGCTTGAGAGAAAACACGCCGCAGGAAGTTTCCAGTTCGGCAAAACCCGCCATCGCCTCCTGCATCTCCAGCGCCGCCCGCATCGCCCGTTCAGGGTCGTCGATGTGAGCGCGGGGTGCGCCAAAGAGCGCCATGATGCGGTGCCCCACGGCATAGGTGTCCACCTTATTGACCACGCCGCCGTACTTGGCGATGATGCGCCGCATCGTCGTAAAGTGGGCGTTGAGGATGGCCGTGATCTCGGCGCTGCGTTCCTCGCCCAGTTGTTCGATGATGTCGTCGATGCCGTAAAAGTTGGCGAAAAAGATCGTCACTGGTCGGAACCCCCCGCCAATGACCATCCGCCTCGGCTCCATTTTGATCCGGTCCATCAGACCTGGTGGGAGGAATAGTTCCAGCGCCTGGACGCGCCGGACGGTGGTCTCGATCCAGGGAAGCACGTCTCCCTCTGTCGGAGGAGGAAGCAGGGTAGACAGGGAATGTTTTGCTGTGTCAGCCAGAGGAGGAACGTCCTCCCGAAAACCGAGCAATGGACAGAAGCCGTTTCGAGTCTCGCCAACGCGAGCCCATTCGGCGATAACCTGACGAGTCGTGGGGTCGATAAAGACCTCGCCCGCCTCGGATAGATCCTCAGCCTGGGCCATCTGTGCCATCGCTCGTCCCATGACGGCAAACTCCATCCCCTCCTCCGAACCCAACCGGGCCATAAAGAGCGGGCCGCTGCCGATGCCGATGTGCATCTGGAGGTGAAAGACGCCCTGGGAGGTGACAGTTTCGGAGAGCCAGCCCATCGTCTCCATCATCCGCAGCGCGGCCAGGCAGGCCCGCAATTCGTGCCCATCGCCGCCGAAGAAGATGAGCATGGCGTCGCCGCCGAATTTGAGCAGGTCGCCGCCGTACCGCTCAGTCGCCATCAACAAGGCGGTGAACAGGCGATTGATCACCTCGGTGACCTTTTCGGCGCCTTCCTTGCCCAGTTGAGAGAGCTTTTCGGACATGGCCGTAAAGCCAGAGATGTCGGCGAACATCACCGTGCCGTAAGTAAAGCCGCCTTCCACTTTGCCTGGCTCGGGGTCTGCCAGCAGGGGAAAGACGACCTGGCGAGGGAGATAGGTGGAGATCGTGCGCAGCAGCGCGTCGAGGTGCTGCACGCAGGGGTCGGGCTCCCTGATCTGATCGCCGAGAAGACACCGTCGTTCAAGGGATGAGGGGAGATAATCACGTAGAATCGTGGTCAATTCGGATTGGATCTGAGATGGATCCCTTTCTGACACTATCAACTCCTTGTTGGCGCGGCCCGATCAAGAGGCATCTGGGCCAAAAGGATGTACGAAAAAGCATTTTCCCGCTACGTCAGGTGTTCCCAGGATGGGGGTTTGAGTAGTGCGAGCAGGTAAAGTTTATTACCTCATAAATTATCTGTCTGATCAGGTGATTTGTCAAGCGTTCAGTGGACTGCTCGGTAATTGCGGCGAACTTGACAATATAGCCAATCGGTGTATAAGTCTACCCACGCAGAGGAAAGAGATGAAAGACCGTCGCACGGTTGACGAACTGTCGATAGAGGAACTGGAAGAGGTTCTGCGCGTCCGCAAGCGGGAAGCGCGGCTGGAGCGGTTACGCCAGTTGGGCAAGGAGGGTGGATGACGGGAAGGAAGGGCGTTCAAAAGACTGGATTATACCGGCTGAGAGTTATGGCGGCAAGCCCGGCCCGGACGGTCTCATCGGCTTCGGGGCGTCAAAGATACCCTCGACGGCGTCGTCGC